>DATKFM010000056.1:0-35600 GCA_035544395.1 Verrucomicrobiia bacterium
TTCCTGCGCAAGCCCTGCCGCCACCAGTTCGTCGAAGTCATGGTCGGCGTCGCGCATTAAATGCAGAGAGTACGCCGTGTTGTATCCCAGCGCCCGCGCCGCGCGATTCATGGATTCGACCCAATGGGCCGCGCGCTCGATCCGGTTCCGACCTTGCATCGAGTCGAGCTTGTCCGAGGAGTTGAAGGCGCCGTCCCGGCTGATGTCGTCCTCGCCGACGAAAACGCAGGCGGGCACCTTCAGAAATTCCCGCGGGTCCAGTGTGAGCCCGTAGGAGTCCGACGTCGGCCGGATGCCGTAGGGATAGGGCTGGTCGGCGTCGGGCAGCGTATACCAGCCCGCCGCGCTCAGCCCGAGTGCGGCGACATCGTGGGGATAGGCCATGGCATAGCGATGGGCGAACTGCGCACCGCCGGAATGTCCGTAGAGATAGAATTTTGAGGAGATGAGCCGCAATTCGGCACTGGCTTGCGCGACCAATCTCTGAAGCGCCCTGTCTGCGCGTGCGCCGCGGCCGCGGCGTCCCAAGCGCTGGTAGTCACTATAGCGGTAGTCCGTGAATACCGGCGCCAGGATTATTGCGCCCCGCCGCTCGGCCGTATCAGCCAGATCCGAAACGAGTTCACGAGCGTTCCTGGATATCCCATGTACCGCGACCAGGAGCGGCGAATCCAGGCGCCGCCCCTGCGGCACGAACAGATAGCAGTCCGGTGCGTCGTCGTATTCGCGCTCGAGGATCTTGGATCCGGCAGCGCTAATGCCCCGACCAAATGCTGAAGCGCCGAGTGCAACAGCCGTTAGTCCAAGCAGCAACCGCCGGCGTGTGACGCCGGTGCTTCTCATATGCATGCGGTTGTTTGCAATGTCAGGTCTCATCGATCCGCAATTGAAGGTTATGCTTGTCCGCTTGGGATGCGTCCGGTCAGCAGGCAGGTCTCTTAACGATATAGTTGGCAGGTGCAGAAAACTAGTGCCGACGAAAGCAATTCGCTGAAACATCAAAGGGCATGGGCACCGCGCAAAGACCTAGTCGAACACCCGAGCCACATCGTCGAACCGCGGCGAAAGCCGCAGGTAGGCGAAGAAGGTCGCGCTGGAGAAGCAGAGAATGGTCAGGTAGGGAAAGATGTTCTGGATCGGCGCCGCGAAGAATGCCAACAGCAGCATCTGCTGCATGTTGGAATTTTCGATACCCAATGCCGTGGCGAGCGGAGACCAGCCATAGTGGACCGCCATGGAAAGCGCCAGCGGCGGACCGCCGGCGAGGGCACCGTAGAGCGCAATCCGGACCCGGTTGCCGCGCGATCTCCTGAAGGCTTCTCGAAACGGCGTGCGGTTGCTCTCGAAAGCCGCGATCGGCAGCGCCATGACCAGCGCCGGCGTCAGGGCAAGGCACCAGCACAGATAGATGAATGCTACCCAAAGATCGGCTGACCAGCGGTAGGCCTCCGGCATCACGCTCGTATAAACATGAGCGACGCGCGAGCCGACGGTCGGAAGCAGATGCACGGCGAACCAGTAGATGACCAGCGTCCGCCAAAAGACGCCGACGCGCCGCAGGCGCAGAGCATCAGCGAACCGCACCGGCTTTCCCTGCAAGACCGCATGTCCACAGGCGAGGAATGTAGCGCCACCACCCGGCAGGAGGCAGGCGATGGTTGCGGCCGTGACGAATGTCAGTTCCGCAATGCCGGCAGACATCCGGCCAAGATGCCAAAAGATCGGCACGGTCATGATCTGCGTGACGAGTTGGCCCGCCCACAGGATCATCGCCCAGATGAGAATTTGACCGGAATAGGCCCAGAAGTTTCGCCCGATATGCCGGTAGGTTTCGCCGACGATTGTTAGGACGGGCAGCGGCGCGAACGTTCCGGTCTCCGCCGGTGCGCTGCTAGCCAATTTGCACGCTGAAACAGGCGCCGGTCTTCATGCCGGGACGGAAATGCTGCCCCTTCCCTTCCATCCTGCTCGCACCGTTGTTGTTGCGCCGCACAATAGCCGCGCACTAATCTAACTCAAAGCACCGGAGACGAGGCAAGTGCCGGAATGGGCGAGAGTTCCAAGCCGACTAATGGCATGACGCCGCCGACCGACAGGACGGCGGACGGAGCGGCCGCCCGGCCGCGCGATCCCGTCTGGCTGATCCGCACCTATTCGGGGCATAGCTCGGCCAAGGCCTCGAACGAGCTTTACCGCAGCAATCTGGCGCGAGGGCAGACGGGACTGTCGGTGGCCTTCGATCTGCCGACCCAGACCGGCTACGATTCCGATCATCCGGACGCGCGGGGCGAGGTGGGCAAGGTGGGCGTGCCGATCTGCCACCTGGGCGACATGGCCGCGCTGTTCGACGGCATCCCGCTCGGCCGCATGAATACGTCGATGACGATCAACGCCACGGCGCCCTGGCTGCTGGCGCTCTATATCGCGGCGGCGGAAAAGCAGGGCGTGCGGCGCCGCGATCTCGCGGGCACGGTGCAGAACGACATCATCAAGGAGTATCTGTCCCGCGGCACCTACATCTTCCCGCCGAAAGCGAGCCTGAAACTGACCGCCGACGTCATCGCCTTCACCTACCGCGACGTGCCGAAATGGAATCCGATCAACATCTGCTCCTATCACCTGCAGGAGGCGGGCGCGACGCCGGTGCAGGAACTGGCCTATACGCTGGCGACGTCGATCGCCGTGATGGATGCGGTGCAGGCGTCGGGCCAGGTGCCGCCGGACGAACTGCCGCAGGTGATCGGGCGGTTGTCCTTCTTTGTGAATGCGGGCCTGCGCTTCATCACGGAGATGTGCAAGATGCGCGCCTTCGGCGAGCTGTGGGACGAACTCTGCCGCGAGCGCTGGAAGGTGCAGGACGAAAAGCTGCGGCGCTTCCGCTATGGCGTGCAGGTGAATTCCCTCGGCCTCACCGAGCAGCAGCCGGAGAACAATGTCTATCGCGTGCTGCTGGAGATGCTGGCGGTGACACTGTCGCGGGATGCGCGGGCGCGCGCCGTGCAGCTTCCCGCTTGGAACGAGGCGCTGGGCCTGCCGCGGCCCTGGGACCAGCAATGGTCGATTCGCCTGCAGCAGATCGTGGCCGAGGAGACGGATCTCTTGGAGTATGACGATATCTTCGCGGGCTCGCCTGTGATCGCCGCCAAGGTGGCGGAACTGGTGGGGCAGGCGAAAGAGGTGCTGGCGAAGATCGAGGCGCTCGGCGGCGCGGTGGCGGCGGTCGAGTCCGGCTTCATGAAAGAGCGGCTGGTGGAGTCGAATGCGCGGCGCATTGCCGCCATCGAGTCGGGCGATCAGACTGTCGTCGGTGTGAACAAGCATACGGAGTCCGCGCCGTCGCCGCTGACGTCTGGCAGCGACGCGGGCTTCCTTGCCGTCGATCCCCAGGCCGAGGCGGACCAGGTGGCGCGGCTGCGGGCCTGGCGGTCCGAGCGAGACGCGGCGGTGGCGCTGGACGCTCTCGCCGAACTGGAACTTGCCATCAAGGAGGACCGCAACGTCATGCCGGCCTCGATCGCCTGTGCCCATGCCGGCGTCACGACAGGCGAATGGGCGGCGCTGCTGCGGCGCAAGTTCGGCGACTATCGCGCCCCCACGGGCGTCAGCCTCGCGGCGGCGCCGGCGGCGAGCAACTATCTCGCCGACGTGCGCGACGATGTGAAGCGGATCTCCACGCGCATCGGTGTGCCGCTGAAAATCCTGGTGGGCAAGCCCGGCCTCGATGGCCATTCCAACGGCGCCGAGCAGGTGGCGGTGCGCGCGCGGGATTGCGGCTTCCACGTCGTTTATGACGGCATCCGCCTGACGCCGGCGCAAATCGTCGACGCCGCGGTGAAAGAGGGCGTGCATATCATTGGCCTTTCCATCCTCTCGGGATCCCACGTGGTGCTGGTGGCCGAAGTGATCGAGAAGCTGCGCGCCGCCGGATTGAAAGACGTGCCGGTGGTCGTCGGCGGCATCATCCCGCCGGAAGACGAGGCGCAACTGAAAGCCGCCGGCGTCGCCCGCGTCTACACACCCAAGGATTTCGACCTGACGCAGATCATGCGCGACATCGTCGCCGTGGTCGACCGCGCGAACCAGGCGGCGGCGTAGTCTGCCGCCATGGACCTCGCCGCCGACGTCGCCTCCATTGCCCATGTGATTCAGCTCTCGGTGGCGCCGGTGTTTCTGTTGACGGGCGTGGGCGCGATGATTGCCGTGCTGACCAACCGGCTCGGCCGCGCGGTGGACCGGGCGCGGTCGCTGGAGGGGCGCTATGACAACGCGCCGGCAGAACAGCAGGCGAAGCTGCGGTCGGAGCTGCGGGTGCTGGAGCGGCGTTCGCGGATGATCTATACGGGCATGCTGCTCTGCGCGCTCTGCGCCCTCCTGGTCTGCAGCGTCATCGTCGGGCTGTTCGCCAGCACGATCACCGCCACCGCCATCGCGCCTGTCATCGGCGCGCTGTTCGTGGCCGCCATGTTCGCCTTCATGGGCGCGCTGATCGCCTTCCTGCTGGAAGTGCACCTGGCGCTGAGGACCCTCCATATCGGCCCGCCTTAGGGCCGCATCAAATCGGGCTGTATGGCCCGGCCGATTCATGTAAGAACCCTTCACATGAGCTGGCATAAGGACGACGATCGTCAGCCCCGCCGGGGCTATCACCACGGCAATCTGCGGGAGGCGCTGATCCGCGCCGCCCTGGACCTGATCGGCAAGAAGGGGCCGGCCGGCTTCACCTTCGCCGAAGCGGCGCGGGCGGCGGGGGTCAGCTCGGCGGCGCCCTATCGTCACTACCGCGATCTTCCGGAGTTGATGGCCGATGTGGCCCTGGTGGGCTTCGAGAAGTTCGAGGCCGGCCTGTCCAAGGCTTGGAACAACGGGACGCCGGAACCGGTCGCCGCCTTCGAGAATGTGGGCAGGGCCTACCTGGCTTTCGCCCGGGAGGAGCCGGCGCTCTACGCCGCGATGTTCGAGTCCGGCCTGGCGCTGGATGCCGTGCCGGCGCTGCAGCAGGCCTCGGACCGGGCCTTTGCCGTTCTGCGTGCGGCCTCGGAGGCCGTGGCGGCGCAGATCCCCAAGGAAAGCCGCCCGCCGGCGCTGATGCTGAGCCTGCATATGTGGGCCTTCGCCCATGGCATCGCTTCCCTGTTCGCCCGCGGCGATGCCGCCCGGCGCAAACTGCCGATGTCGGCCGACGATCTGCTGGAAGCCGGGTTCCTGATCTACCTGCAGGGCCTCGGCTCGCCGCCGAAGCGCTGAAGCGATTTTTCTCCGCCGATCTCTTGACACCAGCTTGAAGTTGGGCCATTTATGTGAATGTTACTTACATTCACATGAGGGGCTGCTATGGATATCGCTGCAAGGATTGACGAGCACGGCAAGGCTGCCTGGATCGCCTTGTTAGTGCTGGCTTTTATCCTTTTCTGGCCCATCGGATTGGCCCTCTTGGCCTATGTCATATGGAGTGGACGCATGGGATGCGGAAAGCATAGCGGCCCCGGCCGCTGGTACTTCAACAATGAACGGGAAGGACGGCCCGAGGGACGTCACGGCCCCTGGGGCCGCTGGGGTTTCGGCCGCCAGGAATCCAGCGGCAACCGCGCCTTCGACGAATACCGGATGGAGACGCTGAAGCGCCTGGAGGAGGAGCAGAAGGAGTTCAAGGAATTCCTCGACCGCCTGCGCCACGCCAAGGACAAAGCCGAGTTCGACCAATTCATGGCCGACCGCGGCCGCCGCGGCCCGGATATCGAGCAACCGCAAGCCTCCTAGTCAGAGATCCCCAAGGCCGGCCTTTCGTCCCCCCGAAGGCGGCCACCCTGCAAACCCCGCCCCGGAGCAATCCGGAGCGGGGTTTCGCGTTTTGGCGGCGCACTACGGTTTAGACATAGATACCGATGTTGTCGGCGAAATCAGTTTCCGCCGCCGCGCTGCTCGTGAAGGTGATGTCAGCGAATGTGCAGAGGGTTACTGCGGCGCCGGCGCCGGCCGAACCGTCGGCGTCCAGCAGGAGGCTGGTGTTGCCGTTGCCATCGTCGGCGAAGGCCAGATAGCCCTGGCTCACCGCATCGGCGAGAGTGAGCGCCACGCCGCTGCCGTTGGCGATAACGGACATGATGTCACCGCCCACCGCGAGTCCCGGCGCGTCGACATCGAAACCGAGGATCGTGTCGCCCTCTTCGCCAAGGCCAACATAGACAGTGTCAGTTTCTGGCGCGGCAGCATCGCCGCTGATGTCGATCAAATCGGCGCCGATGCCGCCCATCACCGTGTCGTTGCCGCTGCCTCCGATCAGGGTATCGGTGCCGTTCGAGGCGAAGATGAAGTCGTTGCCGGCGCCGCCGTCGATATTGTCGTCGCCGTAGCCGTTCGTGCTGACCGTATCGTTCCCGTTGCCGCCATAGATGGTGTTCAGGCCGTCGGCATCGACGATGTAGTCGTTTCCGTCGCCGCCCTGAATCGTGTCATTGCCGGTGCCTCCGTCGACGGAATCGTCGCCGTTCTCGCTCTCGATATTGTCGGCGCCGTCGCCGCCCAGGATCGTGTCCTGGCCCTTTCCGCCATAGAGGTCATCGTCCTCGATCCCGCCATCGAGGCTGTCATGGCCATCGCCGCCGGTCAGGCTGTCGAAGCCGTCGAACCCGATGAGTGTGTCATTGCCCGTGCCGCCGTCGAGAGTGTCATCGCCGATCTGTCCGAACAGCGCGTCGCGGCCAGCGGCGCCGATCAGTGAGTCGTTGGCTTCGCCGCCATCGAGTCCATCGTGGCCGTCGCCGCCGTCGATGGTGTCGGCGCCATCGAGGCCATTGAGCGTATCGTTGCCGCCGTTGCCCCAGAACAGATCGCTGGCAAGCGTTCCGTCCTGGAAGTTGTTCTTGTTGTTCAGATTGTAGACAGCCATTGACGTCCTCCAGTCATAGGTACGATTGAGGGATGTGCGAGGACATCACTCTACGGATGCTGCGGAAATCCATCGGGGGGTGCAGCGGAAATGGACCGTGAAATCCGGTGAAATCCCCGGCGCGCGCGGTATATTGGTGTGACGCGCATCACAGGAGACGCAGATGGCACCGGGAATCTCTGGCTTGTTTCGCAGCATCTTCGGCGGCGGCGGCGCGGCCGGAGCGGCAAAGGAAGGCGATGCAACCGAGTATAACGGCTACACCATACGCCCGGCGCCGCGGCGCGAGGCGGCGGGCTGGCTCACCGTCGGCACCATCGCCAAGGAATTCCCCGAAGGCCTGAAGGAACACAAGTTCATTCGCGCCGACACCAGCTCGAGCTGGGACGATGCGGTCGCGCTCAGCGTCCGCAAGGCGAAGCAGATCATCGACGAGCAGGGCGACCGGATGTTCCGGGACTAGGTCCGGCGCTGCCAATGGATTGGCTGCGCAAGTTGCTGCGGCTGGAGAAGCCGCCCCCGCCGCGAGTCACGCTGTCGGATGACATGATTCAATTCAGTGCGGACGGAATCGCTCCCGTCAGCATGGCGATCGGCAATCTCGCGGCCGTCGTCATCGAAACCAACGACTCCGGTCCCTGGGGCGACGATGTGGTCTGGCATCTGCTGGGCCGCGCCGAGGGGACCGCCCTGTCGATTCCGCAAAGCGCGGAAAATTTTTCGACGCTGCTGGAGCGTCTGCAGTCGCTGCCGGGATTCGACAACGAGGCCGTCATCGAGGCCATGGGCTCGACGGCACTGAACGCGTACCTGTGCTGGGAAGCGGACGAAGCCGTGCGGCCGGATAGCAACGTCCTGGCGTTCGCCCGCTTCGGCCGGTCGAAGCGGAACGACAGCGCCCGATAGGACGCTGCCTGTTCGGCCCCGCTGCCTATTGGGCCGCGGGGGCGTAGGACGCCGCCAGCTGACGGGATACCAATTGGGCATAGAGGCCGCCGCGCGCGACGAGCTCGGCATGGCTGCCGGTTTCTGCGACGCGGCCCTGCTCCAGCACCACGATCAAATCGGCATCGCGAACCGTCGACAGGCGATGGGCGATGACGATGGTGGTGCGGTCGGCTTTCAACAGATCCAACGCGTGGCGCACAGCGCGCTCGTTCACGGCATCGAGATGCGACGTGGCTTCATCCAGGATCAGCACCGGCGCGTTCTTGAGGAATGCCCGAGCGATGGCGACACGCTGGCGCTGGCCGCCGGACAGACTGGTGCCGCGCTCACCCACCGGCGAGTCCAGACCGTCGGGCAAGGCCTCGACGAGTTCCCGCAGCGAGGCATGCTCGATGGCCGCCATCAGGTCCGCCTCGCTCGCCGCCGGCTGCGCGATCAGGATGTTGCTGCGCAGCGTATCGTTGAACAGATAGGTGTCCTGCGCCACAAGGGCGATACGGCGGCGCAGATCGTCGAGCTTGTACTGCCGGAGATCGACGCCATTCAGCGCGATGCCGCCATCGTCCGGATCCCAGAACCGCAACAGCAGTTGCGCCGTCGTCGTCTTGCCGGCGCCGGATGTCCCCACCAGCGCCACGGTCTTGCCGGCGGGAATTGCGAACGTCACGTCGGCAAGCGCACGGCGGTTCTGTCCGGGATAGGCGAAGCGCACATGATCCAGCGTCAGCGTGGCGGCGTTCGATTGGCCGGGAACGCCCTGACCGTCGGTCACCGGAACCGGCTCGTTCTGCAGGGCATAGATGCGGCGAGTGGCGCCCAGGGTGTCGGCGAGCTGGCGGCCGACCTGGGCGATCTCCGACACCGGCAGAAAGGCCGCCATGGCCAGCAGCGTCAGCAGTGGCAGCATTGCGGGATCGATTGCGCCGCGCGCCGCCAAGGCCGCGCCGGTCACCACCACGGCGAGACCGCCGAGGCCGGTGAACAGCTCGAGCAGGCTTTGCTGCAGCGTCAGCTCGCGGAAGAACGGGAGGCGCAGTCGGATGTGACGGTCAGAGAGCGCATCGAGCTGCGCACCGCGTACCTGCTCTTGCTGGAAGGCGACGATCTCGCCCAAACCCTGCACGGAATCGACGGCAAAGGCGCCGAGCTCGCCGCCGGCCTCGCGCGCCTGCGAGCCCAGGCGGTCGACGCGCCCGCGCATCAGGAACGGGCTGACCCCCATCGCCGTGAGGAATGGAATCAAGGCCAGCGCGATCCACGGGCTTTGCGACGCCAGCACGACGAGCACGACGGCCGGCACCAGGATGGCGACGAAGGCCGGCGCCACCGTGTGGGCGAAGAAGTATTCCACCAGCTCGATATCGTGCGTGGCGAGCGCCATCAGGTCGCCAGTGCGCCGGCGGACCAGATAGGCCGGCGCCAGCGCATCGAGCTTGCGGAAGACCGCGATCCGCATCTCGGACAACAGGCGGAAGGCCATGTCGTGGGCAATCCAGGATTCTAGCCAGTGCAGCACGCCAGAGAGCGGCGCCACCGCGGCGAGGGCCCAGAGCAACGCCGCATAGGGCTGGCCGTTCTTCAGCGCCGACACCACGAGCGCGCTGAGCACACCGACGCCGATGAAGGCAAGCACGCGCAGCACGCCGAAGATGAATGTGGCGGTGAGCCGGCCCTTCCAGGGCATGACGACTTTCATCAGCGCCGTGGTGAGCTGCAGCCAGCTCAATCCCTCGGCTTTGATGATGCCTTCGGTCACCGATTTGGCGCTGCCGGGCAGATCGGCCATTCCCTCGGCCGGCCGGCCCGCGGGCGCCGCGTCAATGATGACGGAAGCCGCCGACTCGCGGGCCTGCTCCGCCATCAAGCGGGCATAGACACCGCCCCGGTTCATGAGCGCCTCGTGCCGGCCGCTCTCCACGACGCGGCCGCCATCGAGCACCAGGATACGGTCGCAATCGATGACACTGGATAGCCGATGGGCAAGGATCAGGGTGGTGCGTCCGCGCATCAGCCGGTCGAGGGCCTCCTGGATCACCGCCTCATTCTCCGCGTCCACGGCGGACAGCGCCTCGTCCAGCACCAGGATGGGCGTGTCGCGAAGCAGGGCCCGGGCGATGGCGACGCGCTGGCGTTGCCCGCCGGAAAGCTTGATGCCCTTTTCGCCGATGACGGTCTGGTAGCCATGGGGCAGCGTTGCGACAAAGCCGTGGATGTTGGCGGCCCTGGCCGCGGCCTCGATCTCCGCCGGCGTCGCATTTGGGCGGCCCATGCGAATGTTTTCCTCGACCGTGCCGTGGAACAGGAATGTGTCCTGGTTCACCACGGAGATGAGCGAGCGGATCTGCGCGAATGAGAGCTGCCGCAGGTCCCTGCCGCCGAGACGGATGACGCCCGCGGTCGGGTCGTAGAAGCGCAGCAGCAGCCGCACGATGGAGGACTTGCCGCCGCCGGAGGCGCCGACGATGCCGATGCGCTCGCCGGCGCCGGCATGGAACTCGAGGCCATCATGAACGGTGCGCCGCGTCCCCGGATAGTGGAAGCGCACGCCCTCGAAGGCGATCGTCGGCTCGAGCGGCGCGGCAAGCGCGGCGCCAGGTGAATCCGCCACCAGCGGCCGGCCGTCGAGGATCTGGTAGATGCCCTGGGCGGCCGACATCCCGACCATGCCCTCGTGCAGCACCGTGCGCAGTTCGCGCATCGGGCGGAAAACCTCGACGCCCAGCATCAGGATGATGAGCAGCGAGCCGAGTTCCATGGTGCCCGCCTCGACGCGGAAGGCGCCGGTCGCCAGCGCCGCGGCGGCTCCACTGGCGATCGCGCTGTCGGTGATGCCGCGGGACAGCACGTTGGTGCCGAGCACGCGCATGGTGCGCCTGAACAGGGTGTGCGCCTCGATCTCGAGCTTCTCGGCCCGCGCCCTGCTCTGTCCGAAGGCCTTCAACGTGGCCAGGCCCTGGATCGAATCCAGGAACTCGGCGGCGAAGGCGGCGTAGGCCTGCTGCCGGCTGAGGGCGTTGGCGGCGTCGTAGCGATGCCACAACGCGGGCGCGAACAGGGCGACAACGGCGAAGGCCAGCATCACCGCCGCGACGGGCAGGTCGATGAATGCGACGGCGACGAAGATCAGAACCGGCGTCAGCAGCGAGATCAGGAACTGCGGCAGGAACTGGCCGAAATAGACCTCGAGCTGCTCGACCCCGTCGATCAACGACAGGCTCAGCGCGCCCGAACGTTGGCTGCCGACGGTTCCCGGCCCAAGAGCGGCAATTCTGTCGTAAAGGGTCCGCCGCAGCCGCTTCTGCACGCGCGATGCGGTCTTATGCGCGACAATCGCCCGCCAATGCTCGAAGACGGCCCGCAGCACCATCACCAGGGCGATCAGCGCGATTGGCAAGGCGAGGGAGGGCAGGCCGCGGCCGGCGAACACTTCGCCGATCAGCCATCCGAGTAGACCCATCCGGGCGACGCCAAGCCCGACCGCGGTCAAGCCGATCAGCACGGCGGCCACGATGCGCAGGCGCACGCCCTCGGTGAAGATCCATAAGCGCGGTTCGAAATGCATGGGGTGCCATTGAAAAAACTCGTCGACCCCGGCACTCTAACCTGAACGTGAACGTACGCAATTGGACAATTTCGAGGGCCAGCCGTACATTTTCGTACAGGCACGAGGAGGGCAGGCATGATCGCGGAATGGGACGACCTGCGCGTTTTCCTGACGCTATCGCGCGAGAGCAACCTCACGGCGACCGCGCGCCGGCTCGGCGTCAGCCATCCCACCGTCGCGCGGCGGATCAAATCGCTCGAGGATGCCATCGGCGCCCGCCTGTTCGATCGCCTGCCGGACCGGTTCGTTCTGACCCCGGCGGGCGAGGAACTCATGGCGGATGCCCAGGCTATGGAGCAGGCCGCGGAATCGATCGGCCGCCGCAGCGCCGGCCTGACCGACACCGCCCGCGGCACGGTGCGGATCTCGGCCGGCGAAGCCATGACGGCGTTTATCGCCTCCCACCTGCCACGGCTGCGCCGCAACCTGCAATGCGTCGAGTTCGAGCTGGTTGCCAGTCACATGCTGGCCAACCTGTCGCGCCGCGAGGCCGATTTGCTGATCCGCGAGCAGGTGCCGGATCTCGCGAGCATCGTCACGCGGCGGCTCGGCCGCGTCGCCTATGCGGTGTATTGCAGCCCGGCGATCGCGGTCGCCGACGCGGCGCGGGACACGCTGCGGCAATTGCCGTGGATCAGCTTTGACGAGGAGCACAACTACATGCCCGGCCAGAGCTGGCTTTCCGATCTGCTTGATGGCGCGCGGGCCGCCGTGCGTGTCAACGATTGGCTGGTCTTGCACGACGCGGCACGAGCCGGCGCGGGCCTCGCCGTGCTGCCCTGCTATGTCGGCGATGGCGATCGCCTGCTGCGGCGCATCGGCCCCATTCTGGCGGATGTCGCCGCCGACCAATGGCTTCTCGTCCATCGCGATTTGCGCGACCTTGCGCGCGTACGCGCCGTCATCGATGTGCTGGTCCTGCTGTTCCAGGAGGAACGCAGCACGCTGGAAGGATTGCGGTCCCGCCAGGTGAAGTCAGCCTAGAGGGTCAAATCCGGCGGCAGCGGCTCGTTCATCTGCTTGCGCAGGCGGCCGAGGGTCTCGAGGTCCCGCAGCCATTCATAGTAGATGCCTTTGAGCGAGGTGACCGCGATGCCGGCGTCGCGCAGGCGGCGCAAGCCATGCTCGTGATGCGGCGCGGGCGAGGCGCAGGCATCGTCGATGACGAAGGGGCGGTAGCCTGCCGCCGCCAATCCAAACGCCGAATGGGAGATGCAGACATCGGTCTCCAAACCGATCAGGACGAACTGATCGCGGCCCTTGGCGGCCATGGAGTCGACGGCAGCGCGTACGTCCGGCTGCGCGCAGAGTCCGAAGATCATCTTGTCGAAGACCTTCGCGCCGGCGGGCAACTCCGTCATCAGTTCCGGCACCAGCGTGCCGTTCCGCGCGATATCTTCGGCGGTCGCGATGATGGGAATTTCCAGCAGGCGCGCCACCTGCATCAGCCATGCCATGCGCCGAACCAACGGTTCGCGTTCATGCAGCGCCAGCTTAGTCAGGAAATATTGCTGGACGTCGATGACCAGGAGGCAGGACCGCGCCCGCTCGGCGAGCCCGTTTTTCTGCTGCTTCGCAACCGCTTCCATTTTCGATGCAAACTCCCCCGTGCGGAGCCGGTACCCTACCGCTCCGCCGCGAGGGAATCAAAACGGAAGCCGCGCGTTAGGACAGCGAACCGATAATCGAGCGGTAATCCGCTTCGGAGAAGGCTTTCAGCGTCTTGGTGCGCACATTGCCGCTGGTCGCCAGCGCCAAGGCAAACTTCGCGACAGTAGCGTCGTCAGGCGCGTCCACATGGGCGACCATGTCGTACTCGCCCATGGTCATGTAGAAGTCCTTCATCTCCGCGCCGAGCTTTTTCGCCAGGCCGCGGGCAACATCCAGCCGCTTTGGCGATTCCTTGACATTGCGCGCCCCTTGTTCGGTCCAATTCACAAGCATGATATACTTTGCCATGACATGCCTCCCATTGCCGAAAACGCAGGATTGTTATGGCCGGCTGCAAAAGCAGCGGCCCGATATTGTCCCATAGAGGCCAAGGGGCGGCGACCGCTTTCTATCGGCGGCCGGTCAGATTTCGACGCTGGGAGCCTTCGGCGGCGGCTGGTCGGCGGGCTGGGCGTTGCCATAGACGAAGCCATAGGTACCGTAGACTTGGTCGACGGTGCCGCTGTTGGCGTACCACAGACGCACCTTGGTCCAATCGTTGGCGCGGGAGACATCGAGCACCGGCACGTTGCCGGTGATGCGGCCGCGCGTCGCCCAGGTCGATGCCCAATCCGCGTGGCTGATGCGCACTTCCCGCGATGACAAAACCTTGGTCACGATCGCCAGATGTCCGGCCGGCAGGTTCTGCTGCTGGCGGAACACCAGCACGGCGCTCGGTACGGGACTATGGCCGCGCGGATAGCGGCCGTTCGAACCGTCCCACCAGCTCCAGGCTTGGCCGGGAATGGCCATGCCGGTAACCGACTTCACATAGGCGACATCGTCGATCCGCGCACTTTCGTCGCTGAGCGTGACGACGGGCGAACGGGGCTCGGGGGTTTCGCCGGCGCAGCCGCCGAGCGCCAAACCGGCGGCTGCCAGGCCGAAGCTGCTATGAAGAAATTCCCGACGGGTTTTCATGGCAAAAGGTAGCATGCCGATGCCATCGGCTGAATGCGAATCTTGTTTCAGAACTGCAACAGGATGTTTGGTTAAGTGCACATTGGCAAGGCTGGACGACGGCGTCATCAACCGCCGGCCAACAGCTCACCCGAAGACGGCAAAGCGGAGACAGCGGCCGGCTGTGTCGCGGCGGGGCGATAGATGAAACCGTATGTCGGATAGGTGCGGCCGAAGGAGGCGGTATATTCGTTCCACACCTTCACTTCGCTCCAATCGTTGTTCCGCGATACATCGGTCACCCGCACATCGTTGGTGACCTTGCCCCGGCTCGATGGCGTCGAACCCCAATTGGCGTGGGTGACCAGGATCTCCCGCGCGTTGATGATGCGGGCGACGACGGAAACATGGCCGCGCTGCAGGCGCTGGGTGCGCTTGAACACCAGCACGGAACCGACCTGCGGGCGCAATCCTCGGAGATAGGCGCCGTCGGCCTTGGCCCACCAGGTCCAGGCGTCGCCTCGGATCGGCAGTCCGGTGACGAGCCGCGCATAGGGAACGCAACTCAATGGCCCCTTCGGCAGAAGGGCTGGATCGAGACGCACCAATTGACCTTCGGAAATTGGCGGCGGCGGCGATGCCACCATTGGTTCCGGCTGTGGACTGCAGCCACTCAAGCAAACTGCAAAAGCGGCAAGGATGAATTTGCAGATGAACCCTTTCATCGCCATGAATTAATAGCGATGTCGATTCATCCTGTCATCGGCAAGATATGGCCCGGAAGGGCCGGTCAGCCGGCCCGGCGTGGCCTTGGGGCGGGCCCAACCTCGGCGGTGTCATCCCGGAATGTGGAATGGATCAACACCATGCTGACGGTTTCGTCGTCGTCGGACACCGGCAACAGCAATGTACCGACCTCGCGGAAGCGGCCGTCGGCGGAAAAGACCGGATCTTCGTCATAGACGAAAGAACGGTGCTCGATGGTGAGACGGTAGTTGAGCAGCACTTCGTCGCGCGACCGACCGACGAAGTGAGTGCTGACATCCTTGCCCGTGGGATCGTAGCCGCGATACTCGATTTCGCGGACGCCGACGAAGCGATAGGTCAGGTGCAACGGGTCATGGCGGACATCGACGATGATCAGCTCCGGCAGATAGAGCGTCAGGTCTGCGGGTTCGATGTCGATCCGCGCCGGCATCCGGCGGCCGCGCCTCTTGCTGTCCCAATAGCGGAAAAACTCCGCCTGCCGGGGGTGGCAGCGGTCCAAAAACTCCTGCGTAAGACAACGGGGATAGTTGGATGCCGGTTGACTGGCATCCATTTGGTCACGCCCCGCGATGGATTCGAAAATCATTGGTCCCTTCACTATGGGACTAGAATGCCATAATAGCGTATAGGGTCGAGAGGTCGCCACAAGATTCTCACAACGCGGAATTTCCCGACGCGCGGAAGAAAAATTTTGTGATGCGCAGCAGTTGTATGTAGGACCAACAACTGGCCCCATACCTAGCGCGTGTGCGCCGGTGTCTCGCTCAACTGATGAAAAGCGCGTCCTGCTATCCTCGGTTTCGGCCGGCTGACGAAGGGGGTCAGCACGCGATAGTGATTGTAGACAATGACCATGTTGATGGCCTCACCGTCGTCGGACAGCGGCAGGAGCAGGGTGCCCGCTTCCTGGAAGCTGTGATCGGCTGAGAGCAGGCAATCTTCGTCATATACGAAAGACTTGCTCTCGATCACCAACTCATAGTTGCGCATGACTTCCTGCTGCGACGAACCGGCGAAATGCTCAGCAACGTCCTTGCCCGTCGGATCATAACCGCGATAGTCGACTTCCCGCGTTCCCACCAGGCGATAGGTGAGCCGCAGCGGTTTGTAGGCGACGGCGACGAGAACGATGCCCGGCAGGAACATCTTCATCTCCGAAGGCACCATGTCGGCGCGCGACGGCATTCTCCGGCTGCCGCGCTTGCCGTCCCAATAGCGGTAGAAATCGGCGATTCGCGGATGGCAGCGCTGCAGGAAGTCCAGATCGATGCTGCGCGGATAGGGCCAGTCCGCGCTGTCCGCGGCCGCCGTCTCGTCGATCGCCAATGCATCTGAGCGTGCCATAACGCCAGTCTTTAGCACGCGGCGGTTAATCCAGCGTTATCCCTGCAGCAATGCCTGACGCCGGCGATGGTAAAGTATTGTTAAGGATGCAATGTCAGTTCGCCGTTGCGCACGTCATATCCGCTGAGGCGCGACAGGAAGCTCATACCGAGAAGCGACTGGCTCATATCGGCTGCATTCACTTCGGCGGCCACTTCGGTAAATCGCAGGCCGCCCAGCTCGATGTTCCGCAGTTTCACCGGAGCGCCCTGGACCATGCCGTTGGCCGTCTCGGCGGAGCTGGAATAGTCGAGGCCGTTGAGGTCGAATCCGATGCGCCGGGCGTCCGCCGGCGACAGCACCACCATCGTTGCGCCGGTATCCACCAGGAACAGGACAGGAGTGCCCTCGACCGTTGCTTCGACGTAGAAATGACCGTCCCGCGATGCTTTGAAAGTTTGCGATCCATCTGAATTGGCCATACCGGCGCTCGGCATCAGTTCGCCGCTGACCCGGCGCCCGATATCCCGGAACACATCGCGGTAGCTGTAGCCGACGATCAGGGTCGCGAACAGGCCTCCCCAGATGAGGACATCGCGAACGGCGCGGGCCGGGCGCTGCCAGGCCACGTAGAGACCGCCACCGCCGGCGACGATGAGCCAAAGCATGAGGTAAATAAGTCGATAAGAATTGTTGTCGTTCTCCAGCGCCCAGGGGAAACGGTTGTTGAGTGCCAGCACGAGGACGGTGACGGCGACAGCGGCAAGGAGCAAGAAGAAGGTCGAGTTAAGTCTCATGCGCGTGACCGGATACCGATTTCATCTCGGGGCTGGGAGCGAAGGGCGAATCAGCTAAGTTGAAGAAAGTTACCAGTTTATTAGCGCGCCCGCGACGGCGGGTTCGGCGGCGTCACCCAGACTTCGAAATTTTTCATGAGCCTGCTCGATCGCATCCGCATCTGCCATCGCCGTGACATGGCGAAGTATCGCCCGTTCCTTGTGGATGGCGCTGCCATCGGCTGGATCAATCGGGATCTGGTTGCTCGGCTGCGGGGATTTCCCCGTATCTTTCACGTGGCCGAGAATGGCGTAGCCTTGATCCCCGCCGGCTACGAGGCGCGAACCGCCGCCATGGCCGATGTGGTGGCCACCTTGCGTGACGAAGGACTAGTCACCGGCTGGCGCGATGAAGAATTTCCGGTGGCGTCCACGTTCTATGCGCCTCCGCTCTTCGCCATCGAGCGCGCAGCGGTGAAGGCATTCGGCATCCGCTATTACTGCGTGCAGTTGAACGGGCTGGTCGGTGACGGCGAACACCAGCGCATGTGGATCGGTTGCCGGGCGATGAGCAAACCGATCGGCCCCGGCAAGCTGGACCAGATCGTCGGCGGCGGCGTGCCCCTGGGATATTCGCTGACCGAAGCACTGGTCAAGGAGTGTGCCGAAGAAGCCGGAATGGCGGCGGCGCTGGCCGGCCGCGCCCATCCCGTGGGCGCGATCACCATCCTGGCGGAAGAGGATGGCGGCCTCTGGCATGAGACGCTGTTCAACTACGATCTGACTCTGCCGGATGATTTCGTGCCGAAAAACGTCGATGGCGAGGTGGAATCGTTCGAACTCCTGTCCGTCGCCGAGGTGCGGCGCCGCCTCGAGAGCAGCGACGATTTCCTTTTCGATGTGGTGCCGCTGCTGGCCGATTGCCTGATGCGCCATGGTCACTTGTCCGCGGACGATCCTGACTATGTGGCCCTGGCGGAACTGCTGGCGGCGGAACCGAATTTGACCGGACACGGTTTGTGACTGCATGAGCCTGCTGGATCATATCCGCCTGTGTCAGAGCCGGGACATGGCCCGCTTTCGCCCGTTCATGGCGGGCGAAGCGCAAGTCGGTTGGGTGCGCCATGAATTGGCGCTGCGGCTGGCCGGGTATGACGATGTCTTTGCGGTCGACGACCGGGCGGTTCGGTTGCAACCCTCGCTCGCGGATTTCGACTCGCGCAGCCGCGCGATGGCGGAGATCGGCGCGCGACTCGTGGAGGCCGGCGTCTTTCGAAAGTTGCGGGGCGAGGATTTTCCCGTCATGGCGGACTTCGGTCAGCCGCCACTGTTCAAGGTCGATCGCATCGCCGTTCCCGCCTTTGGTGTGAAAGCGAGCGGCGTGCATATGAATGGTTTCGTTCGCAAGCCCGACGGTCTGCATCTCTGGATCGGTCGGCGGGCGAAGGACAAATCGGTCGCGCCGGGCAAGCTGGATCACCTGGTGGCCGGCGGCCAGCCCTATGGGCTGGGCATCCGCGAGAACCTGATCAAGGAATGCGCCGAGGAAGCCGCCATTCCGAAGCAGCTCGCCGCGCGGGCTCGCGCGACCGGGATCGTGTCCTATGTCATGGAATGGGAGGCCGGCCTTCGCGACGATGTCCTGTATGTCTTCGACCTGGAGCTGCCGCCGGATTTCACGCCGCGCAATACCGACGGCGAGATCGAGGAATTCATGCTTTGGCCGGCGGCGCGCGTGCTACTGGAGATCGAGACGACCGACAACTTCAAATTCAACGTGAACCTGGTGCTGATCGATTTCCTGATCCGTCACGGCATCATCGGGCCGGAACGGCCGGACTATCTGGATTTACTTGCCGGACTCCGACACGGCGATCCCGGCCCCAGCAAGGCTAGATAAGCCCTGTGACAATCTCGGAGTCGATGACTTCGTGAGAGCCATCCCAGATCATCTGCAGCGCAACGTAGAGGATGATCAGCAGGCCGATATAGGCAATCCAGTGATAGCGCTTCAGCAGGCCGGCAATGAATGTCGCGGCGGCGCCCATGAATGCCACAGACAATGCGAGACCCACCACCAGAACCCAGGTCGGATGATCCTTCGCCATGCCGCCGACGGCCAGCACGTTGTCGAGCGACATGGACACGTCGGCGATGATGATTTGCACGACGGCCTGGGTGAATGTCTTGACCGGCTGGCCGGTCCTGCCGTCGATGCGAGCGGGCGCCGGCCTTCGAACCAGTGGATCGTCAGCCGTCGGCAGCACGTTGCCGAATTCCGCCTCCAGGTCGTGCACCGCGCTCGCCTGATGGCTTTGCGCCCGCAGTTCGCGCCAGAGTTTCCAGCAAACCCAGAGCAGCAGGATTCCGCCGGCCAGCGTCAATCCGATAATGTTCAGGAGAATCGTGACGGTGCCGGCGAAGCAGATACGCAGCACGGTCGCGGCGATGATGCCGATAACGATGACCTTGGTCCGCTGCTCCTTCGGCAACCCGGCCGCAGCCATGCCGACGACGATGGCATTGTCGCCGGCGAGTACGAGATCAATCCAGATTATCCCGAGAAGGGCGGTCAGAAGCTCAGCGGACAAGGCAAACCTGTGCTATAGGCGGGAACCAATGTCTACCCTGGCCCATCTGGGGATGGCCAGACTGGAAATCCAGCCCTTTTCCGGACTTCGGCCGCAGAAAATCCGTCTGTTCGCAACTGCCGCAAAGCCAGGGCGCCATCGCGCTTGGAGAGGCGCTCGCCCTGTTCGTTCTTCAGTAAGGGATGATGCTGATAAGCGGGCTCTGCAAGTCCGAGCAAAGCCTGGAGCAGGCGGTGCAGATGGGTGGCATGAAATAAATCCTGACCCCGAGTCACGAGGCTGACGCCCTGAATACCGTCATCCACGGTGACCGCCAGATGGTAGCTGGTGGCCACATCCTTGCGGGCCAGCACGGCGTCGCCCAACAGCAGGGGATCGACTTTTACCTCACCCATGGATTGCTCCTGCCACGACAAAGGGCCGACAATTTCCGCGGCCCGTGTGGCGTCGAGCCTCAGCGCATAGGGCTCGCCGCGATCGATCCGCTCGGCCCGCGTCGCCGGCAGCAGGCCGCGGCAGGTGCCGGGATAGAGCGGCCCCTCGGGCCCATGGGGCGCATGGGTCGCCGCGGCGATCTCGGCCTCGATTTCCTTCCGGCTGCAGAAGCAGGAATAGATCACGCCCAAAGCCTCGAGGCGTTGGAGCGCTGAAAGATAATCCGCCATATGCTCCGATTGCCGGCGCACGGGCTGTTCCCAATCGAGGCCCAGCCAGGCCAGGTCCTCATAGATCGCGGCTTCAAAAGCGGGACGGCAGCGCTGCGTATCGATGTCCTCGACGCGCAGGATAAAGCGGCCACCGGCGTTCTTCGCGGCAACCCAGCCGGCGAGCGCCGAAGCCGCGTGGCCAAGATGCAGATATCCCGTGGGGCTGGGTGCGAAGCGGGTGATGATCATGCTCTGGCGGCTGGCCGGCGTTTCATGAATCGATGATCGCAACTTGCCGGTCGCCTCCGCAGCCGGCAAGAAGCTTCAGCACTGGCGGAGTCCGGTTGGCAGTTCGCCGCCGAATCCGATATGGGGTTGATCGTGGGTGCAATAACGATGAAAGCCTGAATGATGGCTGCACTGATGAGTATAACCGGGCCGACCTACGGGCCTGCCGCCAGCGGTGCGCCGCGGCAGCTGGTTGTCCTGCTGCATGGCTACGGGTCCGATGGGCATGACCTGCTCGGCCTGGCGCCCCATTGGGCGCAGATGCTGCCGCGGGCGGAATTCATATCGCCGAACGCGCCCTTTCCCTGTGAGCTGGCGCCCTATGGCCGGCAATGGTTCGGCTTCGAGGGCCGCGATGCGCAGATGATCCTGGGCGAGGTGCAGACGGCTGCGGCGATCCTCAACGGCTTCATCGACGAGCAGCTCGCCAAGCGCAGCCTCGATGAATCGGCGCTGGCGCTGGTGGGTTTCTCCCAGGGCACGATGATGTCACTGCATGTGGCGCTGCGGCGGCAGAGACCGGCGGCGGCTGTGGTCGGTTATTCCGGCCGGCTGATCGCGCCCGATCTGCTGCCGCAGGAAATCAAGTCCCGGCCGCGCATCCTGCTGGTTCACGGAGATGCGGATCCGGTAGTGCCGTTCCAGTCGCTGCGCGAGGCGGTGAACGTCCTGGAACTGGTCGGGGTCGAGGTGACGGCCGAAAGGCGGCCCCGCCTCGCCCACGCCATCGATGAAGAAGGGCTGGAATTGGGCGGCCATTTTCTGGTCGGGGCCTTTGCCTCGGGCGCCTAAGCGCTTGTCCTGCGGGCGAAATTTCCCGATAGCCACGATGTAAATAATCCGGTAACCGAATTACGGCATTTTGACCGCATTGGCGTCTTGGGATATAGAAAAGCTATGCGCGAGCGTAGACACAGGCCGAGTTGATCCGGGGGACAATCTTGACGGCATCGCCCGAAAGTTGTCCCGCTCTGGTTCTCAATGCCGATTTCCGGCCGTTGAGTTACTTCCCCCTTTCCTTGTGGCCATGGCAGGAAGCGGTGAAAGCCGTGTTCCTGGACCGCGTCAACATCGTTTCCGAATACGACCGGGTGGTGCGCAGCCCGAATTTCCACATGCGGCTGCCCAGCGTGATCGCGCTGAAGGAGTTCATTCCGCAGGCGCGCCGTCCGGCCTTCACCCGGTTCAACGTGTTCCTGCGCGACTGCTTCTGCTGCCAGTATTGCGGCAAGACCCATGGCGCGCCGGACCTGACCTTCGATCACATGATCCCGCGCTCCCGCGGCGGCCGCACCTGCTGGGAGAACGTGGTCACCGCCTGCCAGACCTGCAATCTGCTGAAGGGGCATCACATGCCCCATGAAGTGCGGATGTATCCGAAGCAGCGGCCGTTCCAGCCGACGACGTTCGAGCTGCAGGAAAACGGCCGGGGCTTCCCGCCGAACTACCTGCATGAGAGCTGGCGCGATTTCCTGTACTGGGACACGGAACTGGAGCAGAGCTAGGCGGGCGGCGCTTTGCGCTACACCCGTTCGGCGAGCCAGATCGCCAGCCGCGAGCCGGCCTTGATCGCCCCCTTCAAGATCCCATAAGCAGGCGCCTGTTCGGCGCCTTCGGCCAGGCCGGTATCCCGGTGCTCCACCTCTTCGCGGCGGAATTCCTCGATCAGACCCTTTAGTTCCGGCTCGTCTTTGCCCAGGGTTTCGGACTGGCGCGCATAGTGCTCGTCGATCACTTCCTCGACAGCCACCGTGCAGGCCATGGCGGCCTCGCGGCCCAACAGCGCCGTGGCGGCGCCGAGGGCATAGCCGGCCACATGCCAGAGCGGATGCAGCGCCGACGGCCGCACCCGCCGCTCGCCGATCAGTTTGTTGAACGCGTCGAGATGGCGCTGCTCCTGCTGCGCCATATGGCGGATGGGCGCGGCATCCGGCCGATGGCCGAGCACGGCAAGCTGGCCTTCATAGATGCGCTTGGCGCCATATTCGCCCGCATGATCGACGCGAATGATGCGCGCCGTCATCTCGTCGCGGCTGAGATCCCCCGGCAGTTCCTTGGGTGCGCTGTTTTTCATCTCGGCGATTTGAACAGACGGATTGCGAGCACTGTTGCAACAATCCCGGCGACCGAAGCGTAGAGGAAATTATAGCCGGCCATGGAAATGCCGAACAGGGACCACTGCACTTGGTCGCAAGGTACGACAGGCTGTTCTTGCAGCGCGTTCTTCAAGTCCTCGATGCTGAGGTTGGGGTCGATCAGGCTGCTGCATTCGGAAGTGCCTTCCCACCAATGGTGCTCCACGCCGACGTGGAACGCGGCGATCCCGGCATCGACGAACAGCGCGATCGCTGCCAGGAGCGTCAGGCCCGCGGCAAGTTTCGGCTGGCGCCATGCCAGCAGCACCAGCATGCCGAGGGCGATGACCACACCGTAGGGATAGCGCTGATAGATGCAGAGGACGCAGGGTTGCAGACCGCCGAAATACTGCGAAGCGAATGCAGCGCCGAGACTGACGGCGCCGACGGCGATCAGGAACAGGGCGGCGCGGATCGAAAGTGCTGCGGGCATGGGCCTGACTTATGACTGCGCTTTGAAAATGGCGATTGTTGGGCTGGCGATCAAGGCAGGTAGCGCAGGGCGACGAAGCCCGCCACGATCAGCAGCACGAACACCGTTGTCACCAGAGTCAGGCGCTTTTCGATGAATCCGC
Organism: Verrucomicrobiia bacterium; assembly: GCA_035544395.1. GTDB lineage: Bacteria > Pseudomonadota > Alphaproteobacteria > Dongiales > Dongiaceae > DATKFM01. The sequence continues at coordinate 23,152 of DATKFM010000056.1, forward strand.
GGATCGGTTCGCCATATTTTCGCAGCAACGCCGCGACGATGAAGAATCGTCCACCGCGGGTGATGATGGAGGCAAGCAGGAACAGGGGGATGCTGTAGTGGGCGATGCCGCAGGCGATGGTGACGATCTTGAAGGGGATCGGTGTCAGGCCTTTGACCAGGATGATCCAGAATCCATATTCATTGAACTGTTGCCGGAAACTATCGACGCCATTCTGCAGTCCGTAGAAATCGATCAGCCACTGTCCGACAGTTTCATAGAGATAGTAGCCGATGGCATAGCCGAAGATGCCGCCGATGACAGACGAGACCATGGCGACGGCGGCGATGCGCCAGGCCTTCTGCGGCTGGGCGAGCACCATGGGGATGATCATGGCGTCCGGCGGGATCGGGAAAAAAGAGCTTTCGGCGAAGGCAACGGCGGCCAGGGCCGGCATGGCCCGGGGACTTGCCGAGAGGGCAATGATCCAGTCGTAAAGACGCCTCAGCATTGCGGAATGACGCTGCCCCCTGCCATGGCGTCCCCCTTATCAGGTGCGGCGGCGGCGGGCAAATCACCGCCGCGTAGCACGGCGGGGAACGGCGTTGCGCCCGGCAAAAGGGTTGCTATGATCCGCCGCCTTTCCGGGCCCGCAGCGGCCCGGATTGCTGCCCCGGGGCCCCTGTGGCGGAATTGGTAGACGCGGCAGACTCAAAATCTGTTGTTCGCAAGAGCGTGCTGGTTCGAGTCCGGCCAGGGGCACCACTCCCAACCGAAAATGCGCAACGCGATGCAGCGGCCGGTGGCCGCCGTGGTCAGCTCAGGAAATCTTTGACCGTCTTCAGGAAGCTCGGCGCAGAGATCGGCTTGGCGATGTAAGCATCGCAGCCGGCGTCGCGGATTTTGTCCTCGTCGCCCTTCATCGCAAAGGCGGTCACGGCGATGATCGGGATGGTCTTGAGGATGTCGTCCTCCTTGATCGATTTGGAGGCTGCGAGACCGGAGATGCCCGGCAGCTGGATATCCATGAGGATCAGGTCGGGGCGGTGCTCCCGCGCCATCTGCAGACCTTCGAGTCCGTCATGGGCCTTGAGGATGTCGTAGCCATGGGCTTTCAGAAGATCGTGGAACAGGCGCATGTTCAGCTCGTTGTCCTCGACAACGAGGATGCGTTTTGGCACCGCGCCCTGTCGCTGCGCCTTACCGTTGACGGCCGCTTCGCTCTGTCCGGACATGTGTCCTCCTGGGCCCTGGGGCCCTGCGGGCATTCATTGGCAGGTTCACGGCGATAACGGCGGCAACGGCCATGGCGACCTGCGGGGTCATCCTTGGGGTATCAGGCCAGCCTTAAGATTTCGCAAAAGGGCGAGATCTTGTCGCTAAAGGCGGATTTACGATGTTTTCACCAAGCGGAAAGGACCGCCCGCTCTAGCCACGAGCCAGCGCCCGGGCGACAGCTTCGATGGCCCGGTAGGTGTTGTAGGAGAATTCCGGCATCAGATATTCCGGCCAGGAGGAGAGCTTTACCACCACCATTTCGGCGGGCGGATCGATCCAGATCAATTGGCCGAAGATGCCGCGGGCCTGGCTGATGCCCCGCTCCACGTCGCGGATCCACCATTGCTTGCTGTAGGCGCCGCCGGGCGTGAGGATATTGTAAGGCTCGCCGAAGACGCTGGGATCGCCGGTGCGGCAGGCGCGCACCCAATCGACGGGCACGATCTGCTGTTCCATGGCGCGGCCATCATTCAGATGCAGCAGGCCGAAGCGCGCATAGTCCCTGAGCGTGGCATTGAAGCCGCCATCGGCCAGCGCGGTGCCAGCGCGATCGACGGTGAAATAGGCGCTATGGCCACTGCCGATCCGCGACCAGATATGGCGGCTGACGAGATCGCAAAGATGGCGGTCGGTGGCGCGCTCCATCACCCAGCCGATGACGTCGGTCTCGACCGAGCGGTATTTGAAATCACCGCCATGCTCCCGCTGCTTCGGCAGGGTGAGCAGATAGTCATAGACAGACAGCGGCACGCCGTCCCGCGGCGGCCGCCAGCCGGTCACGATATCGAACAGCGTGATGTCGGCTTCGGGATCGCCATAGGTCTCGTCGAAGCGCACGCCGCTGCGCATATCCAGCACATGGTTGAGCGTCGCATCGCCATAGCCGCAACGCGCCAGTTCCGGCACATAGCGCGACAGCGGCGCCTGCGGATCCAGCACGCCGTCATGGATCAGGATGCCGCAGACCGTCGAGACCAGCGATTTCGCCACGGATTGCGAGAGATGCTCGGTCGAGGGCGTCATTTCGTTGAAATAGAGCTCGGTGACGATGCGCCCGCGATGCAGGACGATGAAGCCGTCGGTGTAGGTCTCCGTCAGCATCTGCGCCAGTGTCCGGGTCGATCCGTCCATGGCGGCAAAGCGCACTTCCGACAGATCCTGGGTTTCCGTCGGCAGCGCATCCACCGGCCCGGCGCCGCGCGAAACGGGGGCGGTGGGCAATATCCGCCGCACATTCTGGAACGACCAGCGGTTGTAGGGCGGCAGGTCCCAATTGTCGTGGGTCGGGCGGCGATCCGCCGGCGGCGGAAAGCCCTGCATGATTCGCGGCGCGGAACTCATGAATTGCGGCCGGTGGGTAACGCGGACATGGCGCAGAGGCTCGATGAGTCCCGCCGCGAAGTCAAGTCGCACTGGGACCGGCATTTCATGCATGATTTTGCCCCATTAGTCGGGGCTGGAGTGCCGCCTCGGCGGCGCCAGGTTTCCGATTTGAATCTCCAGGAAAAGAAACCCCTGAATAAGAATCCTTCTCAGCGGCGGCTTTGTCCGGACACGCAAAAGTGGACCACTGCCGTACAACTGCTTGTATCGATTGTGACAACGCGCACGGCAAATCCTCCGGGTATGTGCCAGGGTTAACCATTGGAAAGGGAATTTAACATCGTTTTTTAAGCCGCCCGGAGGACCATCCCAGGTCATAGGCTAGCTAGGAGACGAGTCATGGTGGAGAAGAGCATTCTCCCGTTCCGTCGGGAGCTTAGTTCCGATGGCATCGCAGAGTCCGAAGCCGAGACGCCGCGCCGTGCCGAGCCGGAGTCGAGTTCATGGATGAGCGCGTTCGCCACCGACTCGGAAATGCCTCACGCCTATCTGCTCCTGATGCGGTTCGCGTTGGTCAATCTCGCCGGCTTCGCGCTGCTGGCCGCGGCGTGGTTCCAGGGTTGGATCCTGATCGCCCACCACGCGGACTCCACCTATCAATCCCACGGCATTGCCGCCCTGTTCTTCGTTGGCCTGGCGATTTGCGCGCAGAAGATCTGGCGCACCAGCGCCGAGCTGAACAAGGTCAAGCGCTTCGATCCCTTCAATCCCGAACCCTCCCTAGCGCTGAAATACATGGCGCAGATCCGCGGCCGCGACGTCAGCAGCCGCGGCATGGCCGCCTCCGCGCTCAAGCTGAAGCTTTCCACCCGCATCGGTTCGGTGCGCTTCATCGCCAATCTGCTGGTCATCCTCGGCCTCATCGGCACCGTTGTCGGCTTCATCATGGCCCTGGCCGGTGTCAACCCGGAGACCAGCGCCGATGCCTCGGCAATCGCTCCGATGGTCTCAACGCTGATCAGCGGCATGTCGGTGGCGCTCTATACGACGCTGATCGGCTCCGTGCTCAATATCTGGCTGATGGTCAACTACCAGATCCTGGTGACCGGCACCGTCAACCTGATGACAGGCATCGTCGAACTCGGCGAGATCCACAACCGCTGATGCCGGCGCGATCCCCCGGAGGAACGCGATGAACCAGTTGGACCAGTTCGGCGAAGACGACAGCGGCACGGTGTTCCGCGACACGATCATGCTGGCGCTGGCCGGCTTCGTGTCCGTGGTCGTACTGCTGCTGCCGCACATCAATCCGAAAGCCAAGGAAGCCGAAGCCGGGGACAAGGCGCCCGGCAATGTCATCATCGAGGCCCAATGGACCGACGGCATCGATGCCGACGTCGATCTCTGGGTGCGCGCGCCGGGCGACCGGCCGGTCGGCTATTCCAACAAGGCCGGCAGTTTCTTCAATCTCCTGCGCGACGATCTCGGCAAGCCGCTGGATGTGACCGATCTCAACTACGAGGTCGCCTACACGCGCGGCACGCCGGCCGGCGACTATGTGATCAACCTGCATCTCTACCGTGCACTTGCGGACTACCTGCCTGTCGATGTGCAGGTCGTGGCGAGCGTGCGGGCGACGGCACAAGGCGAGACTGTGCCCCTCGTATCAACCCATGCACCCCTGTATAAAGTAGGCCAGGAATTGACGGCCATCCGCTTCAGGCTGGATAGCAAGGGGCAACTCGTGCCCGGCAGCGTCAACAGTATCTACAAACCACTGCGATCGGCGGGATCCTGATCATGGATGCCCTGACTCCCGCCTTCGTCGTCGGCGTCATCCTCATCAGCCTGCTGGCCAGCGTGGCCATCTGGGCGCCCCGGCGAATCTGGGTGCGCTGCTGGGCCGTTGCGCTGTCGGCGGTTGTCTTCGTCAGCGGCTACGCTGCGCTCACGGATATGCTGAGCCGGCCAAAACCGATGTCGCTGGCCTGGGCCGAGGGCCAGATTGAAGCGGCCGACGTCCTCGGCTCCACCTTCATCGAGGGTGAGGCGATCTATGTTTGGTTGCGGCTGCCGGGATCGATGGAACCGCGTTCGTACAAACTGCCTTGGGATCAGAGGCGTGCTCAGGAGCTGCAAGACGCGATGAACGAGGCCGGCCAGCTCGGCACCGGCGTCGAGATGCGCCAGCCGTTCGACGATTATCCGCAGGACGAAGAGCCGATGTTCTACGCCTTGCCTCAGACGCCGACACCGGAGAAGAATTTCTCCGCCGGCCAGAAACCGGTGATCTACGAACGGCCGGGTGCGGATTCCAATTCCCTGTAATCGGCCGGTGGGAATCGATCAGAGCAGGCTTTGAACCAGCCCGCCGATCACAGCCGCCGCTGTTAGCGTAGCAATCATGCCGGTCTTGAAGCGCAGCGTCGCAACCAGCGCCGCGGCGGTGAGCCCCAGCGCCAGCCAATTGATGCTGGAAGGAACCGGAAGCGGCAGGGTGAAAACGCCAAACTCCCACGGCCGCACCTCCGCGAAAATACTATGCAGCGCGAACCAGAGCGCGAGATTGAGGATCACGCCGACCACGGCCGCGGTGATGGCGGCCAGCGCGCCGCTGAGCATGGCGTTGGAACGAACGCGCTCCACATAGGGCGCGCCGAGGAAGATCCAGAGAAAGCAGGGGGCGAAGGTCACCCACAGCGTGAGCAGCGACGCGATCAGGCCGGCGAACCAGGGGGCCAGCGCGCCGGGCGCATGATAGGCGCCGAGGAATCCGACGAACTGCAGGACCAGGATCAGCGGTCCCGGCGTCGTTTCGGCCAGCGCCAGGCCGTCCAACATCTCGCCCGGCCGCAGCCAGCCATAGCCCTGCACCGCTTCCTGCGCCACATAGGCCAGCACGGCATAGGCGCCGCCGAAGGTCACGACAGCCATCTGGCTGAAGAACATCGCGATCTGGCTGAACACATGATCGGCGCCGAGCATAAGCACGAGCAGCGCGACCGGGATCAGCCACAGCGGCAGCCAGATGAGCAATGTACGCACCGCATGGCCGCGGCTGGGGCGGGTATGCGCAGCGCCGCCCTGGTCGATGAGGCGGTCGATCAGGCCGGCTTGGCCCGATGTCCCACCGCCATGACCTGTGGCCTTGAATAGATCCGGCCTTCGGACTGCGCCGATGGCGCCGATCATGCCCGCACCGAGAACGATCAGGGGAAAAGGCACCTGGAAAATGAAGATCGCCAGGAACGCCGCCGCGGCGATCCCGACCATCAGGCGGTTCTTCAGTGCCCGCCGCCCGATGCGTATCACCGCTTCGACGACGATCGCCAGCACCGCGGCCTTCAGGCCCAGGAACACCCCCGCCGACAGCTCGAACTGGCGCGACCACACATAGGCCAGGCTGAGGCCGAACATGACGATCGCGCCCGGCAGGACGAACAGAACGCCGGCGATAAGCCCACCGACCGTCCGATGCAGCAGCCAGCCGAGATAGATGGCGAGCTGCTGCGCCTCTGGTCCCGGCAGCAGCATGCAATAGTTGAGGGCGTGCAGGAACCGCTCCTCGCCGACCCAGCGCTTTTCATCGACCACCAGCCGGTGCATCAGCGCGATCTGTCCTGCCGGCCCGCCGAAGCCGAGACATCCGACCTTGAACCAGAGGCGCGTCGCTTCGCCGAGGCTGACGCCGGCTTCGGTTGAAGACGCGGCGAGTTCGGCGCTCTGCGTGTTCCCGGTCATCGCCCGGCCTTCTGCTTGGGTGCATTTGCCGTGGCAACCGGCGGCCAGCCATGGGTTTCCGCCGAAGCTTCGCGGCACCAGCCATAGTAGGCGTCGTAGAGCGTCAATCCGTGACGCAGCATTTCGTGATCGTCGGTATAGAGCGCCGACAATCCCAGCGAGGCGGCCAGCAGCCCGGCGCATTGCGGCGCCAGCTCCGGATGGCCGGTATCCGCGCCGCGCACGATGACGGCAAGCCGGTCGAGCGCCGGCTCCTTGATGCCGAACCTGCGGATGAAGGCATCGAAGCTGCAGAATTCGCCATCGTGAGAGAATGCCGCGCCGGGGATGTCATAGGGCGTTGCGTTGAGGTCTTGCCCCGCCGCTTCTACCTGATCCGCGGCGACGTAATAGAACTCCGCCGTAGGGTCGATGAATCTCCGCACCAGCCAGGGACAGGCGATGCGGTCGATCTTCGGCCGTTCCCGCGTAATCCAACGGCTCGGAGTCTCCCAGCCGCTAAGGGGCATCGCCGATTTCGTCAGCAGCATGCCGCCTCGCTCAGTGTAGGTCTCGATGCCACCGGCGAGCGCGCGCGCCCGGAAGCCGAGACGCCGCAGGTCGGCCATTGCCGCCTGGCTGACATTATGGCCATGAACGCAATACACGACGATGTCTGCGCCATCAGGGAGTTGCCGCGCTCGCTGGCCTACCTCCGCATAGTCGCACCATCTGGCGCCGGGGATGATGGTTTCCGCCGTATCGAACACGGCGCGTCGCCGCACGTCGATGACAGGCGGGCAATCCGGGCGGCCGATCAGGCGCCGGAGTTCATCGGGAGAAATACTGTTGAATGAATCGTTCATCGCTCAAGTCCTCTGGCACAGAGAGACCGGAGCGGTTCTTGGGCGATGAAGCCTTGGGAAGGCGGGGAGACCGCGTTACCCCCGCGCGGAAGTTCATACTCCCGTTGATTTCCAGATGCAAGCTGGTCGAATCGCCGTGCCGGCTATTCGGCCGCCTCATGCTCGGCACAGATCAGCTTACCGTCGGCATCCGATAAGGCTTCTTGCGTGAGGCCGCAGCGGTGCGGCCCGCCGGGTTCGCCTTCGGCATCGCGGCGGCGGAAGAATCTGCAAGTCTGGCAGACGCCAAAACTGCGGCGGTCATTGCGCCGCTGCAGGTCGGCCAAAAGTCCGGTGAGTGAGTGCTCAAGCGCGCTCTGCGACGCCCGGTCGAGGGACGACATCGCGTCCCGCAGATCGCGCAGCGGATCCTCGGCCAGGATCCCTCGGCCCGCGGCGGTGAGTTCGAACTTGATGCGGCGCCAGTCTTCGGCGGTCGTGGTTGGCCGGATCAGCCGCTTGCCTTCCAGTACAGTCAGCGCCTCCGACACCAGCCCCTCGGCGATGCCGAGATACCGCGTGACTGCGTCGGGCTGCCGCGAATAGCGATTGGCCATGCCCAGGAATCGCAACGCGTCCCATTCGGTCGCTCCAAGATTCTGCGACCGCTCCCGGGCGCGCTGGAGAATCGACAGCCGGTCGAGAAGATCGGCGATGCGTACAGGCAGCGAGTCCGGGTTCGATATCATGGGTTCATGCTATGCAGCGGGAAAATGCCGGGCAAGCGCCGCGTCATTAATGGCCGCGAAGCATATGGTATACATCTTACCAGGGTGTTGAGGCGGATTTTGCGCCTAGGCGTATAGGCTTGGTCGCCAGCCTATTTCCCGCTGCCGGCGACGTCCTGAGCATCCCGGGTCAGATAGTAGGCGATCAGGATCGGAATAAAGGTCGCGGCGATGACAAAGACCGCGACGACATTCGTCACCGGCCGTTCCCGGGGCCGCAGGAGTTGTCCCAGGATCCAGATCGGCACGGTGGATTGCTGGCCGGCGGTGAATGTCGTCACGATGACCTCGTCGAACGACAGGGCGAAAGCCAGCATGCCGCCCGCCAGCAGCGCCGTGGCGATGTTCGGCAGGATCACATAGCGGAATGTCTGGAAGCTGTTGGCGCCCAGATCCATGGACGCCTCCACGAGTGCCGGCGAACTGCGCCGCAGCCTTGCGATGACATTATTGTAGACGACGACAATGCAAAAGGTGGCGTGGCCCAGCACGATGGTCCAATAGCTGAAGGGAATGTCGCCGATGACAAATGCCGAACGCAGCGCGATGCCGGTGACGATGCCCGGCAAGGCGATCGGCAGCAGGATCATCAGCGTGACGGATTCCTTGCCGAAGAAACGGAAACGGTACATGGCGGCGGCGGCGCAGGTGCCCAGGAACAAGGCCAGCAACGTCGCGGCGACCGCCACCCGCACCGACAGGGACAGGGCTTCCCAGATATCGTCCCGCTCCCAGGCGACGCCAAACCATTGCAGGGTCAGGCCCGGCGGCGGGAAGCTGAAACTGCGGTCGTCGGTGGAGAAAGCGTAGAGCAGGATGAACGCCAGCGGCAAATTCAGGAACGCGAGCCCGAAACCGGCGGCGAACTTGAGGCCCCAGCCGGGCCGCTGACCGGCGCGCGCGCTAGAGGGCATCGAAAGCTCCAAAGCGCTTTGCCAGCGCAAGGTATCCGGCCATGACGATCACCGGCACCATTGCGAAGGCGGCGGCCAGAGGCAGATTTCCCGCCGTGCCCTGTTGGGCATAGACCACCATGCCGATGAAGGGCCGGGAGGACCCCACCAGATTGGGGATGATGTAGTCGCCGAGCGTCAGCGAGAAGGTGAAGATCGATCCCGCGGCGATGCCGGGAATGGACAGCGGCACGATCACCTTGCGGAAGGTCTCCGCCGGCTTGGCGCCGAGATCGGCCGAGGCCTCCAGCAGCGAGCGCGGCACGCGCTCCAGCGCCGCCTGGATCGGCAGCACCATGAAGGGCAGCCAGATATAGACGAAGACCACGCAGGTGCCGATATAGGACGACGACAGCGATGGGCCGCCGACCACCGGCAGCGCCAGCATCCCGTCGATCAGCCAGGACATGTGAATCTTGTCGAAGATCCAAGTCAGCGCGCCTTCCTTCGCCAGGATCAGCTTCCAGGCATAGACCCGCACCAGATAGTTCGACCAGAGCGGCAGCATGACCGCGAGATAGAAGAAGGCCTTGGCGCGCACTCCCGCATAGCGTGCCATGTAGTAGGCGAGGGGAAAGGCAATCGCGGCGGAGATCAGCGTCACCACCCCCGCCATCATCACCGTGCGCAGGATGATGGTGATGTTCGCGGCGCGGAACAACTCGGCATAGGTCCGCAGCGTCGGCTCATAAACCGTGAGTCCGGAGAAATCGTCGACATAGAAGAAGCTTTGCGCCAGCAGCGCGAACAGCGACCCCAGATAGATCACGCCAAGCCAGAGCAGCGGCGGCACCAGCAGCAGCATCAGAACCAGCCGCGGCCGCAGATAGAGATAGGTCGAGAGGCGCCGGAGCGTGCCGGGCGCTGTGCCGCTGCCGTTGACGGTCGCCGCGGTCATGAGCCGGCGGCGCTGTCGGCCATCGCCTGCATATGGCCGCGCTCCCACCAGAGGATGACGGGCCGGCCCTGGGTGGCGCTGACGCTGCGATTGCCGCCGGCGCGGTTCTGCTCGATGACGGTCAACTCGCCGCCGTCGTTCAGCGCCACATTGAAACGCGTCGCCGCACCGAGATAGAGCAGGCTGTCGATCGTGCCGCGCACGGCGCAGCTTCCGCTCGGCGGCGCGGCATCGCCCTCGAAAGCCATGGTGATCTTCTCCGGCCGAATGGAGAAGGCGCGCGGCGCGCCCTGGATTGTCGCGGCCACAGGACCTGACAGGATATTGGAGATGCCGACAAACCCGGCGACGAAGGTGGTCGCCGGATGCTCGTAGATTTCCGTCGGCGAGCCGATCTGCTCGATGCATCCTTTGTTGAACACGGCCACGCGGTCGCTCATGGACAGCGCCTCGCCCTGATCGTGGGTGACGTAGATGAAAGTGATGCCGACGCGCCGCTGGATGGATTTGAGTTCCACCTGCATCTGCTCGCGCAGCTTCAGATCCAGCGCGCCCAGCGGCTCGTCCAGCAGCAGCACGCTCGGCTGATTGATCAGGGCGCGGGCCAACGCGACGCGCTGGCGCTGTCCGCCGGAGAGCTGGCTCGGCTTGCGGCCGCCAAGGCCGCCCAGCGCCACCATGCTCAGCATCTCCTCGGCGCGCCGCTGGCGCTCCTCCCGTGGCACGCCGCGGATCATCGGCCCATAGGCGACATTGTCGCCGATAGTCATATGGGGAAACAGCGCATAGTCCTGGAAGACCGTGTTGACGTCCCGGTCATAGGGCGGCACGCCGGTCATCAGCTTGCCATGGATGAATACGTCGCCGCTGGTCGGCTGCTCGAAACCCGCGATCAACCGCAGACACGTCGTCTTGCCCGACCCAGACGGACCCAGCATGGAAAAAAACTCGCCGTCGGCGATATCAAAAGTGAGATTGTCGGCGGCGCGGACGTCGCCGTAGTGACGGCTCACTTGCCGGAACGAGACGGCTGTCGACGTTGCGTCGGTCATGGATTTATCGAGTACCGATGAAAAACGGGCGGCCGCCGTCCTGGCGACCGCCCGTTCAGGAGGAAGTTACATGCCCGACTGGACGCCCTGATAGGTGGCGCTCCATTCCTTGTAAGGCACGCAGGTCTTGCCGTCGCCGCAATCGGCCACCGGCGTCTTCCAGAACGAGATCTTGTCGAAATTCTCGAAGCCGTTGGTCTTGCAGCCCTCGTCGGTCAGCAGCGCATTGCCTTTGCAGGCCGTCGGCACCACGGGAACCGAACCGAACCAAGAGGCGAGATCGCCCTGCAGCTTCGGGTCGAGCGAATGCTCGAGCCACATGTAAGCGCAGTTCGGATGCGGCGCCTGGGCGTGCATCATCGTGGTATCAGCCCATCCGGTGGCGCCTTCCTCCGGTACCGTGCTGGCGATCGGCTTGCCCTCGCCGACGAGCAGATTCACCTGGTAGGGCCAGGCCGTAGAGGCGACGACGCCCTCGTTCTTGAAGTCCTCTGTCTGCGCGGTGGCGTCGCTCCAGTACTTCTGCACGATCTGCCGCTGTCCTTGCAGCAAGGCGACGGCGGCGTCGAACTGCTCTTGCGTCAGAGCGTAAGGATCGGTGATGCCCAGCTCCGGCTTATGCGCCTTCAAATACAGCGCCGCATCGGCGATGTAGATCGGACCATAATAGGCCTGAACGCGGCCCTTGTTGGATTTGCCGTCGGGCAGGTTCTGTTCCTCGAACACCACGTTCCAGCTCTTCGGCGGCTCCTTGAACACTTCGGTGTTGTACATCAGCACATTCGGGCCCCACTGATAGGGCACGCCGTAATGCTTGCCGCCGACCGTGTGCCAGGCACCGCTCTGCAACCGCTCGTCGACCGTGCTCCAGCTGGGAATGAGCGCGGTGTTTACTTCCTGCACCGTGCCGCCGGCAATCAGGCGCAAGCTCGCATCGCCCGACGCCGTCACCAGATCGAAGCCGCCGCCATTCATCAGCGACACCATCTCATCGGAGCTGCCGGCGGTCTTGACCGTAACCTTGCAGCCTGTCGCGGCTTCGAAGCCGGTTACCCAGTCATAATTCTTATCGGTGGATCCGTTTTCGATGTAGCCAGGCCACGCAACGATCGCGACCTCGCCTTCACCCTTGCCGACGCTCTGCAGCATTTCGGCGCCGGCGCTGGCGGAGAATCCGACAACCGCGATCGCGGCTGCGCTGCCGAGCACCGCTAGACGAAGACTGCTCCCTGTCATGATTTGCCTCCTTATGTTCAGGGTTCCGGTCAGTGGTTCTTCATTTCCTGACCGTTTGATCAAAAGCTATCCCGCCGACGCCTCGTCACACAAGGCGAAAAAGGCTCACATCCTGTACAACGGCGGCCTAGGGCGCGGTATTTGCTGCAATTTTTGACAGCGGCCCGGCATAAAGGGTGACGCCGCCCATCGCCAATCTCACATCCGGATCGGCCTTTGGCGCCACAGCCAGCACCAGCATGTAACGGCCATCGCCCAGGTCCTCCGCACCGCCGATCGTCCGTCCCTCGGAGAGTTCAACTGAGATCGCCGAGGCATAGCCCGGGCCGAGATGCGCCTTCCCCGAATTGCGCGGTGCAACGACAAGGGTTACATAG
>DATKFM010000057.1:0-19293 GCA_035544395.1 Verrucomicrobiia bacterium
GGAATTCTTGGCTTCAAACGCATCTGGGCCTACGACTTTGCTCATTTGAGCATGCCGGTTGTGCGCAGAGACACCTCCTCCGAAGGCCCACCGGATTACCGGCTGGAAATTCCGGTCAGCGGGCGCCGACGGCCCATGGAAATCGCCGTGTTCAAGACGGAAACGGAAGCGATTGCGCAAATGGATCGCCTGAAGACAATTCTGGAGCCGTGACGGCGCTTGCGCTGCGAAGGCGGGACTTGCAATCTGTCGGCCAGGACCCGGTGCGATCCCCGAAAGAGGAAAACATATGCCGTTGCCATCTATAAAACTGACTGCGAAGTCTAGCCTGCCTGCCGATGCCGGCGCGTCGCTGGCCGGCCGCGTGTGGCTGCCGTCGGCGGAAGGGCCGGCGGTAGTGAAGGTGGCTGGCGGCGAACTGCAGGATATCTCCGCCGTTTTCCCGACCATGCGTGATCTCTGTGAGACGGCCGATCCTGCGAAAGCGCTGCGCGAGGCAAAGGGGCCGGCGATCGGCGCAATCGATGCCGTGCTTGCCAACACGGCTCCGGATGGCCGCGACAAATCGAAGCCCTGGCTGCTGACGCCGGTCGATCTGCAGGCGCTGAAAGCCGCGGGAGTTACCTTCGCCATCTCCATGCTGGAGCGCGTCATCGAGGAGCGGGCGCGGGGCAATCCCGATGCCGCGGCGTCGATTCGCGGCAGCATCCAGGGCCTGATCGGCGACGATCTCTCCAAACTCAAGCCCGGCTCGCCGGAGGCGATGAAGCTGAAGGCGCTGCTGATCGAGAAGGGCATGTGGTCCCAGTATCTGGAAGTCGGCATCGGGCCGGATGCGGAGATCTTCACCAAGTCACAGATCATGTCGGCCGTGGGCACCGGCTTCGATGCAGGCCTGCATCCGATCTCCAAATGGAACAACCCGGAACCGGAGGTGGTGGTCGTGGTGTCGTCGGCGGGACGCATCGTCGGCGCGACCCTGGGCAATGACGTGAACCTTCGGGATGTGGAGGGCCGCTCTGCGCTGCTGCTGGGCAAGGCGAAGGACAACAATGCAAGTTGCGCCATCGGTCCGTTTATCCGTTTCTTCGACGGCGGATTCACGCTCGACCATGTGCGCAAGATCCAGGTGACGCTGACGGTCGACGGGCCGGAGGGCTACCAGCTCAAGGGCTCGTCCAACATCGCCAAGATCAGCCGGGATCCCGCCGATCTGGTGAAGCAAATGGTCGGGGCGCATCATCAGTATCCCGACGGCGCGGTGCTGTATCTGGGCACGCTGTTTGCGCCGATCGAGGATCGCGATCAGCCGGGACAGGGGTTTACCCACAAGATGGGCGATATCGTCACGGTGGCTGCGCCGGAGCTGGGGGCGCTGGTGAACCGCATGATGCTGTCGACCGAGGCGCCGCCCTGGGTGTTCGGCGCCAGCCACCTGATGCGCAACTTGGCGCGGCGCGGATTGCTTTAGGGGACCATGTCCGAAAACCGCGAGCGTCGGGCCAGCGGTGGTGGCATGATCAGACAATGGAAACACTCGATCCGCAGATCTGCTACCGTGCGCTGCGTACCCGCGATGCCCGTTTCGACGGGCGGATCTTCGTCGGCGTGACATCGACGGGCATCTATTGCCGGCCGGTTTGTCCCGCGGGCACGGCCAAGTTCGAGAATTGCCGGTTTTTCCCGTCGGCCGCGGCGGCACAGGAGGCCGGATTCCGGCCCTGCCTGCGTTGCCGGCCGGAAACCGCGCCGGATTTCGGCGCCTGGCGCGGCACGTCGAACACCGTGTCCCGTGGCTTGGCGCTGATCGCCGAAGGCGCGCTGGATGGCGACGATGCCAGCGTCGACGGTCTCGCCGCGCGGCTTGGCGTTGGCGAGCGGCAATTGCGGCGCCTGTTCGACCAGCATATCGGCGCCTCGCCGGTCACCGTGGCGCAGACGCGGCGCGTGCTGCTGGCCAAGCAGCTCATCCACGATACGCGCCTGCCCATGGGCGAGATCGCGCTGGCCGCCGGCTTCGGCAGCGTACGGCGATTCAATGAGACTTTTCAGCGGCTGTTCAAGCGGCCGCCGAGTGCATTGCGGCGCAAGACCATCACGGCTCTTCGCGAGGGATCGGCGGCGGCCGACGGCGTCACGGTGCGGCTGCGCTACCGGCCGCCCTATGACTGGGCCTCAATGCTGGCGTTCTTGCGGGCGCGCGCGATAGCAGGCGTCGAACGGATCGACGGCGAGCGCTATTGCCGGACCTTCACCCAGGACGGCGAACTCGGCACAGTCGAGATCAGCCATTTGCCGGAGCGGGAGAGCCTGAGCGTTACGATCCGTGTTGGCGATCTGAAAGCGCTTCCCGCCGTCATTGCGCGAGTGCGGCGAGTGTTCGATCTCGGCGCGGATGTGGCTGAAATTGGTGCCCATCTGGCGCAGGATCCGCTGCTGGCGCCGCTGATCGCCGCGCGGCCCGGCCTGCGCGCGCCCGGCGGCTGGGACGGTTTCGAGCTGGCCATGCGTGCTATCCTCGGGCAGCAGGTGACGGTGGAGGCAGCGCGGCAATTGGCTGGGCATCTGGTGCGTCTATGCAGACCCTTATTGGCAGCGCAGCGCACTCACGTCGCGCTGACCCATGTTTTTCCAACGGCGACGCAGGTGAAAGCCGCCGATCTCGCGCCGCTGGGCATGCCGAATGCGCGCAAGACGGCGCTGACGTCCCTGGCCGAGGCGGCACTCGCCAATCCCGACCTGTTCCAGCCGCTCGCCAGCGTGGAGGACACCGTGGCGCGTCTGCGCGCGATCCGGGGCGTCGGCGAATGGACGGCACACTATATTGCACTGCGCGCCGTGCGCGAGACCGATGCCTTTCCCGCCAGCGATATCGGCCTGCTGCGCGGCGCCGCGCGCAACGGCACGCGGCCGAGTCCGGCTGAACTCCAGGATCGTGCCGAACCCTGGCGGCCTTGGCGGGCCTATGCGGCGCAGCATCTCTGGGCGGCTGATGCGGCGCGCAGCGATTCACATCCTTAATCTCACATCGGAGTGTCCATGGCATCGCAACAGAAGAGAGCAGCGGAGTTTCGCCGCCTGCACAAAGGACCGAAGATTCTCGTTCTGGCAAACTGCTGGGATGCGGGCAGCGCGCGGCTGATCGAAAGCCTGGGCGCCCGTGCCATGGCAACGACCAGCGCCGGTGTCGCCTGGGCGCTGGGCTATCCCGACGGCGATGCGCTGCCGCTGGACCTGCTGGTCGCTGCGGTCGCCGGCATGACCCGCGTGATCAAGGTGCCCCTGACAATCGACATGGAAGGCGGCTATGGCAAGACGCCGAAGGCTGTAGGCACCGCGGTCGGTAAGGTGATCGACGCCGGCGCCATCGGCATGAATATCGAGGATGGCGGATCGTCGCCTGATCTGCTCTGCCGGAAGATCGAGCAGGTGAAAAGGACAGCCAAGCGCAAAGGCGTCGACTTCTTCGTCAACGCCCGCACTGATGTCTACCTGCGCGAACTGGTGCCGCCGGCAAAGCGCGTGGCGGAGACGCTCGTCCGCGCGAAACGCTACCGCGACGCCGGCGCAGATGGCTTGTTTGTTCCTGGCGCCGCGCAAGCAGCGGAGATCCGCGGCATCACTGCTGCGGCGGGTCTGCCTGTAAATCTGCTGGCGTGGCCCGGTCTGGCCCCCGCCGCGGAATTGCAGAAGCTTGGCGTGCGCAGGCTCAGCGCGGGATCGGCGATCTCGCAGGTTGCGGCGGCGACCGCTCTCGCAAAGGCCAAGGCATTTCTGCGCGACGGCGATTCCGGTCTGGTGCGGGAAGGTGCAATGACCTACGGCGAACTCAATGCGCTGGTAACGGCGCGCTGAAACTCAGGCAGCCTTGATCAGATCCGCCGCCCTTTCGGCGATCATGATGACGGCTGCGTTTATGTTGCCAGTGAGCATGTCTGGCATCACCGACGCGTCGACGACCCGCAGGCCCTCTGCACCGCGCAGGCGGAGTTGAGGATCGACAACCGCCAGCGCATCGTTATCCGGCCCCATCCGGCAGGTGCCCAGCGGATGATGGACTGTGATCGATGTCTTGCGGATGTGTTCGTCGATGTCCGCATCCGATGCCTTTTGCAGGCCGGGCGCGATCTCCTTGGCGATGAAGGGTTGCATCGCCGACTGCGCTGCCACTTCGCGCGCCATCTTCACGCCGGCCCGCAACGCGCGCCAGTCATAGTCGGTGGAGAGAAAGCGCTGGAGGATGCGCGGATGGGTGGTCGGATCGGCCGATTGAAGCGCAACCTCGCCGCGGCTTTCCGGATGCAGCATGACAATGCGGCACGCGAAGCCATCGGTGAAGGGCTGCTTGAACGGCTTCATGTAAGGCCAGGCGCCCAGAGGGGCGGCGGTCAGCAGGAATTGGATATCCGGCAGCGGCACGCTGGAGCTGCTCTTCAGGAAGGCGGTGATGCCGCCGGGCACGTCGGCGGCGAACCCCTTGCCGAACAGGTAGGCCTTGGCCAGTTCCGGGCCGATGCGGTCATAGCGCATCATCCTGTGGAACGGGCCGGTCCCCTTGCGGTGATACATCAGGATCGCCGAGACGTGATCCTGCAGGTTCTTGCCGACCCCCGGGAGCGCCAGTCTTACAGGAATGTCGTGTTTCCCGAGTTCGGCTGGATCGCCGATGCCCGATAGCATCAGCGTCTGCGGTGTATTGATAACACCGCCGGCGAGGATCACTTCCTTGTCGGCCCGCGCTGTCTTGGTTTCGCTGCCTTGCCGGTACTCGATGCCGACGGCGCGATTGCCTTCGAACAGCACCCGGGTCACCAATGCCTCGGTTTCGATGGTGAGGTTGGGGTGCCGCAAGGCCGGACGCAGATAGGCGGTTGCCGTGCTGGCGCGGCGGCCGTTGCGGATCGTCATCTGCAGCCGGCCGACGCCCTCCTGCTTTTCCGCGTTGTAGTCGTCGGTCCAGCCATGGCCGACGGCCTTGGCAGCGTCAGCAAAAGCGCCCAGGAGTGGGTCCTGGTATTTGCAAGTCTGGGTGCCCAATGGCCCGTCGCCGCCGCGATAGGCGTTGCCGCCGCCCTCCCAGCTCTCCTGCTTGCGGAAGTAGGGCAGGGCGTCGTCAAAGCCCCAGCCGGTCAGTCCGCTCGCCTTCCAGCGCTCGAAATCGCCGCGGTTTCCTCGTACGTACGCCATGGCATTGGTCGAGGAGCAGCCCCCCACGACTTTCCCGCGGGCGCATTCCACACGCCGGCCGCCCACATTCTGCTCCGGCTCGCAGAAATACCCCCAGTCGTGGAGCCGCTTCTGCAGGATCTTGCCCCAGCCCAGCGGGATGTGGATCCAGGGGTCGCGGTCCCAGCCGCCAGCCTCGAGTATCAGAACTCGGTTATTGATGTCTTCGGAGAGGCGGCGGGCGAGAACGCAGCCGGCGGAACCGGCGCCGACGATGACATAATCGTAGGTCTTGCGCTCCACCATCATGCTGTACCCGAGCTATTGGTTCATATCTGGGCTCGGGCGAACCAAATCGCGCCTCCCAGCGGAACCAATTGCTAGCATGAGTGGCGCCGGCGTCATAAGCCGGACCAACTGGCGGGATGCTGCGTCACGCTATTGCTTGCTGGCCGTGGCGACGGTGGTCGGAAAGGCGTGCTGATGAATGTATCGCTGCACGTCGCAGAGATGTTCATGCATCAGCTCCTGCGCGCGGTCGCCTTGGCGGGCTGCGATCGCGGCGCAGATTTCCTGGTGAAAGCCGGCATAGACCGACTGGCGCTTGTAGCAATGGGCGTTCTCGCCCAGGCGGCGCCAGCCGCTGTCGCGCTGGCTCGCATGGAGCGTGTCGAATATGGCGAGGAACAGCGCGTTGCGCGCCGACTCGGCGATAGTGCGATGAAAGCGGCCATCGGCACGCTCATAGCTATCGGGATCGGCGGCGGTGCGCGTTTCCTCCGCCAGGCCTTGCAGCCGCTTGATCTCCGCCTGCGAGGCGCGGAAGGCGGCGATCCGCGCCATGACAGGCTCGATGGCCAGCCGCACTTCGATCACTTCCAGCGGATTGATATGGTCGAGAATGTATTCGAACGCCATGTTCGGCGCATCTGCCGAGGCGGCCGGCAGCATGGAGGCGAGCCGCGCGATCGTCCGCGCATGGCCATTGCCGCTGCCATTGCCGTTGGTCTGCACGAAGGTGCCGCGGCCCTGATGACGTGAAATGCGACCTTCTTGTTCGAGGATGTCGAGCGCGCGGCGTAGCGAACGGCGCCCGACGCCGAGTTCCACGGCGAGCGCGCGTTCTGGCGGCATGCGACCCTCGTCGTCGAAGCTGCCGCTGGCAATCATCTGCCGCAGTTTGGTGAGAGTTTCGTCCGTTCGCTCCATGGCGATATCCCTGTCGCTATCCGCCGGCCAAGCTCAATGGCCATGCCGGTCAAGGTCCCTTCGGCGGCGCGACTGTCCCGGCCCATCAGCGCCACTGGGACCATCCGGCCGCGCTGCCCAGATTCCCGAACCTCAGGGAACCGCTGGTGCATTCAGCCGAGACCAATTGTTGAGGCACGATACCACATGCTGCTGCCTGCAACAATCGGCGTAGCGATATGGTGCAGGGTTGACGCTGGGTTTGGGAAATGGTTACGATTCCAATGTAATCCCGTCGAGTAATGAACCAATTTTGGCAAATGGTTTGTGGCGGATCCGCCTGGCAATGCGGTCACGCGGTTTGGAACCGACCCCGGGCAGAGGTGTGCAGCATGAAGGCGACCAGCGAAGTGAAATCCAGCAATGTTCGGGCGGCGCTGGATCAGCTCCATGCCGACGTCCTCAAGCTCAACATGGCGCCCTATTGGGCGGTGGACCACAGTGTCGAGCATGACGAAGACCGCCAGATCTTGGATACCCGTAAGGCGGTGCCCTACATCTGGAAATACCAATCCGAGATCGACCCGCTGCTGCTCCGCTCGGCGGAACTGATCCGGACGGATACCTCGGACCGGCGCTCGCTGGTACTGGTCAATCCCGGCCTGGCGCCAAAGCGCGCCACCGTCAGCACGATGTACGTGGCCTTCCGCCTCAACGATCCGCGGGAGATCATGCCACCCCATCGCCATGCACCAAACGCCATACGCCTGGGCCTCACCGGCAAGATGAATTTCACGGGCGTGGAAGGTGAGAATATTACCTTCGGCCCCGGCGACATGGTGCTGACGCCCCACGACACCTGGCACAATCACGGAAATCACGGCGACGACAACGCCATCAATCTCAGTGTCCTGGATCTGCCTCTCGTGGAAACCCTCAATTCCATGTATTTCGAGCATGACTACACGGAGGAGGAGGAAGGCAAGCGCGTGCGCCGCGCGATGCAGTCCGAACGTTTCCCGCCCGACTACTCCCAGCGAGTCTATGGCCATGGCGGCCTGAAGCCGCGCTTTGTCTCGCATTTCCGCGGCACCGGCGCCGCATCGCCCATGTATGTCTACCGCTACGACATGATGCGCGAGCAGCTCCACAAGTTCCGCGATTGGCCGGGCGATCCCTATGAAGGCCTCATGATCGAATATGTCGATCCGACCACGGGACAGCCGGTTTATAAAACCATCACTTTCTTCATGCAGATGCTGCGGCCCGGCGAGCGAACGCTACCGCTGAAGCAGAGTGCCAGCCTTGTCGTGGCGCCCTTCGAGGGCAAAGGCCACAGCATCGTCGATGGCAAGCGGCTGGATTGGGAGCCGTTCGATACCATGGCGGTGCCCGGCGGGAGCTGGTGCGAGCATGTGAATGGGTCGGACAAGGATCCCGCCATACTGTTCGTCGCTAGCGATGAGCCGACCCTGAAGGCGCTGGCCTTCTACCAGAGGCACGGCAAGACCAAGACCGGCGAAATCGTCAAGCTGGCCTGAACGCAGGCGGCGGGATTCTTCGATCGGCTCCGGACATGGCGAACGGCAGGAACACCAGCCATCTCGCGCGCTTCGACTGTCCCGGCGGTGGCCAGGTCTGGGTCGAGGGCACCACGCTTTATATCGGCCATATGCGCCAGCCGACGGGCACGAGCATCGTCGATGTGGCGGATCCCCGGAACCCAAAGCTGCTGGCGCGGATCGAGGTGCCCCAGGGCTGGCACTCCCACAAGGTGCGCGTCAGCAACGGCATTATGATCGTCAATCATGAGCGCAACGGGCCGGAAGGCGACACGGCATTCGGCGGCGGTCTCGGCATCTATGACGTATCGAATCCGAGCAAGCCGCGGCAGATCGGCAAATGGCGCACCCACGGCAAGGGCGTGCACCGCTACGATTTCGACGGGCGCTACGCCTATATCTCGCCGACAGCCGAGGGCTATGTCGGCAATATCGCGATGATCCTCGACCTGAAAAATCCGGAGAAGCCGGAAGAGGTCGGCCGCTGGTGGATTCCCGGGCAATGGAAGGCCGGCGGCGAGCCCTATCCCTGGGACGATTGGACGCCGCCGCGCTGTCACCATCCCATGCGCATGGGCGACAGGCTCTATGTCAGCTATTGGCATCACGGCTACTACATCCTCGACATCTCCGACATGGCGAAGCCGCGGGCGATCGCCGGCGGTAACACCTCGCCGGCCTTTCCCCATCCCACCCATACCTGCCTGCCGATCCCGCAACCGCTGAAGGGCCGTAACGTCATGGTGGTGGCGGATGAAGATGTCGCCAAGCTGTGGCCCGCGGCGCCGGCCTTCGCCTGGATTTACGACATCACCAACGAGACCTGCCCGATCCCGATCTCAACGTTTCAGGTGGAAGGGCTCGACAAGGATGGCGCGCCGCAGCCGCCGATGATGGGCTGCCATCAACCCTCGGAGAGGTTCAAGGGCACGACCATTCCCTTCGCCTGGTTCGCCAAGGGGCTCCGCATCATCGATATCGCCGACCCCTTCGCTCCTCGCGAAGTGGCCTACTATGAACCGGACCCGCCGGAGGGCTTCGAGATCATGTCGTCCAATGACGTCACCATCGACGATCGTGGCATCTGCTATCTCATCGACCGCCAGCGTGGCGTCGACATCATCGAAACGTCGGTTCTCTAGCCGGCGCAATCAGGAGAAGTCATGTGAGCAAGGGCATAGTTCCTATCGGCAAGAAGAACCCGAACCTGCCTTTCCATCCGGGAGTGCGCGCCGGGGATTTCATCTTCGTCTCCGGCCAGGTGGCCAAGGACGAGAACGGCAATATGTGCGTCGGCAATATCGAGGAGGAGACGCGCTGGACCATCGAGTCCATCCGCCGCATCCTAGCCCTGGACGGCGCCGATCTGTCCGATGTGGTGAAAGTGACGGTGTTCCTCGAAGATGCCCGGAATTTCGGCCGTTATAACAGGGTCTTCGCCGAATATTTTCCCGGGGGCATCGTATCCCGCACCACGGTCGAGGCCCGCGCCGTGATCGAATGCAAAATCGAAATGGATGCCGTGGCCTATAAGCCGAAAGAATGAGATCGTCAGGTGTCAACTAGACGGGGCGCAAGTCCTGCAGCGCGATAAAGAGGGGATAGGATGCTGAGAGTTTTGGGCCGGGGCACTTCCGGCAATGTGCAAAAGGTGATTTGGCTGCTGGAGGAGTTGGGCGCGCCCTACAAGCGAGAGGATTATGGCCGCCAGTTCAACAACACCGGGGACGCGGCCTATCTCAAGCTCAATCCAAACGGCAAGGTGCCAACGCTAGTGGACGGCGACACGGTGATCTGGGAGTCGAACAGCATCCTGCGCTATCTCTGCAACAAGCAGGGAGGCCATGCCCTGTATCCGAGCGAACCCGCGGCGCGCAGCCAGGTTGAGCGCTGGATGGATTGGCAACTCGCGTCCCTCAACAATCCCTATCTCGGCATCTTCAAAGAAGCGAAAAAACCGGCCGCCGAGCGCGCCGCCAGTTGGTCGACCGATGCCAAGGAACTGAAGACGCAGCTCGACATCCTGGAGGCGGGCATGAGCGGGCAGTCCTGGCTTGCCGGGCAGGCGATGTCACTGGCAGATATTTGCCTTGGGCCAATTGTTCATCGCTGTCTCGACTTCCCAGTGGACCTGCCGGGCCTCGCGGGACTACGGGCTTGGCGCGACAAGCTCGTCACACGGCCGGCCTTCAAGAAGGCAACCGGGTAGAGGGGCGTCCACCGGCAAGCCGCACAAGCGGGATTTGTATTTGCTAATACGGGAGGCGGGATGACAAAGGCGGCGATTATCGGACTGGGCACCATGGGGCCGGGCATCGCCGCCACCCTGGCCCGCGCCGGCATTGCCGTGCGTTGCTTCGACGCCAATGCCGATCAGCGGTCCAACGCTGCCCCGCGGTTCCAAGTGGCAGCCGGTGTGCTCGCCAGCCTGGGCATGCCTGACCAAAGTAAGGGCCAGGTCATTGCCGTTTGCGACAGCCTGGCCGACTGCGTCTCCGGTGCGGATCTGGTGCTGGAGAATGTGTCCGAGAAGCTGGAAATCAAGGCTGACGTGTTCCAGCAGGCAGAAGCCGTGGTCGGCAAGGAGTGCGTCCTAGCGTCGGATACCTCGGGTATTCCCATCAGCAAAATCCAGGATTTCTTGAAGGTGCCAGAGCGTGTCGTCGGCATGCACTGGTCGAACCCGCCCCATATCATTCCGATGATCGAGGTCATCGCCGGCGCGAAAACCGCGCCCAGGGTAGTGGATTGGACAGTCGACCTGATCAAGGGCATCGGCCTGCTGCCGGTGGTGGTGAAGAAGGACGTGCCCGGCTTTGTCGAGAACCGGGTGCTCTATGCCCTCCTGCGGGAATGCGTCGACCTGGTCGAACAGGGCGTGATCGACGCCGAGGGCCTGGACACCTGTGTTTCCTGGGGCATCGGCTACAAGCTTTCGGTGGTCGGACCCATGGCGTTGCTGGATATGGCGGGTTTGGACATTTACCAGGCGGTCGGCAGCTACCTGAACAAGGAGCTTTGCAGCCGCGGCGACGTCGCAAAGTTCGTGACGGAACGCACCGGGCAGGGGAAACTCGGCATCAAAAGCCGCCGCGGCGTCTTTGACTATACGCCCGAGCGGATTACGGAATTGCAGGCGCAGCGCGCGCGCAAGCTCGTCGCCGCGCGCAAGGCGCTGCAGGACTCCTAGGTGGAGCGGAATCTGGCAGCGGCGATGAAGACAGGGAGCGAGAACCAGCTAGTAAGAGATTTGCGCCAGGGAAAATTGAGTAACTGCGCTAGGCGCGTCAGAAAATGGCATCACGGGAGCGCAGTCCGTGACTGCAGCGTAAGAAGCAAAACGTCAACGTCTGGAGGTAAAAAATGAACGGGATTACAAGAAGAAATGCGACACGGCTGGCCCTTATGGCCGCCGTGGCCTGCGGCGCGATCGGTGTGGGTCTCACCACATCGGCGACGGCGGCTGATGTCAAATCGATCGCCATCCTGACGCCCGAGGAACCGACCGATTTCGGCTGGAACCAGCAGGGCCATGATGCGGCGAAGGCCGTGGCCGAGAAGTACGGCCTCGAGTTCATGCCGGCGACCGGCCTGGGCTATGGCGACGTGCATCCGCAGCTGCGCGAGCTGGCCGATGACGGGGCCAGCCTGATGATCGCCCATGCCAGTGGCTACAACACCGCGGCGCCGGAAATCGGCGCTGAGAAGGGTGTGCCGGTAGCGATCGTCGACAAGCCCGACGCCAACAAGAAGGGCGCCGTCGCCGACTATACTCTGAGCGGCCATCAGGGCGCGTATCTTGCGGGCATCCTTGCGGCCAAGACGACGAAGACCAAGTCGGTCGGCATCGTCGTGTCCGGCGAGCCGCCGTCCTGGAACTCCCAGTCAGCGGCGTTTGCGCAGGGCGTCAAGGCCGCAGATAGCAGCGTGAAGATCCTCTACGCGGTCATCGGTCCCGCCGCCTATTCCGATGCGGCCGGCGGCCGCCGTGTCACCGAGTCGGTGATCGGCGCCGGCGCCGATGTCATCTTCGGCCAGGGCGATGGCGCCACCTTCGGCATGCTGCAGGCGGTGGAAACCACCAAGGCGACCGACGGCGGCAAGGTGTGGTTCATCGATGTGATCGGTGACAAGACCTCGATCGACAAGGGCAACTTGCTGTCCTCGGTGATCTGGAACCTGGTTCCGGTCTATTCGGCGATGGTGGATGACCTGAAGGCCGATACCTTCGGCACCAAGGGCTATTCGATCCAACTTTCCGACGACTCGGTGCAGTTGCTGCACAGCAAGCACATCCCGGACAATGTCTGGGCTGATGTGATGAAAGTGCGCGATGAAATTGTTGCCGAGACCCTGAAGATCGAGCCGGTGTGGGAAGCGGATAAAGTCCGTGCTCTCATGACCTCGGTTACCGACGCGCCGCAATAGGCACGGGGGCTCTACATTGACATGATGCGTTCGGCCGCGCCGCCCCTTATCGGGCGGCGCGTGCCGGTCTAGGGTACGGGTATGAGCGACGCGGGACTCTCGGCAACGGTTCAGGGCGGCGGCGATGCCGTGCCGGTGGCGGCCGTGCGCGATATTACCAAGCGTTTTCCGGGCGTACTTGCAAACGACAAAGTGTCCCTCGATTTCCGAGCGGGCGAGATCCATGTGCTGTTGGGCGAGAACGGCGCGGGAAAATCCACGCTGATCGCCATACTCGCGGGCATGCAGCAGCCGGACGAGGGCGAGATCCTGCTCGGCGGCGAACCGGTGAAGATCAACTCGCCGCGAGAAAGTCTCGATCGCGGCATCGGCACGGTGTTCCAGCATGTGCTGCTGGTGCCCAGTCTTTCCGTCATCGAAAATCTGATGCTCGGCGGCCCCTGGTGGCTACGCCTTGGCCGCACCGCGGCGTTGAAGCGGTTCAACGAATTGTCGGCGCTGCTGGGCGTTGCGATCGACGCCGACGCGCTGGTCGGGCGATTGTCGCTGGGCGAACAGCAGCAGGTCGAGATCATGCGCGCGCTCTGGCGCGGCGAGAAGGTGCTGATCCTCGATGAGCCGACCTCCATGCTGACGCCCCAGGGCGTGCGCGATCTGGCGCAGGTGATGCGCCGCCTGAAGGAAAAGGGTATCGCGTTGATCCTGATCACGCATAAGCTGATGGAGGCTTATGAGTTGGGCGACCGCATCTCCGTACTGCGCCTCGGCCGGCTGGTCGGACAGATCCCGCCAGAGCGGCGGCACGAGATGAGCGAAGCGGAAACCACCGACGAAGTCATCCGCATGATGTTCGGCAACCGCGCGGAGCATGAGCGCGACGCCGAGATCCTGGTGGGACGCGGCCGCCAGGCGCACCGGCATCGCGCCGTCGACCGCGGCGGGCCTGCGCGTCTCAGCGCTCGCAGCTTGCAGACCGACGCCGGGCGCGGCGAATGTCCGCTGCGGGAGGTGAGTTTCGACCTATGGCCGGGCGAGATCCTCGGCATTGCCGGCGTCGACGGCAACGGACAGAAGCATCTGGCGGAGCTGCTGGCGGGACAGCGCCCGGCGGCTGCCGGGCAGCTCATCCTCGGCACCGCCGACATCACTGCCGACCGCGTGCCCGCGCGACGCAAGAAGGGCATTCGCTATGTGACCGACGAACGGGTTGGCGAGGGCACTGTGGGCGCCTTCTCCGTCGCCACCAACTTGGTGATGAAGGAGATCGGCGAGCCGCCCTACTGGCGCCGCGGCCTCAGCGACTGGGACTTTATTCACGACCATGCGCGGCTGCAGATCCGCCAGCATGACATCCGCACGCCGTCGGAGAAAACCGCCGTCGGGAAGCTGTCCGGCGGCAACATCCAGAAAGTCTTGCTGGCGCGCGAGCTCGATAACGATGCAGGTGTCGTCATCTTCAACAAGCCGACCTACGGCCTGGACCTGCAGAATACCCGCATCGCGCATGACCGCATCATCGCCAGCGCCGAGCGCGGACTGGCCGTGATCGTGATCTCCACCGACCTGGATGAATTGCTGGAGATCAGCGATCGCATCGGCGTGATGTTCCAAGGGCGGCTTGCCGGGATCGTCGATAACACGTCAGACGTGGAGCGCCGCGTCGGCCTGCTGATGACCGGAGCCGAGGCGGCGTGAGCGTCGAGACGCAAACCGCCGGCGGCAAGCCGCGCTCCGGCGAATCCGGCCGAGAGCTGCGCGGCGCGATCCTGCGCGTACTGATTCCGGTTCTGCTGGCGCTGGCGATCGGTGGGCTGGTCCTGCTGATCCTCGGCAAGGATCCGCTGGCCTATTACGGTTATGTGCTCCGGCGCGGGCTGCTCACCTGGGGCGGCTTGCAGGAGACCTTCACGAGGATGGCACCGCTGCTGCTGATTGCTGCTGGGCTGATTGTCGCGTTCAGGGCCGGCATCTGGAATCTGGGCGGCGACGGGCAGTTCTTGCTGGCCGCGGTGATCACCGCGGCGCTGGCGCCGGCTCTGATCCAGGTCCTGCCGCGCGGCCTGACGCTCATTGCCTGCATGATCGTCTCGATCGCCGTCGCCGCTCTGTGGTCGCTGATACCGGCGATCCTCAAGGCGCGGTATGGCGTCAACGAGATCGTCACGTCGCTAATGATGAGCTTCCTCGGCATCAGCTTCGCCAACGTTCTTGTAAAGCTGCTGTTCTGGGATCCGGAAACCACGGTGCCCCAGACCCGCACCCTGCCGGTGGAAGATCGCTTGCCGCGCCTGTTCGACTCAACGATCCATTTGGGTGTGCTGATCGCGCTGGCTGTCGTGGTGCTCGTGCATCTCATGATGACCCGCACGGCCTTCGGGCTGAAGCTGCAGGTGGTCGGCGCCAACCCGCGAGCCGCCGTCCACGCCGGACTCGACGTCAGCCGTCTCACCATCGCGACCTTCGCTATCAGCGCCGGCCTGATCGGTCTCGGCGGCTCTATGGAGATCCTGGGTGTCTGGGGCGTCGTGCGCGCCGACTGGAATCCGGCCTTCGGCCTCCTGGTGGTGCCGCTGGTGTTCCTCGCGCGCTTCAATGGCTATGCAGTCATCGGCTTCACCCTGTTCTTCTCGGCCCTGATGATCGGCGGCGAGAGCGCGGCGCGCCGGGTCGGCGTGCCCCAGGACTTCGTACTGCTGCTGGTGGCGCTGCTGCTGATCTTCCTGGCGCTGGTGGAGTATCTCGACCATATCAGGCGCCAGCGGGTGACGGCCTAATCCATGGAAGCGCTTCTCACCCAGGCTTTCCTGTCGTCGCTGCTGTTCGGCGCGATTACGGCCGGCGTACCGCTCCTGCTGGCGGGCCTCGGTGAACAGATCTCCGAGAAGGCCGGTGTCTTGAATATCGGCATCGAGGGCATGATGCTGCTCGGCGCCTATTGCGGCTTCATCGTTGCCTTCTATGGCGATTCCTTCTGGCTCGGATTTCTCGCCGGCGGCATCGGCGGCATGCTCGTGGCGCTCTTCGTGGCCGTGCTCTGCATCCGTCACGGCCTTAACCAGATCGTCATTGGCATTGCGCTGACCATCGGCGCCGAAGGCCTCACCTCGCTGCTGCATCATTTCCAGCTCAGCAAGACCTATCCGCGCCTGTCCCAGGCGCCGGTATGGGAGCTGCCGCTGCTGAGTGAGATTCCCGTGATCGGCAAGGGGCTGTTCAGCCACAATCCCGTGGTCTATCTGGGCGTATTGCTGGTTGTGCTACTGGGCTGGCTGTTCCGCTCCACCTACATAGGAATCAATCTGGAGGCGGCGGGCAACAAGCCGGCGGCGCTGGATGCGGCCGGCGTCAGCGTCATCAGGACGCGGACAATGGCTGTGCTTGCCACCGGCTTCCTGGCCGGCGTCGGCGGCGCCTACATGGCGAATGTGGGCGCGGGATCTTTTCAGCCGTTCATGACGGGCGGCGCCGGTTTTATCGGCATCGTGCTGGCAATGCTGGCGCGGGGCCGGCCCGTCTGGGTGCTGCTGGGCGCCGTACTGTTCGGCGTCAGCCTGGCCATGACCACGGCACTGCAGCTCGCCGGGTTCAACATCCCCACAGATGTGGTGCAAATGCTGCCCTTTGCCATGGTGATGCTGGTGCTGGTGATCTTTGCCCGCCACAGCGTCCTGCCGCCCGCCCTGGGCTTGCCCTATGTGCGCGGCGACCGCTAGGTTTCATACATGTGATGCCGGATCGCGGCCGCTGGCCCGGTCTCAAGACAAGAACGGGAGACTTCGACGATGTCCGATACAAAAGTCTATCTGCTCGACGGCGGGTCGCTGGTAATTGACGGCTATCATGCCTTCTGGAATCGCGGGCCGGGCGGTGAGCTGCGCTTTCCCTGCTACGCCGTGCTGGTGGAGCATAAGGACGGCCGCTACATGTTCGACACCGGCTATGACTACGATCACGTCATGCGGGTCCTGCCGTTCGAGAAGCCGATTCAGGAAAAGGCACAGACCATCCCTGGCCAGCTCGCCGCGCTCGGCCTGCGCACCGACGACATCAACTATGTCATCAACTCCCACTATCATTTCGATCATTGCGGCGGGAACAAGCATCTGCACAAGGCCTGCACCATCTGCCACGCCGCCGAACTCGAGGCGAGCGGCAACTGCCAGCCCTTCGAGCATCTGGGATATTCCGATCTCACCTTCTCGCCGGAGCTGATCAAGAAGAAGGGCAAGGAGCTGCCGCCCGATCCGGCGCTGGACATGTATACGCCGACTTTCCAGACCCTGCGCGGCGATCAAGAGATAGCCAAGGGACTCTGGCTATTCGAAACGCCCGGCCATACCGCCGGGCATTACAGCATGCTGGTGGAACTGAAGAACCGCCGGCCCATGCTGTTCACCGCCGACGCCTGCTACAGCCAGAAGAACATGGACATGATGTGCATCTCCAGCTTCCACCTGGATCCAGTCGCGAGCGTGAAGTCGCTGCACCGCCTGAAGGAGCTGGCGGCGAAGCACGACGCCGAGCTGTTCTATTCCCACGATCCCGAGAGCTTCAAGAACTACAAGAAGGGCGCGGATTTTTATAACTAGAGCTGGCTGTCGAACCGGAACCGGAATCCAATGATCGCCTTGCGAACATGCTGGAGCGGGCACAGAACCTGTGCGCACGTGACTTCGTGATGGGCCGCTAGAGTCCTTACAGTATCTTATTGTGCGATTTCCGCACGCGCCTTGCCGCGCCGACGACCGGAGGAAAGCATGTTCCACCGCCTCGCATTTCTTCTTTGTTTCGTGCTGGCGGCGTGCGTAACCAAGCCAAATCCGCTGCCACAGCCCAGTGCGTGGAAAGCGGTTCTCATTGCCGGTGACGACGCCGAACCCGCTTTTGACAATGCGGTCGATGCAATGGCGCAGAAGATCGGCGGTTATGGGGTGGCTCCGCAGGACATGGTTGTCTTGAAAGCAAGCGCCGCCGGCGACCGGGCGGCCAACGAAGCCAATATCGTGCAAGCGATTTCGACACTGTCTCCTACGGGCGCCGGAGGATGTTTTCTGTTTATAACTTCCCATGGCGGTAGTGATCGAGGCCTGATCATGAAGGCGGCTCGAAAATTCCTGAGGCCGGGCGATCTCGACAAACTTCTGGATGAGGGTTGCGGGGACCGGCCCACAGTGGTGATCGCGTCGGGCTGCTTTTCTGGCATCTTCGCCGAAGGCCGGTCAATGCCGGCTGCAAACCGCACGATCTTGACGGCGGCACGCAGCGATCGGACTTCCTTCGGGTGCAATGCGAACCGGCGTTTGACGATTTTCGACGAATGCGTGCTCGACAGTCTTGATCGCGGACAGCCATGGCAGACCGTGATTGAGAAAACGCGGAGCTGCGTTGCTCGCTACGAGCAGGACATGAATGTCGCGCCGCCGTCAGAGCCTCAGATTTCCATCGGCCGCAATGTTGAAAATCAGCTGGCATTCTGAGACGCACGGGGTGCAAAACGAAAAGAGCCCGCGTCGGCACGGCGCGGGCTCTTTCCTGGCGCTGTTCTCCCATTGATCGGCAGCGCGCATCCCGGCGGCGGCTACGTTGGCCGCGCCAGGTATCGAGTTTCCTCTACCAGCGAACCATGCCGGCATCGACGGCCAAGGCTTGGCCGGTAATCCAATGTGCTTCTTCGGAGGCGAGGAATGCGACCGCAGGCACGATGTCGGCCGGTGTGCCTTTGCCCTTGATCGCCTGCAGCATGTCGACGAAGCCGAAAGCCTCCTTGTGCGGCGTCTGCTGCACGCCTTCGGTATCGGTCAGGCCGGGGCAGACGGAGTTCACGGTGATCTTGTAGGCGCCGAGTTCCGTCGCCAGCGCGCGCGTGAAGGTCAGCACGCCGCCCTTGGACGCGACGTAGTGCGCCATGTTGGGCGTGCCCGCGAAGATCGAGTTCGAGCTGAAATTGACGATGCGGCCGTAGCCGTTCTTGCGCATCAAGTCCGAACCGGCACGACACATGAGAAAGAGCCCATCCAGGTTCACGCGCAGTACGCGCCGCCATTCCTCGAAGGTCAGCTTGTCCCAGGCCACGAACGGCACGATGGCCGCATTGTTCACGAGCACGTCGAGTTTTTTGCATTTCGCTTCGACGGTCGCGAACAGCTTGGCCACCGCGTCGGGGTCGCCGATATCGCAGGTATGGCCGATGGCGCCGCCGCCGATCGCTTTGGCCGTCGCGGATGCGCCGTCGCCGTTGATGTCGACGGCGACGACGGTCGCGCCCTCCTGGCCCAGCCGTTGTGCGACGGCTTTCCCCATACCTTGCGCGGCTCCGGTGACGACGGCCACGCGTCCTTCAAATCTGCGCATCAACTGCTCCCTGTTTCAGTCCATGATTTCCCATAGCGGCGCTTCAGCCTTGTCCGGAGTCGATCACGGTCATCGCCGCGTCAACGCCCGCAGCCACATCCACCTTGCGGCCTAGTTTGCGCAGCGCGCCGCCCAGGGCGGTGATGGCCACCACCGCATAGATCGGTTCCGCCACCGGGCCCATATGGCCGATCCGGATCAGCTTGCCCAAGGTCTCGCCACGGCCGGTGGAGAACACGACGCCGTACTTTTCCCGCGCGGTGCGGATGATCTCGGAATCCTTCACGCCTTCGGGCACGCGCACCGCCGTGGTGGTCGGCGACGCGATCGCCTCGGTCTTTGCCCATAGCGACAAACCCATCGCCTTGATGCCGGCGCGGCAGGCGCGGGAGGTGAGGGCATGGCGGCGCCAGACCTGCTCCGGCCCTTCCTCCAGATAGAGATCGATCACCGCGTCCAGCCCGTTCATCTCCGTCACGGAAGGCGTGAAGGGGAACGGCTTGTCCTTGCTCCAGGCGTCTTTCCAGTCGAGCAGGCTGAGGACCGACGCGCGCGGCGCCTTCGGATTGGCCTCCATATGCTTCCAGGCACGGTCGGT
>DATKFM010000058.1:0-19832 GCA_035544395.1 Verrucomicrobiia bacterium
ATCGTCGATGCGACCGAGGACCGGCATCTGCTGGAGATCGGCGCCGCCTGCGTCGATCTGCCGTTGATCACGGGCGGTTCCGGCATTGCGCTGGGCCTGCCGGAGAATTTCCGCCGCCGTGGGTTGCTGGGGGCAACAGGCGACGCAGACAAGCTGCCGAAGGTAGGCGGCAGCGCGGCCGTCCTGGCGGGAAGCTGCTCGGCGGCGACACTCGGGCAGATCGAGGCCTTTGCCAAATCCCACGCCGCGTTGAAGCTCGATCCCCTGGCGCTGGCCGCGGGCAAGGCGTCGGCTGCCGAGGCGCTGGCCTGGGCGAAGCCGCGCCTGGCCGCGGGACCGCTACTGATCTATGCCAGCGCACCGCCGGCCGATGTGGGGGAGATCCAGGCGAAGCTGGGCCGTGAGCGCGCTGGCGCCCTCGTGGAACAGGCACTGGCGGAGATCGCGGCCGGCTTGGTGGCGGCGGGGGCGCGGCGGCTGGTGGTTGCCGGCGGTGAGACATCCGGCGCTGTCGTTCAGCGGCTCGGTGTCGCGACGCTCCGCATCGGTGCACAGATCGATCCCGGCGTGCCCTGGACGTTCAGCCTGGGCGAGCCGCGCTTGGCGCTGGCCCTCAAGTCGGGCAATTTCGGCGGCGCGGATTTCTTCGAGAAGGCCCTGGGGATGGTGCGATGACCACGGAAGCGGCGCTGCGGGAGGCGATCGTGCGCTACGGCAAATCGATGTTCGAGCGCGGCCTCACCTTCGGCAGCTCCGGCAATATCAGCGCGCGGCTCGAGGATGGCTGGCTGATGACGCCGACCAATGTGGCGCTGGACCGCCTCGATCCCGCCCGTCTTTCGCGGCTCGACAGCGACGGCAGGTTATTGTCAGGCGATGCACCGACCAAAGAGTCCTTCCTGCATATCGCCATGTACCGCCAGCGGCCGAACAGCGGCGCGGTGGTGCATCTGCATTCGACGCACTCCGTCGCCGTGTCCTGCCTGGCTGACGTGAATCCGGAGGACGTCTTGCCGCCGGTCACGGCCTACTACGTCATGCGCGTCGGCAGCCTGCCGCTGGTGCCATTCCATCCACCCGGCGATCCGACGCTGGCGGACGCGGTGGCGAAGCTGGCCGGCAAGCATCACGCGGTGCTGCTGGCCAATCATGGGCCGGTGGTGGCGGGCACGTCGCTCGATGCCGCCGTCGGCGCCATCGAGGAGCTTGAGGAAACCGCGCGGCTGTTCCTGCTGCTGCGCCAGGAGAAGACCCGCTGGCTGACGCCGGCGCAGGTGGCGGATATCAGAAAACGCTACCCGCCCGGCTGACCTACGCCGCCCATTTGCCGCCGAGCTGGTCGGCGATGTGCTGGCTGACGATCTCGTCGAAGTTCTTGTCGGCGGTAAAGCCCATGGCGCTGGCGCGCGCGGTGTCGAACTTGTACGGCCAGCCGGCGACGATGCGCTGGATATGGGCGTCCGGTTCCCAGCGGATGCGCTTTACCGGTCCTGCGCCGGCGACGCGGCCCAGGCCATCCACCATGTCGCCGATGCTGACATCGATTCCCGGCAGCGACAGGCTGCGGCTGTGGCCCCAGGCCGAGGGCGGCAGCTCATAGGCGTGGAGCAGACTGTCCAGCACCCGCCGGGGCGACAGGATCCACATGCGGGCGCCGCGCTCGACCGGGCAGACCGCTTCGGCGCCGGCCAGCGGCTCGCGGATGATGCTGCTGGCGAAAGTGGAGGCCGCCTTGTTCGGCTTGCCCGGCCGCACCACGATGGTGGGCAGGCGGAGTGCGCGGCCGTCGATGAAGCCCTTGCGGCTGTAGTCATTGACCAGCAATTCGCCCATCGCCTTCTGGATGCCGTAGGAAGTCTGGGGCGTCAGGGGCGTCACATCGGTGAGGACCGGTGGCATGTCGCCGCCGAACACGGCCACGGAAGAGGAGAAAACCACCCGTGGCGGCTTGGGCAGGGCGCGGCAGGCTTCCAGCACCGACAGCGTGCCCTCCAAATTCACCCGCATGCCCAGGTCGAAATCCGCTTCCGCCGCGGCGCTGACCACCGCGGCCAGATGGAACACCGCGCCTATATCGCCGGCGATGACCTTGCGCATCAGGGCGCGGTCGGCGACATCGCCAGTGATACTGCGGTAGGGCGCGCGTCCGGGCGCCGGCGGCGGACCTTCGACTGCATCGAACAGGACGATCTCGTCTATCTTGGCCGGCTTGCCGCCGGCATCGGGCAGTTCGCCCTGTTTCGACAGGCGCTCGGCCAGTTGCTTGCCGATGAATCCGGCGCCGCCGGTGATCACAATCTTCATGCTGCGCAAATCCTCCAGGTGTCAGGCGGCGCGGAACAGCAATTTTCCGGAAGCCGTGGCAGGTCCCGGCCGATATGATAGGCGGGCATCATGACGGCACAAGGCTATACCCTCTTCGATACACCGATCGGGCCTTGCGGCGTGGCCTGGGGATCGCAGGGGCTGGCCGGCTTTCAGTTGCCGGAGGCCAGTTCCGCCGAGACCCGCGCCCGCATGGCGCGGCGGTTTCCCGGCACGCTTGAGCTGGCGCCTCCGCCGGGCGTAAAGCGGGCGGTGGAGGCCGTCCTCGGACTGCTACGCGGCGAGGGTACGGACCTCACGGCCATCCCGCTGGACATGACGGGCGTGCCGGAATTTCACCGGCGGGTTTATGAGGCCACGCGAGCCATTCCACCGGGTTCGACCCTGTCCTATGGCGAAGTGGCGGCGCAGATCGGTGCGCCGGGCGCCGCCCGCGCCGTGGGCCAGGCGCTGGGCCGCAATCCCTTCGCCATCGTGGTGCCCTGCCATCGGGTGCTGGCGGCGGGTGGCAAGGCCGGCGGCTTCTCCGCCAATGGCGGCCTCACCACCAAGACCCGGCTTCTGGCCATCGAGGGGGTGAAGCTGAACAAGGCGCTGCCGCTGTTCGATGGCGACGGCGCCTTCCAATTCGATCCCGATACGGCCGTGGCTCATCTGCGGGAGGCCGACAAGTCGCTGGCCAAGATCATCGACGCGGCCGGGCCGTTCCGCATGGAGTTGAAGGTGGCGCCCAGCATCTTCGCCGCGCTGGCGGAGGCGATCATCTACCAGCAGCTCACCGGCAAGGCCGCGGCCACAATCCACGGCCGGGTCTGCGGCCTGTTTCCGCGCGCCAGGGCGGGGCTGGGCGCCGACCACATCCTGCGGGTCACCGACGCCAAGCTGCGGGAGGCCGGATTATCGCGGCCGAAGATCGCGGCGCTGCGGGACCTGGCGAAGCGAACCGCCGATGGCGAACTTCCCACCTTGGCCCAGGCCCACAAGTTGGAAGACGAGGCCATCATCGAGCGGCTGACCGCCGTGCGCGGCATCGGCCGCTGGACCGCCGAGATGCTGCTGATGTACCGCCTCGGCCGGCCGGATGTGCTGCCGGTGGACGACTATGGCATCCGCAAGGGCTTCGCCTACGCCTTCAACCGCAACCAGATGCCCGAGCGCGAGCAGATGGAACGGCGCGGCCTTCGCTGGAAGCCCTACCGCACGGTGGCGAGCTGGTATCTCTGGCGCGCGGCGGAACAGGCGGGGCGGTGTCCACGCCCTAATGAACCGTGGCCTCCGGCGGCGCTTCCTTCGCGCCGGTCATGAAGGCGACGGCATCCGACATGCTGTATTGCTTCGGATCGATCACTGTCAGCCGGCGTCCCAGGCGGTGGATGTGGATGCGGTCGGCCACCTCGAATACATGAGGCATGTTGTGGCTGATCAGGACGATCGGCATTCCGCGCCGCTTCACGTCCTGGATCAGCTCCAGCACGCGCCGCGACTCCTTGACGCCCAGGGCCGCAGTCGGCTCGTCCATGATCACCACCCGGCTGCCGAAGGCGGCTGCCCGCGCCACGGCGACGCCCTGGCGCTGACCGCCGGAGAGAGTCTCCACCGGCTGGTTGATGTTTTGGATGGTGAGCAGGCCGAGCTCGCTCAGCTTCTCCCGCGCCAGCTTTTGCATGGCGGCCTTGTCCAGCGTGTGGAACAGGCGGCCGATTGGATTGGTCGACCGCATCTCACGTCCGAGGAACAGATTGTCGACGATGGAGAGGGCCGGTGACAGCGCCAGATTCTGATAGACCGTCTCGATGCCGGCCTGGCGTGCATCCATCGGCGAGCGGAAGTGGATCTGCTTGCCGTCGAGATGGATCTCGCCATGGTCGGGCGTGATGGCGCCGGTGATCGCCTTGATCAGGCTGGTCTTGCCGGCGCCATTGTCGCCGATCACGGCGAGGATCTCGGCGGGATAGAGGTCGAAATCGGCGTGGTCCAGGGCCGTCACCCGGCCGTAACGCTTGACCAGGCCGCGGGCATAGAGAATGGGGGTGCGAGTTTCGGAGGTCATGCCGACACCTTTCTGAGCCATTGGTCGATCGCGACCGCAACGATGATGAGAATGCCGACGGTGAATTCCTGCCACAGCACATCGACACCGGATTGCGCCAGGCCGCTGCGGAATACGCCGACGATCAGGGCGCCGATCAGCGGCCCCAGGATCGAGCCGCGGCCGCCGAACAGGCTGATGCCGCCGATCACCACGGCGGTGATGCTGTCCAGGTTCGCCGTGTAGCCGGCCTGCGGGCTGACCGAACCGATGCGGCCGATCAGGGCCCAGCCGGCGATCGAGCAAATCAAGCCGGCAACCACATAGACTGACAGCAGCAACTTGTCCGTGCTGATACCGGCGAGGCGCGCTGCTTCCGGGTCGTCGCCGATCGCGTAGATGTGGCGGCCATAGGCGGTCCAGTTCAGGATGTACCAGAACAGCCCGAACATCCCGAGCATCAGGAGGGAACCCACGGTAATGCGGAACTTGAGGAAATCAAATGACGCGCCAGTCCACTGCAGGAACGGCGCGGCCGCCTCGATATCCTGGGAGCGGATCGTCTCGCTGCCGGAGTACCAGAGATTGAGCGCGAAAAAGATGCTCCAGGTGCCCAGCGTGACGATGAATGGCGGCAGGCGCAGCCGCGTGACCAGAAAGCCGTTGATGGCGCCGCAGACCACGCCGACCAGCAGGCCGGAAGCAAAAGCGATCGGCAGCGGCAAGCCCAACTGCATGGCGAACTTTCCCATCACGACGGACGAGAGAACCATGATCGCGCCGACCGACAGGTCGATGCCCGCCGTCAGCACGATGAGCGATTGGGCGATCGCCACGAACCCGATGATGGTCACCTGCTGCAGGATCAGCGAGAGATTGAAGGGGTGAAGAAATCTGCCGCCGGCGACGATGGTGAAGAGGATGACGCCCAGCAGCAGAACGATGATGGGAATCGCGGTCGGATTGGAATGCAGGAAATGCTGGAGCCGCCGCAGCGGCGTATGCTCATCTTCATCGAAGCTGGCGACTTTTGTGTCGCCCTGCTTCGTGACCTTCTCATAGTCAGCCATCTTGGCTGATGAGTCTTGCTGCCCGGCGGCCATGGTGTCCCCCAATCAAAAGGGTTCTTGTTGTCGTGTTCCGGAAAAGGGATGGCCTGAACGGCCATCCCCTTCCGGCCGGTTGCCTAGGGATCAGACTGATGCCGTCGGGATCAACCCCAGCACTTGCCGAGCGCGTCGGCGGAAGTGATAGAGGGCAGACCGTCGACCGGCTTGTCGGTGATCAGCTCGACGCCCGTGTTGAAGAAATCGAGGCCGGGCGTGGTTTCGGGCTTCTTGCCGGACTTGGCAAATTCGACGATCGCTTCCACGCCCATGGATGCCATCAGCAGCGGGAACTGCATGGAAGTGGCGCCGATGATGCCGCCCTGCACGTTCTTCACGCCTGGGCAGCCGCCATCGACGGAGACGACCAGCACATCCTGATCGCGGCCTACAGCCTTGAGCGCTTCATGGGCGCCGGCTGCGGCGGGCTCGTTGATGGTGTAGACCACGTTCACTTCCGGGTCCTTCTGCAGCAGGTTCTCCATCGCCTTGCGGCCGCCTTCCTCGCTGCCGGCAGTGACGTCGTGACCGACGATGCGGGCATCGTCCTCGTCGCCGATGTCGGCGACATCCTTCACGTCGATGCCGAAGCCCTTCATGAAGCCCTGGTCGCGCAGCACATCAACAGACACTTCATTGGGGCTGAGATCGAGGAATGCGATCTTGGCTTCCGTCTTCTTGTCGCCGAGCATCGTCGCCGCCCACTGGCCAATCAGCTCACCGGCCTTGAAGTTATCGGTGGCGAACGTCGCGTCGGCGGAGTTGGCCGGATCCAGCGGCGTGTCCAGGGCGATGACCAGCAATCCGGCTTCGCGGGCCTTTTCGATGGCCGGCACAATGGCCTTCGAGTCGCTGGGTGTAATCAGGATGCCCTTGGCGCCGGCGGCGATCAGACTCTCGACCGCGGCAACCTGGGTTTCGTTGTCGCCATCGACCTTGCCGGCGAAGGAGCGCAGCTCAGCACCCATCTCCTTGGCCTTCGCTTCCGCGCCTTCCTTCATCTTGACGAAAAAGGGATTGGTGTCGGTCTTGGTGATCAGGCCGATGATGATGTCGTCGGCCATCGACGGCGCCGGGCCGGCCATCAGCAACAGAGAAGCGCCGAAGGCGAGGGATGTCATTTGAAGCAATCTCGATTTCACTGTGGTCCTCCTCCAGTATGTGCCGCTGCGATGCGCAGTCAGACGTTGATGCCTGTTCTTGCGAGCTACCGGTTGCAACAGAAGGCCCCGATGATCAGTCTGAACCGAGGTTCTCGAACCCGTGCTCTCCGCGCAGTTAACGCCCCTTTAATCACGATGTCAATAATTAAATCACTTTGATTTAATTATTGACATCGTCGATGTTTGCCGCCATCATCTTCCAATCGGGCGAGCCAGAAATTCTGTTTTATTCTTAGAATACAACGTCTTAGGTAAGACTGAACGATGTCGATTCCCCATGATCCTTCGGGCAAGCATGATTGGAGCGGGTCCGGCGCCGGGCCAGCGCGCCGGGCCGGCGCCAGCCGCGGGACCAATCAGAGCGGCGTGCGCCTTTATAATGAGCGCCTGGCGCTATCGCTGATCCGCCGCCATGGCCGCTTGCCAAAGGCCGAGATCGCGCGGCTGACCGGACTGTCGGCGCAGACGGTGTCGATCATCATCAAGCAGCTGGAGGCCGATGGGCTGCTGTTGAAGGAAAAACCGAAGAAGGGCCAGATCGGCCAGCCGCCGGTGCCCCTGTCGCTGAATCCAGATGGCGCATTTTCCGTCGGCCTGAAGATCGGTCGCCGCAGCGCCGATCTCATGCTGCTGGATCTCGCCGGCGGCGTTCGCGGCACGATGCGCTATGCCTATCGCTATCCGACGCCGCAGGACACGATGCGGCTGTTCTCCGAGGGCTTCGACATCATCACCGGCGATCTCGCGCCGGCGCAGACATCGCGCATCTGTGGCGTCGGCATCGCCGCCCCCTTCGAGATCTGGAATTGGGAAAGCGAAGTCGGCGCGCCGCAGGATGTGCTCGAGGAATGGCGCCGCTTCGATATCAAGGAGCAGATCGCCAAGACCTTTGTCGGCCCGGTCTATCTCTGCAACGACGCAACTGCGGCCTGCGCGGCGGAGCTGACCTTTGGCATAGGCAACCGCTATCGCGACTATGTGTATTTCTTCGTCGGCTCGTTCGTCGGTGGCGGCATCGTGCTGAACGGCAGTCTCTATCAGGGCCGCAACGGCAATGCGGGCGCGCTGGGTTCGATGGCCGTACCCGCGCCGTCAGCCAAGGGCCGCCCGCAGCAGCTTATCCGCAGCGCCTCGCTCTATGTTCTGGAAAAGAAGCTGGCGGCGCAAAATCAGGATCCGATGCTGCTGTGGCAGAACGGCAGCGGCTGGGCGAATTTCGGCGCGCCGCTCGACGAATGGATCGAAGAGACGGCGTCGGCGCTGGCGACCGCTGCGCTGTCGACCGTCGCGGTGCTGGACAGCGAGGCCGTCATCATCGACGGCGCCATGCCCAGCGCCGTCAGGCAGCGGCTTGTCGCGGCGGTCAGGACCAGGCTGGGAGATCTGGACCGGCAGGGTGTATCGCCCTTTACGATTATCGAAGGTACGATCGGTGGCGATGCACGGGTGATGGGTGCCGCCAGCGTGCCGCTGCTCTCGAACTTCGCAATCGACCGCGACGTGCTGTTCAAGGAGGATGCGGCCTGATGCTGGCAAGCCTGACCCGGGAAGCGCGGCGGTCATGATACTGGTCTGCGGCGAAGCGCTGGTGGATCTGTTCGTGCTCGGCGATAACGGCGCGCGGCTGAAGGCCGAGGCGGTCGCCGGCGGCTCGCCGTTCAATGTGGCGATCGGGCTTTCCCGGCTCGGCTGTCCCTCGGCGCTCTGCACCGGGCTTTCCACCGACCGGTTCGGCCGCCTGCTGACCGATCTGCTGATGACGGAGAACGTCAATCTTGACTATGCGATGCGGACGCCGCGGCTGACCACCATCAGCGTCGTCGCGACCGATGCGGCCGGGCAGCCGCAATACTCGTTCCATGGCGAGGGCGCTGCCGATCGCAGCATCACCGTCGCCGATCTGAAAACCGAGCTGGCGCCCGACATCGAAGCCGTGACCTTCGGCTCCTATACGCTGATCGTGCAGCCGGTGGCCGAAGCTTATCTGGCGCTGGCGCAGCGCGAGGCGGGACAGCGGGTGATCTTCCTCGATCCCAATATACGGCCGACGGTCATCGGCGATCTCAAGGACTGGCCGACCCAGTTCCGCCAGTTCCTGCGCACGGCGACAATAGTCAAAGCCAGCGAAGAAGACATCGCCACCGCTTATGGAGCGGAGGCCGCCCTCGCCGATGTGGCTCGCGACTGGCTGACCCAAGGCCCCTCGTTCGTTGTAGTCACGCGCGGCGGCGCCGGCGCGGTCGCCTTCCTGGGCGACAGGACGATCGAAGTCCCCGGCCGCGACATCAAGGTGGTTGATACAGTTGGCGCCGGCGATACCTTCAGCGCCGCGCTGCTGGCGGGATTGCGCACGGCGGGGCTGCTTTCCTTGAAGCGTATCGGTGCGCTGACGGCCGAAAAGCTGGCCTCAGTGCTGAACTATGCCATTGTCGCCTCT
The DNA here is from genome assembly GCA_035544395.1 of Verrucomicrobiia bacterium. GTDB lineage: Bacteria > Pseudomonadota > Alphaproteobacteria > Dongiales > Dongiaceae > DATKFM01. The sequence continues at coordinate 9,061 of DATKFM010000058.1, forward strand.
TCCATCACCTGCAGCCGGCGCGGCGCGGATTTGCCAACCTCGGCTGATGTCGCCGCCGTCATGGCCGGCATCAAAGTGCATTGAGAGGCGGAAACATGACTCAAACCATCCGCCAGAGCGGCAATGTGGAAAGCGTGCTTAACGCGCTCCGGCTGCATTGGTCCGAGGAAGCGCCGCGGGACATGCGCACGGCTTTCGCGAAGGATCCACAGCGCTTCCAGCATTTCTCGGCGGAGCTGGAGGGCTTCCTGCTGGACTGGTCGAAATGCAATGTCAGCAAGCGTACGATGCAGTTGCTGCAGCTGCTGGCCACATCTGCTGACGTCGCCGGTAAGCGCGACGCCATGTTTGCGGGCGCGGCGATCAATTCGACGGAGAACCGCGCCGTGTTGCATGTCGCCCTGCGCAACCGTTCGAACCGGCCCGTCCTTGTGGACGGGAAAGACGTCATGCCGGCGGTGAATGACGTGCTGAAGCGCATGGCGGCATTCGCCACGGGACTTCGCGCGGGGACGATCGCCGCCGCCGGCGGCGCCAAGTTCACCGATGTGGTCAATATCGGCATCGGCGGCTCCGATCTCGGCCCGGCGATGGCGACGCTGGCGCTGGCGCCCTATCATGATGGGCCGCGGCTGCATTTCGTGTCCAATGTGGATGGGGCTCATATCGCCGATACGCTGGCCCGGCTCGATCCCGCGACGACGCTGATCATCGTCGCGTCGAAGACCTTCACGACGATCGAGACCATGACCAATGCGCAGACGGCGCGGCGCTGGATCGTCAAGCATCTCGGCGAGGCGGCGGTTGCGGCGCATTTCGCCGCGATCTCGACCGCACTCGACAAAGTGGGCACCTTCGGCATCGGTGCGGATCGCACTTTCGGTTTCTGGGATTGGGTCGGCGGCCGCTATTCCATCTGGTCAGCCATTGGCCTGCCTTTGATGATCGCCATCGGCGCGCAGGATTTCGGCGATTTCCTCGATGGCGCCCATGCCCTGGACGAGCATTTCCGCGCGGCGCCGTTCGAAAGCAATCTGCCGGTGCTGCTGGGCCTGCTCGGCGTGTGGCACCGCAATATCTGCGGCTATGGATCCCGGGCGGTGATCCCCTATGACCAGCGGCTGCAGCGGCTGCCGGCGTATCTGCAGCAGCTCGACATGGAATCCAACGGCAAGCGGGTCACCCGCGCGGGCGCGGCGGTGGTGGAAAAGACCGGCCCGGTGGTCTGGGGCGAGCCAGGCACCAACGGGCAGCATGCCTTCTTCCAGCTCCTGCATCAGGGCACCGACGTCATTCCCGTTGAATTCCTGATCGCGGCGGAGTCCCACGAACCCGATCTGTCGCCGCACCACAATCTGCTGGTGGCCAATTGCCTGGCGCAATCGGCGGCGCTGATGAAGGGGCGGACGCAAGACGAAGCGGCGGCGCAGCTCAAGGCAGCCGGCAAAGACGCGGCCGAGGTCGCGAGCCTGGCGCCGCACCGGGTGTTCGAAGGCAATCGGCCGACGTTCACCATCGCCTATCGCAAACTGACGCCCCATGCTCTGGGGCAGATCATCGCGCTTTATGAGCATCGGGTGTTCGTGGAGGCGGCGATCTGGGATATCAATCCGTTCGACCAATGGGGCGTCGAACTGGGCAAGGAACTGGCCACAGGCCTGCTGCCGGTCGTCGAAGGCCGCGCGCCATCAGCCGATCTAGACGGCTCGACCGCCGGCCTGATTGCCCATCTCAATCGTTTGAAGAGCTAGAAATCGACATGAACAGTCCGTACGACAACGACCGCAACGGGAAGGGCAGTGAGGCCGCGTCCAAGCGCGAGGAGTCGAAGTCTGCGCTGCGCCTGGCGCCGGGCCCCACGAGCGAGCCGGCCGATTTCAGCAACGAGATCCTGCGCAAGCTGACATATGAGATCGGCAAGGATCCAATTGTCGCCCGCAATCATGACTGGCTGGCGGCGACGATCCTCGCGGTGCGCGACCATGTGATCGATCGCTGGATGGCCTCAACCCGCGACACCTATCACTCCGAGCGCAAGCGGGTCTGCTATCTGTCGCTGGAATTCCTGATTGGACGGCTGCTGCGGGACGCCATCAGCAATCTCGGCCTGGCGGACACCGTGCGCGCGGCGCTGCAGCGGTTGGGCGTCGATCTCGATGTCATCGCTGAGCTCGAGCCCGATGCGGCGCTGGGCAATGGCGGGCTGGGGCGCCTGGCCGCCTGCTTCATGGAGAGCATGGCGACGGTGGGGATTCCCGCCTATGGCTACGGCATCCGTTACGACCATGGCCTGTTCCGGCAGAAGATCATCGACGGGTCCCAAGTGGAACTGCCGGAGGATTGGCTGGTGCACGGCAATCCCTGGGAGTTCGAGCGGCGGGAATACTCCTACGAAGTCGGCTTTGGCGGTGCCGTCGAGGCAATCATCGAGGCCGATGGCGCTGCAAAGTATGTCTGGCGGCCCGCCGAATCCGTGCTGGCCATCGCCTTCGACACGCCGATCGTCGGCTGGCGAGGCGCGCGGGTGAATACGCTTCGGCTCTGGAGCGCCCGGGCCCTGGATCCGATCCGGCTCGATGCCTTCAACAGCGGCGACCATGTGGGCGCGCTCCATGAGCGGACGCGGGCGGAGAGCATCACGCGGGTGCTCTATCCGTCCGATGCGACGCCCGCCGGGCAGGAACTGCGGCTGCGGCAAGAATATTTCTTTACCTCTGCCTCGCTGCAGGACCTGCTGCGCCGGCATCGGCAGCAATTCAAGGATGCGCGCAATCTCGCGGACAAGGCGTCCATCCAGCTCAATGACACCCATCCCGCGATTGCCGTGGCGGAACTGATGCGGCTGCTGACGGATACCCAAGGCATCGCCTTCGACGAGGCCTGGGACATCGTGCGCGCAACCACTTCCTATACCAATCACACGCTGCTCCCGGAGGCGCTGGAAAGCTGGCCGATCCATCTGTTCGAGCGGCTGCTGCCCCGCCATATGCAGATCGTCTATGCCATCAACAGCAAGCTGATCGAGGAAACGCGGGCCGGCGGCCATGGCGACGGCGAGACGCTGTCCGCGGTGTCGCTGATCGGCGACCACGACGGCGGCCGGGTACGCATGGGCCAGCTCGCCTTCGTCGGTTCGCACAAGGTGAATGGCGTGTCGGCGCTGCATACCGACCTGATGAAGGTCACGGTGTTCAAGCATCTGAACGCCCTCTACCCTGATCGGATCAACAACAAGACCAACGGCATCACGCCGCGGCGCTGGCTGCAGCAGGTAAATCCGGGCCTGACGCGGCTGCTTTGCGAGACGGTGGGTGAGCGGTTGCGGGATGATATAGACGCGCTGAAGGAGATCGAGCGCGTTGCCGGCGACACTGCGTTTCAGGAGCGCTTCACGCAGATCAAGCGTGCCAACAAGGTAAAGCTGGCGAATCTGATCGCGCAACGGCTCGGCATCCCCGTCGATCCCTCGGCGCTGTTCGATGTGCAGATCAAGCGCATCCACGAATATAAGCGCCAGCTGCTCAACGTGCTGGAGGCGATCGCGCAATACAACGCCATCCGCGCCCATCCCGACCGCAACTGGGTGCCGCGGGTGAAGATCTTCGCCGGCAAAGCCGCGGCCAGCTATCAGCAGGCGAAGTCGATCATCAAGCTGATCAACGATGTGGGTGCGATCATCAACAGGGATCCGGCGGTGCGCGGCCTGCTGAAGGTGATCTTCATCCCCAACTACAATGTGAGCCTGGCGGAGGTGATCGTGCCGGCGGCGGATCTCTCGGAGCAGATCTCCACGGCGGGCATGGAGGCAGCCGGCACCGGCAACATGAAGTTCGCGCTGAACGGCGCGCTGACCATCGGTACCCTCGACGGCGCCAATGTGGAGATCAAGGAGCATGTGGGCGACGACAACATCGTCATCTTCGGCATGACGGCGGAAGAGGTGGCGGAGCGCCGCCGCGTCGGCCACGACCCCCGGCAGATCATCGAGCAGTCGGGTGAATTGACAGGCGTGCTGGAAGCCGTCGGCGGTGGGGTGTACTCGCCTGGCGATGCCGGCCGCTTCCGCGGCTTGGTGGACAGCCTCTACAACAGCGACTGGTTCATGGTGGCGGCCGATTTCGCCGCCTATGCCGCCGCCCAGCGCAAGGTCGACCAGCTGTGGAACGACCGCGCGCTCTGGGCCGACAAGACCATCCGCAATACCGCCAATATGGGATGGTTCTCCAGCGATCGCACGATCAGGGAATATGCCCGGGATATCTGGAATGTCCCCACGAGCTGAAAAAACAACGAGCAAGAAGGCGAGCGCCGCGGTCACGGCGAGTGCGGCGGATATCGCTGGGATCGTATCCGGCACCCATGACGATCCCTTTGCGGTGCTCGGCTTGCATCAGCAGGGCGGAAAGTGGATGGCTCGGGCCTTCATCGCCAATGCGGAGCGGGTTAGCGCCATGTTGCCGGATGGCACGGCAATCGGTGATCTGGAGCGGCGAAATCCTGCGGGGTTTTTCGAGGGCATGGTCAAGCTCGGAGAGCGGCAGCCGATCCGCTATCGCGCGGCGAATTCGACCGGTGAGTGGAGCGTCATCGATCCCTACTCATTCGGGCCGGTGCTCGGGCCGATGGACGACTACTACGGCGCCGAAGGGACGCATCTCCGGCTCTATGACAAGCTTGGCGCCCATCTTCTGGTTCACGAAGGCGTCGACGGCGTGCTCTTCGCCGTCTGGGCGCCCAATGCACGGCGCGTCTCCGTGGTCGGGGACTTCAACGGCTGGGACGGACGGCGCCATGTCATGCGCAAGCGCCGGGGCTCCGGGATCTGGGAGATCTTCCTGCCGGAGGTCGCCGAAGGCGCGGTCTACAAGTACGAGATCGTCGGCGGTGACGGTAAGCTGCTGCCGCTGAAAAGCGATCCCTATGGTTTTGCCGCTGAGGTCAGGCCGAAGACCGCCTCCCGCGTTGCCCGCGTCGACTCATTTAGCTGGAGCGATGGCGCCTACATGGCCGGCCGCGCCGCGAAGGATGCCCGCCGGACGCCGATGTCGACTTATGAGGTTCATCTGGGATCCTGGCGCCGCCGCGAGGATGGGACCTTCCCCAGCTATGATGAACTAGCGGAACAGCTCATTCCCTATGCGCGCGATATGGGTTTCACCCATCTGGAGCTGCTGCCTGTCAGCGAGCATCCGTTCGATCCCTCTTGGGGCTATCAGCCGACCGGGCTGTTCGCGCCGACGGCGCGATTCGGCGATCCCGCCGCGTTCGCGCGCTTTGTCGACAAGGCCCATGCCGCCGGGATCGGCGTGATCCTGGACTGGGTGCCGGCCCATTTCCCTACCGACGAGCATGGCCTGGCGCGGTTCGACGGCACGGCGCTCTACGAGCATGAGGACCCGCGCCGTGGCTTCCATCCCGACTGGAACACGGCGATCTATAATTTCGGCCGCCGCGAGGTGGCGAGCTTCCTGATCAACAACGCGCTGTTCTGGCTCGAGCGCTATCACATCGACGGGTTACGCGTAGATGCGGTCGCCTCCATGCTGTATCTCGACTACTCGCGCAAGGAAGGCGAGTGGCTGCCCAACGAGCGCGGCGGCAAGGAGAATACCGAGGCGATCGCGTTCCTGCGGCGCATGAACGAGGCCTGCTATGGCCTCCATCCGGGCATCGTCACGATCGCAGAAGAATCCACCGCCTGGCCGGGGGTATCACAGCCGGTGTTCGCCGGCGGCCTGGGCTTCGGCTTCAAATGGAACATGGGCTTCATGCATGACACGCTGGCCTATCTGCAGCGCGATCCCGTGCATCGCCGCCATCATCACCAAGAGATCACCTTCGGGCTGCTCTATGCCTTCTCGGAGAATTTCGTGCTGCCGCTGTCCCATGACGAGGTGGTGCATGGCAAAGGCACGCTGCTGAGCAAGATGGCCGGCGATGACTGGCAGAAAATGGCGGGCCTGCGCGCCTATTACGGCTTCATGTGGGGCTATCCCGGCAAGAAGCTGCTGTTCATGGGTCAGGAATTCGCACAGCAGCGGGAGTGGAGCGAGAGCCGCGGACTGGATTGGCATCTGTTGGATCAGCCGGGTCATGCCGGCATGAAGACGCTGATCGCTGATCTGAACCGGCTCTATCGCGAAACACCGGCATTGCACGCCAGGGATTGCGAGTCCGACGGCTTCGAGTGGCTGATTGTCGATGATGCCGCGAACTCGGTCTATGCCTGGCTGCGCAAGGCCGGTGACGGCCAGCCGCCAGTGGCCGTGGTGACGAACTTCACGCCGGTCCCCAGGGACAATTACCGCCTGCCACTGCCAAGGACTGGCCGCTGGCGCGAACGGTTGAACACCGACGCCACGAACTATGGTGGCAGCGGGCGCGGCAATCTGGGTGAAATCACCGCACGCGCCGAGCAGTCCCATGGCCAGCCGGCCAGCGCGGAGATCTCGCTGCCGCCGATGGCGACGGTGATGTTCGAATATTCGGAAAGCTGATCGGAATACCGACGGCGCTGCTTAGGAGGAGGACGTTCAGTGGCCAAATTGCAAAAGACCGCCCCGCTGGCCCGTGACGCCATGGCTTATGTTCTGGCCGGCGGCCGCGGCAGCCGCCTGATGGAGCTGACCGACCGGCGCGCCAAGCCGGCGGTGTATTTCGGCGGCAAGTCGCGCATCATCGACTTTGCACTGTCTAATGCGCTGAACTCCGGCATCCGCCGCATCGGCGTTGCAACTCAGTACAAGGCCCACAGCCTGATTCGTCATCTGCAGCGGGGCTGGAACTTCCTGCGGCCCGAACGTAACGAGAGCTTCGATATCCTGCCGGCAAGCCAGCGCGTCTCCGAAACCCAATGGTATGCGGGTACCGCCGATGCGGTGTTCCAGAACATCGACATCATCGAGAGTTACGGCCCGCGCTACATGGTGATCCTGGCCGGCGATCACATCTACAAGATGGATTACGAGCTGATGCTGCAGCACCATGTGGACAGCGGCGCCAATGTCACCGTCGGCTGCCTGGAAGTGCCGCGGATGGAGGCCGTCGGCTTCGGCGTCATGCATGTGGACGACAAGGGCACGATCAAGACCTTCCTGGAAAAGCCGAAGGACCCACCGGGCATGCCCGACAAGCCCGACATGGCGCTTGCCTCCATGGGCATCTATGTGTTCGAGACGAAGTTCCTGTTCGAGCTGCTGCAGCGCGACGCCGCAGATCCCAAGTCCAGCCATGATTTCGGCAAGGACCTGATTCCCTATGTGGTGAAGAACGGCAAGGCGGTGGCCCATCGCTTCGCCACCTCCTGCGTGCGCTCGGATCAGGAATCCGAAGCCTATTGGCGCGATGTCGGCACGGTGGACGCCTATTGGGAAGCCAACATGGATCTGGCCGACGTGACGCCGGAACTTGATCTCTACGATCACAACTGGCCGATCTGGACCTATGCGGAGGTGACGCCACCGGCGAAGTTCGTCCATGACAAGGAAGGGCGCCGCGGCCAAGCGGTGTCGTCGCTGGTCTCCGGCGGCTGCATCGTTTCCGGCGCGGGATTGCGGCGGACCGTGCTGTTTACGGGCGTGCGGGTGAATTCCTTCTCGCAGATGGAAGAGGCGGTGGTGCTGCCCTATGTGAATATCGGCCGCAACTCGATCCTGAAGCGGGTGGTCGTGGATCGCGGCGTGGAGATTCCGGAAGGGCTGGTGGTGGGCGAAGATCCCGAATTGGACGCCAAGCGGTTCCGGCGCACCGATAGCGGCATCTGCCTGATCACCCAGCCGATGATCGACAAGCTCTCGGCGTGACCATGGTTCATGTCCTCGCCGCCGCATCGGAGATATTTCCGCTGGTGAAGACCGGCGGGCTGGCCGATGTCGTCGGCGCACTGCCGGCGGCGTTGCGGCCCCACGGTGTCGCGGTCAGGACGCTTGTGCCGGGTTATCCGGCGATCCTGGCGGCGCTGGAGAACCGTACTCCGGTTCACAAGTTAACGGATATGTTTGGCGGGGCCGCAACGCTGCTCGCAGGAGAAGCGAAAGGACTCGATCTGCTGGTCCTCGACGCTCCCCATCTCTATGGCCGGCCGGGAAATCCCTATCTCGGTCCCGACGGCAAAGACTGGCCCGACAACGCCCAGCGCTTTGCCGCCATTGCGCGCGCCGCCGCCGAGATTTGCCGCGGCGCTGTGCCGGCATTCCTCCCCGATATCCTCCACGCCCATGACTGGCAGGCGGCCCTGGCGCCGGCCTATCTCAGATTCGGTCCGACCTGCGCGGCGAAGTCTGTCGTCACCATTCACAATCTGGCGTTCCAGGGGCGATTCCCGGCTGCGTTGTTCAAATCACTCGGCTTGCCGGCCGCGGCCTACGCCATCGACGGTGTCGAGTATTACGGCGGTGTCGGTTATCTCAAAGCCGGACTGCAATATGCCGATGCCATCACCACCGTCAGCCCCAGCTATGCGCGGGAGATCTGCACCAAGGAGAACGGCATGGGCCTCGATGGCCTGTTGCGTGTCCGGCAAAATGTGCTGAGCGGCATCGTCAACGGCATCGACACGGCCGTCTGGGATCCCGCCACCGACAGCCATATCCCGTCGAACTACGACGTCAAACGCCTGGCGCGCCGTGCGGTCGACAAGCGGGAAGTGGAGCGGCGCTTTGGCTTCGAGGCGAGCCACGATCTCACCTATTGCATCGTCAGCCGCTTGACCGAGCAGAAGGGCATGGATCTGGTGGCGCAGACGATCGACACGCTCGTTGATTCCGGGGCGCGCCTGGCGTTGTTGGGTTCTGGCGATGCAAAGATGGAAGCATCCTTCACCGCCGCGGCGAAGCGCCATCCCGGGCGTGTCGGCGCTGTCATCGGCTATGACGAGGCGCTGTCCCATCTGCTGCAAGCGGGGTCCGATGCAATACTGATCCCTTCGCGTTTCGAACCCTGCGGCCTGACGCAGCTCTATGGCCTGCGCTATGGCTGTATCCCCGTGGTTTCAAGGGTGGGTGGCCTCGCAGACACGGTCATCGATGCCAACGATGCGGGAATGGCGGCGGGTGTTGCGACTGGCGTGCAGTTCGCGCCGACCGATGCGCCTTCCTATGTGGATGCGCTCGGCAGAACGGCGGCCCTGTTCCGCGACCAGCGGCGCTGGCGCGAGATGCAGCGCTGCGGCATGCGGGCAGATGTTTCCTGGCAGCGAAGTGCCGCCCAATATGCCGCCCTGTTCCGGAGTCTCACCAGCACCGAGGAGGCTCCGCAGGAACTGAGCCGGGGAACAGGCCGATGATCAACACCGTCGCGACCAGGCCCTTTGCCGGACAGCGGCCAGGCACCTCCGGCCTGCGCAAGAAGGTGCCGGTGTTCCAGGAGAAGCATTACGCCGAGAGCTTTATCCAGTCGATATTCGACACGCTCGACGGGTTCGCCGGCAAGACGCTGGTGGTCGGCGGCGATGGGCGGTACCTGAATCGCGAGGTGATCCAGACGGTGATCCGCATGGCGGCCGCGAACGGCTTCGGCCGCGTGCTGACCGGCCGCGATGGCTTGCTTTCGACACCGGCTGCCTCCCACGTGATCCGCAAGCACGGCGCCTTTGGTGGCATCATCCTGTCGGCCAGCCACAATCCCGCCGGGCCTCACGGCGATTTCGGCATCAAGTACAATGCCGGCAATGGCGGGCCGGCACCGGAGAAGTTGACGGAAGCCGCTTACGCCCGGACTCAGGCTATCGACCAGTACCGCATTTCTGATACGCCTGACGTGGATCTTACGCGGATAGGCCGGACCGAAGTGGAATCGATGACGGTCGAGGTGATCGATCCCGTCGCCGATTACAAGGCGCTGATGGAGACGCTGTTCGATTTCGACGCCATCCGCACCCTGTTCAAATCGGGTTTCCGCATGCGCTTCGACGCCATGCACGCGATCACCGGGCCTTATGCCCACGCGATCCTGGAAGAGGCGCTCGGCGCGCCAAAGGGGACAGTAGTCAACGGCACGCCGTTGGAGGATTTCGGCGGCCATCATCCCGATCCGAACCTGGTGCATGCGAAAGAGCTGTACGACCTCATGATGTCGCCGGCCGCGCCCGACTTCGGCGCCGCTTCCGATGGCGACGGCGATCGCAATCTCATCATCGGCCGCAATCAGTTTGTCACCCCGTCGGATTCCCTGGCGATCCTGGCGGCCCAGGCCCACCTGGCGCCCGCTTATTCCAAGGGCCTCGCCGGTATCGCCCGCTCCATGCCCACCAGCGCCGCCGCCGACCGCGTCGCGGAGAAGCTGGGCATCGCCTGCTTCGAAACTCCGACAGGCTGGAAGTTCTTCGGCAATCTGCTGGATGCCGGGATGGCCACGATCTGTGGCGAAGAGAGTGCGGGCACCGGCTCCAACCATGTGCGGGAGAAGGACGGGCTCTGGGCGGTATTGCTGTGGCTCAACATCCTGGCGCGGCGGCGGCAGAGCGTGGTGGATATCGTCCGGGAGCATTGGCGCAGCTACGGGCGTAACTACTATTCGCGCCACGACTATGAAGAGGTCGACGAAACCGCGGCCCAGGGCCTGGTAAAACATCTGCGCGAGAGTCTTCCTAAGCTGAAGGGAATGACGCTTGGCGGTATAGTGGTCGGCAAGGCCGATGACTTCGCCTATGAGGATCCGGTCGATGGCTCGCGGACGACGGGTCAGGGCATCCGCATCCTATTCGAAGACGGTTCGCGTGTCGTCTATCGACTCTCCGGCACCGGCACCGCCGGGGCGACGCTCCGCGTCTATAT
>DATKFM010000059.1:0-2530 GCA_035544395.1 Verrucomicrobiia bacterium
TGATCCTGAAAGTGAACAGCCTGGCGCTGGGATATTCCGGCATCAGGCGCCCGGTGCTGGAAGCCATGGTGACGCTGATCAATGCCGGCGCCTACCCCTGTGTGCCGTCCAAGGGTTCGGTCGGCGCCTCCGGCGATCTGGCGCCCCTGGCGCATATGACCGGCGCGCTGATGGGCATTGGCCAGATGCGCGTCGGCGGCCGCGTCATGCCTTCGGTCGAGGGCTTGAAGACAGCGGGGCTGAAGCCGATCGATCTCGCGGCCAAGGAAGGGCTGGCGCTGCTCAACGGCACCCAGACCTCTACAGCGCTCGGCCTCGTGGGCCTGTTCGCGGCAGAGAATGTGTTCGCCGCGGCCCTGGCGGCGGGCGCCTTGTCGGTGGATGCCGCGGCCGGCAGCGACGCGCCGTTCGATCCCCGCATCCACAAGATCCGCGGCCAGCTCGGCCAGATCGAAGTGGCGGCGGCGCTGCTGGAGCTAATGGCCGACAGCGAGATCCGCCGCTCCCACATCGATTGCGATCGGGTGCAGGATCCCTATTCCCTGCGCTGCCAGCCCCAGGTGATGGGCGCGGCGCTGGATATGCTGCGCCACGCGGCGGGCGTGCTCACCCGCGAGGCGAACGCCGTATCCGACAATCCGCTCGTTTTCGCCAAGGAAGGCGACGTGATCTCCGGCGGCAATTTCCACGCCGAGCCGGTGGCCATGGCGGCCGACGTCATCGCCATCGCGCTGGCCGAGGTCGGCGCCTTGTCGGAGCGCCGCGTGGCCATGCTGACCGATGCGAAGTTCAGCGCACTGCCGGCCTTCCTGGTGCCGGAGCCCGGATTGAACTCCGGCTTCATGCTGGCCCATGTGACGGCGGCGGCGCTGGCGTCGGAGAACAAGAGCCTGGCCCATCCCGCCAGCGTCGACAGCCTGCCCACCTCTGCCAACCAGGAAGACCATGTGAGCATGTCCACCTATGCGGCGCGGCGGCTGGGCGAAATGGCCGCCAACAGCGGCGCCGTCGCCGCCATCGAGCTGCTGGCCGCCGCCCAGGGCATCGATCTGCGCCGCCCGCTGAAAACCAGCCCGCTGCTGCAGAAAATCCATGGCGCCATCCGCGGCCGGGCGGCGTTCTGGGACCAGGACCGGGAAATGGCCCCGGATATCGCCGCGGTTGCAGAACTCGTCAGCTCCGGGGAAATCCGCCGGCTGGTTCCATTCCGCGCGCTTGCCTAAGCCGCGCTTTCGCGGCTGCGAGAGCCGGTGCCGGATATCTGATTTATAACGATTTTAACAAGCGAATGGGGGCTGGCCCCTGTTGCGGCGCTTGGCTATCCTCAGCGGACCATAATCTCCATCATAAACAGCAACATTGCAGGGAGTAGAAACCTCATGAAACGCCTGATGATGGCTGCGGTCGCGGTCTTTGCCTTGATGGCGCCGGCGGCGGCGGAGGATTTCAAGCCGGCGGTGATCTTCGACACCGGCGGCAAGTTCGACAAATCGTTCAACGAGGCGGCCTACAACGGCGCCGAGCAGTTCAAGAGAGAAACCGGCGTCGAGTATGCCGAGTTCGAAGTCACCAACGAGTCCCAGCGCGAGCAGTCGCTGCGCAAGCTGGCCGAGCGTGGCGCCACCGTCATCGTCGCCACCGGATTTGCCCAGGCGCCGGCGATCAAGACCGTGGCGGCGGAATTCCCCAACGTGAAGTTCACGCTGATCGACGACGTGGTGGATCTGCCGAACGTGCAGTCGATCATCTTCAAGGAGCATGAAGGCTCCTTCCTGGTGGGCGTGCTGGCCTCCATGGCGTCAAAGACCGGCAAGGTCGGTTTCGTCGGCGGCATGGATATACCGCTGATCCGCAAATTCGCCTGCGGTTACGTTCAGGGCGCGAAATACGCCAACAGCAGCGCCGAGGTCTTCGAGAACATGACCGGCACCACCGGCGACGCCTGGAACGATCCGACCAAGGGCGGCGAGCTGGCGCGCAGCCAGTTCGATCGCGGCGCCGACGTGGTCTACGCGGCGGCGGGCGGCACCGGCCTCGGCGTCTATCAGGCGGCGAAGGATGCAGGCAAGCTGGCCATCGGCGTCGACAGCAACCAGAACTACATCCATCCCGGCACCATGCTCACCTCCATGCTGAAGCGCGTCGATCTCGCGGTCTACAACTCCTTCAAGACCGCGCAGGACGGCAGCTGGAAGCCGGGACTGCAGGTGCTCGGCCTGGCCGAGGACGGCGTGGGCTGGGCGCTGGATGAGAACAACAAGGCTTTGATCACCGATGACATGGTAGCCAAGGTCGAAGCCGCCAAGGCCGACATCGTCAGCGGCAAGATCCAGGTGCATGACTACACGGCCGACAACACCTGCCCGTAGCGGGGCATGACGTCGCCGCCATCGTTTGATACAGGCGCGGTAGGGGCGGGTCTCAAACCCGCCCCTACAGATGTTGCGTCTGCGCCAGCCGTCGAACTCATCGGCATCGAGAAGCGCTTCGGCCCGGTCCGCGCCAATCGCGACGTCAGCGTCAGCGTGGC
>DATKFM010000060.1:0-9830 GCA_035544395.1 Verrucomicrobiia bacterium
GGGCCGGCGGCGCTGCGGTCGCGGGTGGCAAGGGCGGCGGCCACATCCGCGCGGGTCCATTTGCCTTCGCCCACCAGTTTCAATGTGCCGACCATGTTGCGGACCTGGTGATGAAGAAATGATTGTGCCCGCGCGCTCACCAGGATCTCCTCGCCGGCGCGGCGCACATCCAGAACATCCAATGTCTTCAGCGGTGATTTCGCCTGGCACAGCGTGGCCCGGAAGCTGGTGAAATCATGGTGGCCCACCAGCGCCTGCGCCGCGTCATGCATCGCCGCCGCATCCAGCTCGCCTCCGACCAGCCAGGCATGGCCGCGGTCCAGCGCCAGCGGCGGACGGCGGTTGACGATGCGGTAGCGGTAGAGCCGCGCCTTGGCCGAGAAGCGCGCATGGAAATCCTCGCCCACCGCTTCGGCTTTCAGCACGGCGATGGGCGCCGGCTTCAGATGGAAGTTCAGGGCGTCGCGCACGGTGTCGGCGGTGGTGTTCTTGGCGAGATCCACATGGGCCACCTGCCCCAGGGCATGGACGCCCGCATCTGTGCGGCCGGCGGCGAAGCTGGTGACGGTTTCGCCGCAGAAGGATTTGACGGCGTTCTCGAGTGCTTCCTGCACCGACGGACCATTGTCCTGGCGCTGCCAGCCAACGAAGCCGCCGCCGTCATATTCGAGTGTGAGCTTGTAGCGGGTCATGGCGCGGTCGCCACCGGCAGTGGCAAGCGCGTGCCCGGCGGCAATGGGAAACCGCGCAGGAAATCAGCCGTCGGGACCGGACCGCGGCCGGCGCGCTGCAACTGCAACGGCCGCAGCGTGCCGCTACCGCAGGCGATCGTGAGTTGGTCATCGAGGATCGCCCCAGGTTCGCCGTGGCCGGGCGCAGGTTGGGCTTCAAGCAGCTTGATGCGCTCACCCTTGGCGGTGAACCAGGCGCAGGGCGCGGGGCTCAGCGCACGAACCTGCCGCGCGATTTCATCGGCGCTCCTGCGCCAGTCGATGACCTCATCGACGCGGGTCAGCTTGGCGGCGTAGACCGCGCCATCAGGCGGTTGCGGAGTCGCATGCAACTTGCCCGCCGCCAAGCCGCTCAGCGCCTCCACGATCAGCCGCGCACCCAGTGCCGCCAGCCGGTCACGGAGCATGCCGGCGGTTTCGTCCGAAGCGATCGCGATAGTCTCGCGCAGGAGCATCGGCCCGGTGTCCAGCCCTTCATCCATCTGCATGATGGTCACGCCGGTCTCGCCATCACCGGCCATGATGGCCCGCTGAATCGGCGCAGCACCTCGCCAGCGAGGCAGCAGCGACGCATGAATGTTGAGGCAGCCGAGCCGCGGCGCCACCAGAACCCGCCTCGGCAGCAGCAGGCCATAGGCCACCACGACGGCGGCATCGAGATTGAGCGTGGCGAAGGCTACCTGCTCGCCGGCATCCTTCAGCGACAGCGGCGTATGGATATCGAAGCCGTGGCGTTCGGCCGCAACCTGCACCGGCGACGGCCGCGGCTTCCTGCCCCGGCCGGCCTGGCGCGGCGGCTGGGTATAGACCGCGGCGACGGCATGGCCGGCCGCCACGAGCGCGTCGAGGCAGGGCACGGCGAAATCGGGCGTGCCCATGAAGGCGAGGCGGAGGCGGGTCATCTTTGTTCCCGGGTGAAAAGACGGTGGTGAATAGACCGCAGCCCGCCCCTCGCCTCAAGGGTTCGCGTGCGCCTTCGCCCTAGCCGTTCGCGGTGAGTTGCCGTTTAAGCGCCGTGACAACATCGCGGAACTGTGTGGGGTCGCCGGTTGTGCGCTTGACCAGGAGCGCCCCCTGGAGGGCGCCGAAGACCAGGCGCGCCATCTTCGCCGGCGGCGCCGACAGGTGGAATTCGCCCCGCGCGGCGCCGCGCCGAAGTATGTCGCCGAGCCAGTCCTGGTGCGTCCGGAAAAAACGGTCGACGCGCTTGCGCATGTCGCCGGGAAGCGCCGGCATTTCACCGGCCAGGGCGCCACACAAGCAGACGCGATCGCCTGATTGGGCAAAGCTGAGGTATGGGGCCAGGTAGTGATCCAGCATTGATAGGGCCGTCGCCGCCTGATCCGCAGCGATGGCCGTGAGCGCCGTGCTAAACCGCAGGGCATAGCGATCGATGACGGCGGCGCCGAGATCGGTCTTCGACGGAAAGTGATAGTGAATGCTCGCCTTGCGGATGCCGAGTTCCCTCGCGATGTCCTGGTAGCTGAAAGCGCTGTAGCCGCGGGTCTGGATCAGCGTCTCCGCGATATCCAGGATCTTCTCCACCGTCTCGGAATGCTTTGCGTGGTCGATCATCGCTAATGGCACCTGTTATCAGGCTCCCGGAAGGTGGCCCCGCTTGACCCAGATCGTCGCGCCGCCTTCGGCCATCATGCCGGCACGACGGTATCCGGCCGGGCTGCGCATCCAGGTCCCAGCACCATAGTCCGATTCCCGGTCGGCGAGACTGCCGGACAGAATAAAGAGTTCCTCGCCGCCGGGGCAATCATCGGCCGGCAGCGTGGCCCCCGCATTGAGCCGTTCCAGGGTGACAAGCTCCGTCCCGTTGGGTGCCACATGGAGAACAAGCCGGCTGTGCGCGTCACTGCCGCCACGTTGCCAACAGGCTCTCCGCGTGTTGATGACCACGCGCCGGGATTCGGTCGCCGGCATCTGCCGCAGCTTGACCAGGATCGTGCAGCCCGGCGCCGTGTATGGCGCGTGCCGGCTGCCCGGCGGATTGCGCACATAGGTTCCGGCGGGGTAGTCGCCATGCTCATCGGAAAAAACGCCCTCGAGCACCAGGAATTCCTCACCCAGTTCGTGGTCGTGAGCCTGGAACCGGCTGTCGGGCGCGTAGCGCACCAGCGACGTGGCCCGTGCCACCTCGCCGCCGATGCGGTCCAGCATCCGCCGCTCGACGCCCATCTCCGGCGAGGGCATCCAGAACATCCGGTCCGTCGCAATGACCACGCGTCGCGAGAAATCGGCGTTGATCCGCGCGTCGGCCTTCATCGGCTCCTCAGTAACGCTCGGCGGATGGCCTGAGATCGATCTCCTGTGTCCAGGCCGATGGCGGCTGAGACGCAAGCTGGAGATATGTCTGCGCCACTTCATCGGGCTTGAATCTGGCACTCGGGGCCGGTCCGAACCGCCGGTCGGTCTGCGGTCCTTCCACCAGCCCGTCGAGAACCACATGGGCGACATGGATGCCGCTTGCGCCGTATTCCCGGGCCAGCGCCTGGGCCAAGCCGCGCAGAGCGAATTTCGCCGATGCGAAGGCCGTGAACTTCGCGCCGCCGCGGATCGCCGCCGTCGCCCCGGTGAAGATAAGGACCCCGTGGCCTCGCGCTGCCATCGCCGGCAGCACCGCCTGGGCGACGACCATGGCGCCGAAGCAGCCCACGCGCCAAACCTCTTCGAACTCGTCGGGCGATATCTCGCCGAAGGGCTTGATCAGAAGCGCCTGGGCATTGTGTACGGCGACGGCGATACGTTTTGCATCCCTCTGCAGGGCGGTGGCCACCTGTATTGGTTGCGTGATATCGCAACTGTGATGCAGGTAGCTGCCGCCCTGCTTGGCGACCAGCGCCGCAATCTCTGCCGCCGCGCGATTGCTGCGCGCGAGGCCGATGATGTCATAGCCGGCCGCCGCGAAGGCATCGGCGAGGCTCGCCCCGAGCCCCGCGGCCACGCCGCTGATCAGCGCCACCGGCCGCGAAGCTCGCGCCATCGCCGTCAGATCCACTGCAGGATGCTGGCAATGATGACGATCTGCGCGATCCAGCCGACGGTGAAGGCCAGGGTGCGCGCCACGGGGACTCCGGCGGCATAGACAATGAAATGCACGAGACGGGCGAAGAAATAGATTTCTGCCGCCGCCGCGGTTGCCGGCGTTGAGATGCCCAGCAGATGGGCCGTGAGAACGGCGGGAACGAAGATCGCGAGATTCTCCACTGCATTGCTGTGGGCCCTGATCGCGCGCTGCGCCCACAGGGAGTGAGGTCCGCTGCCCTCCGGTTTGCGGTCGGCCAGGGTAAGCCACAGGCCGCGAACGGCCACCCGATCCAGGACATAAGGCAGCCAGAACAATGCCGTCATGAGAACGGTCAGGATCATCCAATAGAGTTCGGTGGTCATCGCGGCGGCTCCTAGGTTAGTTTGGAGGACGGATTTTACCTACTAGTAGGTAGATGTCAAGACGCTGCTTCTTGCCAGGGCGTTGCTGGAGGTCATTCGGGAGTGGATGTGCTTGCAATATCGCGGCCGATGGAGTGGACGCACCAGTCCAGCCGCGCGCCGCGTCTAGAAGATGATCACCGTTCCGACGCCAAAGCCGAGCCCCTGATAGTCCGGACCGGCCGCGTCATGGCTGCGATAGTCGGAGTATTCAATCATGCTTTCCAGATACAGGCCGGACTGAAGTTCATACGAGGCTGTCGCCGAATAGATGTCATGGACGGCGGAGAACGGACCGGTCCCATCGGCGCCGACGGCCTTTTCGTAGTCGCCGCGAGTCCACCCCAGCCCGATCGTCAGGTCATCGAACTCGTAGGTCATGCCCGCACCGTAAACCCATTGGTCGCTGCCGCCGGTGCCGAGGTTTTCGCGCAATTCCGATGCGGCACCGATCGTAAGTCCAGAAACACTGACCTGGGCATAGGCATTGTAGCCGCGCGCATCTTCGGTGTTGCCCGGGTTGATCTCCTTGTCGAAGCTAATCGTCGCGCCGCCGCCGATGACCAAGCTGACTCCGTTGAAATCCTGTGTGTAAGAAGCCGCCACCGATAGATTCTCGGAGTTCTGGTCAGGGTCATTGTCGAATCGCGTGCCGGCGCCATTCAGCGTATTGCGCGTATCCTCGGAATTGTCCGGCGTGAATGACGTCGCGAATTGGAAACCGCCGATGACCGGACTGAACATGACCAGTTTAGTCGAGTTGTCGTCGATGCCGTAGCAGGTGCCATTCGTGGCTGCGTAACCGGCAATGCCGGCGTTTGAGAAATTGAATTCCGGGCTGTCGGCCCCAAACAATGTCGAAGCGCTGGGAACCAGAGTGCATAGCTGGGCGTAAGCCTCTGCCGTGTCTCCAAACCGCAGTTCGCCATACCTGCCGCTGAAATAGGCATATACCGAAGACACTTGATCGTCCGAGGTCTGACCTTCGAACTCGACCACGGCGCCTACTGTAAGGCCGTTGTCGAGTGTCACAGAGCCAAGAAAATCCACCTCGACATCCTGCTTGAAAACGTAGTCGCGGACGTCATCAGTATCGGCTGCCGCATTGTGGGATACCTGGATGGTCCCGCCCGCAGCGGACTCGAAGCGGCCCCCGATCTCAAGCTTGATGCCATTCGCCGATGCGTCGCCAATCATCAGCCCGACGGAGGCTAAAGCCGTAGAGGCAAGACAGGACCGCTTCATTTTGCGAGTATAAGCCCTTTGAATCAGCCGTCTACGCGGCTCTCTGACAATTGTTGGATTGACGCTCCTGTGGCTGCAGGCAGAGCTATGCGCGAGACGGCCAGCCTGTTGCGATGATGCGCAACACACTGACGTCGCGAGGTCGAGCGGATATCGAGAGAACGGCGGCCATGACAAGCAATGAACTCCGAACTGTCGCGCAGGCGGAACTCGACAACTTCAGGCAGGACAGCGCGGGCAATCTCTATTGGCGGGGCGCGAAGATTCGCACCTTGTTGACACTGCCGCGATCGATCGATTGGGCACTCAAGATCGGCACGGCATCTGCCTTCATATTGGTGGTGCTGGAATTGCTTAAGTTCTTTGGGTACGGCCTGGATCAGTGAGATACTTCCAACAGACATCGACGCAGACGCAAGATCGGTGGAAGGCGTTCACCGACGGCCCGGCAGGTTTGACTGTGCGGAGGTCTACAGATGGCTAAGCTCTCGGAACGGCAACTTCGGTGGTTGTTGGGCGGTGTGGGCATCGGCTGCTTCGCATTGTTGATGGCGGTAGAGGCCGCTACTCAGGATGAAGCCGTCACGCTCCTCGACTTTGTCGGCGACGCAGCGAGTCTATTCCTGACAATCGGCGCGGTCACCGGCGTCACTCTTTTACTTCTGCGCATCCAGGCCCAGCAAGATGAGCAGATGGCCCTCATCACGGATTTGGAGATTGCTCGCGCCGAAGGAAACGGCTGGCGTACCAGGGCGCACGAGCATCTTGCCGGCCTTAAGGCAGAAATGGACAAGCAGTTCGGCGATTGGGGCATGACCGACGCCGAACGGGACGTCGGCCTGCTGATTCTGAAGGGACTGAGTCACAAGGAGATCGCGACGCTGCGCAAAACCTCCGATGCAACGGTGCGGCAGCAGGCGCAAAGCATCTACCGGAAGGCGCGGCTCCCGGGCAAAACTGCGTTCTCTGCCTATTTTCTTGAGGACCTGCTGGCCACGGAGGCCGCGAAAGATGCGAATAACAGGGCTGGATCGACTGAACCTCTGAGTGGGTCTGCAGCCGCGCGCGATGGAAATGGCCATCTTGGCGTATCGGAACGACAGGCTGGATAGAAATTCCGCGCCGGATGACGATTTTTGAACGGCGCTGCGCGCCGAATGCAGCTAGCCGCATCTCCCACAGTTACTGCAGCCCGCCGGCGCGGAGGCCATCGGCCAGTCGGCGCCGGTCTTCCGATTGGCAGTAGGAGAAAGCCTCCTCGATTTCAGCAGCCGTGATAGTGAACACGAGGCTGGTCAGCTCGACCACGAGCGCCTTTGCCTTGCCGGCGTCGCCGCCAAGGCCCTAGGCTGCGGCGGCCATGATGGAGAGGACGGAATGGCCGGGGCGTTGCAGGATCGCGCGTTCGGACGCGGCCTCGGCATATCGCCCGGCCTGGAAGCATCCTCCGGTCGCGAGATCCAGCGGTGCGATCGAGCAGGTATGATTGGGATGAGCTGAAATGCGTGAGCGCTTGTGCATTCGCAAGGCGACGGAGGCCGATCTGCCGGTGCTTACGGCGATGACGCGCGAGTTCAACGACTACCTTGCCTTTCTGGGCGGCGATGAGCCTGCGGGAGATGCCGCCGAGATCGCCGTTGCCGCCATGAGCCGATTGCGATCCTTTGCGTTCAGTCCCAACCCCCTTTGCAAGATATTGATCGCCGAGCTGGACGGGACGGCGGCCGGGTACCTGACCTACTACATCGGCGTGCACATGGACGATGCCACGCCAATGCTCCATGTCGCCGACTTCTTCGTCACGGAAAAGTACCGGCTGCTCGGTGCGGGAAAAGCCCTGATGCTCGCGGCGCACCGGATCGCAAAGGATCTCGGTGCGTCGCGGCTGCTCTGGACGGTATGGCGCAGGAACAAGGATGCGATCCGCTTCTACGAAAAGCTTGGCGCGGAACAAGAGCCCGAGGACGGAGGGGTCCTGATGGAGTGGCTTGTCAGGTCGTAGGCGCCGTGGCCGTACCTAGAGCACGTGTTCCTTGTCGCGCTCTGCACTGCCGGTCTTTTTCGACTTTAGCAGCTTGCGCAGGATCATGTTGCGCTTGAGCGCGGAGATGTGGTCGACGAAAAGAATGCCGTCGAGATGATCCATCTCATGCTGGATGCAGACAGCAAGCACGCCCTCGGCTTCCAGTTCGCGGAGCTCGTTCTGCTCGTCGAGATAGCGCACCTTGATCGCCGCCGGGCGGGCGACGTCGGCATAGTGATCGGGCAGCGACAGGCAGCCTTCGTTGTAGACGATGTCGTCGTCGGAAACCCATATCAGCTCCGGATTGGCCATCTTGTAGGGCTCAGGCGTGTGGCCCTCCCGGGCGGCGTCGAGCACGATGACCCGCTTCAGCACGCCGACCTGGGGAGCGGCGAGGCCGATGCCGGGGGCGGCATACATGGTCTCCAGCATGTCGGCCATCAGCTTGCGCAAGCCGGCATCGACGGCGGCGACCGGCTTGGCCTTCTCCTTGAGGCGCGGATCGGGCGCGATGATGATGTCCAATTGGGCCATAGGCGGTTGATTTCCCTCCGCCTTTAGGTATGGCGCGGAGCGGCCTGCGTCAACGGCCGGGCGTGCCGGCCGGACCCCCGTTTCTTGCAAGGCCGAATCGCTTTACGAATCAGCGACTCGCCCCGGAGATCACCATGCTCGATCCGCGCCTGCTGTCCGATCCGCAGATCCTGGCCGCTCTGGCCATCGCCGGCGCGCTATTGGTAGTGGCGCTGGTGCTGATCCTGCGCCGGCCGCGCCAGGACCATCTGGCGGACTCGCTGGCGGAGCTGCAGGGCCGATTGGCGCAGATGGCCGGCACCCAGGCCGCCAGCCAGGCTTCGCTCGCCGACCGGCTGCAGACCCAGGAGCGCGCCCTGATCAAGGGCATCGAGGAACGGCTGACCGCGCTGGGCCAGCGGGTGGGTGACAAGCTGCAGCAGCAGACGACGGAGGCGACCAAGTCGCTGGCCGACCTGCGGGAGCGGCTGGCGGTGATCGACGCGGCACAGAAGAACATCACGGAGCTGTCGTCCCAGGTGGTGGGGCTGCAGGATATCCTGGCCAATAAACAGGCCCGCGGCGCCTTCGGCGAGATCCAGATGCAGGATCTGGTGCAGGGGGCGCTGCCGCCCTCGGCCTACAGCTTCCAGGCGACGATGGATGGCGGCCAGCGGGTGGATTGCCTGCTGCTGCTGCCCAATCCGCCGGGCCCGATCGCGCTGGACGCGAAGTTCCCGCTGGAGAGCTATCGCGCATTGCGGGAGGCGAAGGACGAGGCGGCGACAGTGCAGGCGCGGCGCCAGTTCTCCACGGCGATCCGTAATCATGTAGTGGCGATATCAGAGAAGTATATCCGGCCGGGCGAGACCGCCGATTCCGCGCTGATGTTCCTGCCGAGCGAGGCCATCTATGCCGAGTTGCATGCCAACTTCACCAACCTGGTGGAGGAGTCTTTCCGCCGGCGGGTGTGGATAGTCTCGCCCACCACCCTGATGGCCACCCTAACGACGGTGCGGGCGGTGCTGAAGGACGTCCGCCTCCGGGAGCAGGCCCATCTGATCCGGCGGGAGATGCATGCCCTGGCCGACGACATCCAGCGGCTGGACGACCGGGTGGCCAAGCTGCAGAAGCATTTCGATCAGGCGACCGACGATGTACGGCAGGTGCGCATCTCCACCGAGAAGATCGGCAAGCGGGCCGAGCGCATGGAAGAGCTACAGCTCGGTGAACCAGCGGAGCCTGGGTTGGAAGCGGTGGAGACCTCGCCGAGCCCGGAACAGCGCCGGTTGATGCAGTAATCCATTATTAACTATAAAACAGTTCATGGCCAGCATGTCGACTGGAGTAAAGTAACTGATATCAAGTTTAATTGGACGCGAGGATCTTGCGCCCCTTCCACCCCTTCCCATCTGCAGGTCCAACAGCTGTGACCGCCTGAATGAGGCAGTCGTCAGTAAAGTCTTGTAGATTGGTCGGCTAAGAAGCGGCGAGCAGGCGGAGGAACCGCGGGGGTTCCTCCCAACATGGGAGTCGGGGGACTGGAAGATGGACGTTATTCTCGGCGTATTCCTGTTCATTGTCGTGGCAGCCATCGTTTTCGTCGTACTCGGCGTGAAGACGGTGCCGCAGGGCCGCGAATGGACGGTGGAACGGTTCGGCAAATACACCAAGACCCTGCCGCCCGGGCTGCATTTCATCATGCCTGTGTTCGACCGCATCGGCGCCAAGCTCAACATGATGGAGCAGGTGCTGGACGTGCCGACCCAGGAGGTCATCACCAAGGATAACGCCATGGTGAGCGTCGACGGCGTGGTGTTCTACCAGGTGCTGGACGCCGCCAAGTCCGCCTATGAGGTGAACGACTTGGAACTGGCGAT
>DATKFM010000061.1:0-3365 GCA_035544395.1 Verrucomicrobiia bacterium
GAGGTCGACCATGTTGCCGGCTTCGCGAGCAGCAACCGTGCCGGTGTTCATGGCCACGCCGACGTCGGCCTGTGCAAGCGCGGGGGCATCGTTGGTGCCGTCGCCGCACATGGCGACCAGCTTGCCCTTGGCCTGCTCGTCGCGGATCAGACGCAGCTTGTCCTCCGGCGTCGCCTGGGCCAGGAAATCGTCCACGCCGGCTTCCGCGGCGATCGCGGCTGCAGTCGTCGGGTTGTCACCGGTGATCATAATGGTGCGGATGCCCATGCGCCGCAGCTCGGCAAAGCGCTCGCGGATGCCGCCCTTAACGATATCCTTGAGATGGATGACGCCGAGCAGTTTGCCATCGCGGGCGACGGCCAATGGCGTTCCGCCGGTTTTGGCGATCCCGTCCGCTATCGTCTGTAGCTCACGCGCCGCATCGGTGCTCACGCCGGGCTTGAGGGCGACCGCAACGGCGCCACGACTGGCGGCGGGCACCCCACCGTTGAGCAGGCTCAAGATAGCATCGACCGCGCCCTTGCGGATCGATGTGGAGCCGAATTCAACGCCACTCATGCGGGTCTGTGCGGAGAACGGAATGAACTTGGCGTTGAGCTCGCTCATATCGCGCCCGCGGATGCCATACTTCTCCTTGGCGAGCACGACGATGGAGCGACCCTCCGGGGTCTCGTCGGCCAGCGATGCCAGCTGCGCGGCGTCCGCCAGCTCCTGTTCGCTGACGCTGCGCAGCGGCTTGAACTCTGTCGCTTGGCGGTTGCCAAGTGTGATGGTCCCGGTCTTGTCTAGCAGGAGGGTATCGACGTCGCCCGCCGCTTCGACGGCACGGCCGGACATCGCCAACACATTGAAGCGCACGAGCCGGTCCATGCCGGCAATGCCGATCGCTGACAGCAGCGCGCCGATGGTTGTCGGGATGAGCGTCACGAACAACGCCACCAACACCACAAGCGAGACCGCGCCTCCCGCGTACGTCGCGTAACTTGGAATGGTTGCCGTTGCGAAGACGAAGATGATGGTCAGCCCGACGAGCAGGATGTTGAGCGCGATCTCATTCGGCGTCTTCTGGCGCTCAGCGCCCTCCACTAGCCGGATCATGCGGTCGAGGAAGGTCGAACCCTGCGCTGCCGTGATGCGCACACGAATCCAATCGGAAAGGACTTGCGTGCCGCCGGTTACCGCCGAGCGATCACCGCCGGACTCGCGGATGACAGGGGCCGACTCGCCGGTAATTGCGGCTTCGTTGACCGAAGCCATGCCCTCGATGACCTCGCCGTCAGACGGGATGAAATCGCCGGCCTCAACCAGGACGATATCGCCGACCTTTAGGCTGGTGCCGGGGACAAGCTTATAGTCTCTGGAATTTGCCGCTTGCAGAAGCTTGGCCTGCGTTTCGGTGCGCTGGCGGCGCAGCGAATCCGCCTGCGCCTTACCCCGCCCTTCGGCGACCGCTTCGGCAAAGTTGGCGAACAGCACCGTGAACCACAGCCACAGGATGATCTGAAAGGTAAATTCGAGGTTAGAGCCACCGGTCACCAGATCGCGGATCAGGATGACGGTGGTCAGGATCGTGACGATCTCGAGGACGAACATCACGGGGTTCTTGATGAGCGTCCGCGGATCGAGCTTGACGAATGCCGAGCCGATCGCCGGAACGATGATGCCGCGGTCGAACAATGCCGATACTGGCATCTGCTTGCGCAGTGTGGAGGTGTCCATTCGTATGGCTCCGACGTTAGTTCGAAGAGAAGGTGGTACCGGCAGTCATCGCGAGATGCTCGACGATGGGTCCGAGCGCCAGCGCCGGGAAGAAAGTAAGGCCGCCGATGATGAGAATCACGCCGACGACCAGGCCGATGAACAGACCGCCCGTGGTCGGGAACGTGCCGGCGGACGCGGGCACGGTTTTCTTCGCCGCGAGCGTACCGGCGATGGCCAGCGCCGGGATGATCATCCAGAAACGCCCAACCAACATCGCAATGCCACCGGTGATGTTATAGAACAGCGTGTTGCCGGTGAGACCTGCGAACGCCGAGCCGTTGTTACCGGTCTGGGAGGTGTAGGCATAAAGCACCTCGGTGAAGCCGTGCGGACCAGGGTTCGCCATCGAGGCCACGGCCGGTGGCGTAACTACGGCGACCGCCGTCCAGCCCAGGTACATCAGCGGCAGGATCAGAATGGCGAGCATGGCCATTTTGACCTCTTTGGCCTCTATCTTCTTGCCGACGTACTCGGGCGTGCGTCCCACCATCAGGCCGGCGACGAAAACGGAGAGGATCACGAACAGCAGCATGCCGTAGAGGCCGGCGCCGACGCCGCCCACGATAATCTCGCCCAGCTGCATGTTGATCAGCGGGATCATACCGCCTAGTGCAGTGAACGAGTCGTGCATGGCGTTGACGGCGCCGCAGGAGGCGGCGGTGGTAACAACGGCGAACAGGGCGGAGGTGACGATGCCGAAGCGCACTTCCTTGCCTTCCATGTTGCCGCCGGTAAGGCCCATAGCGGTAAAGAGGTCATTGCCACGTGCCTCGGCCCAATAAGCGACGCTGACTCCGGCGAGAAACAGCACGCCCATCACGGCGAGGATTGCCCAACCCTGGCGCTCGTTGCCGACCATGCGGCCGAACACATTGGTGAGAGCCGCGCCGATGGCGAAGATCGAGATCATCTGCACGAAGTTCGACAGCGCTGTGGGGTTCTCGAAGGGATGGGCAGCATTGGCGTTGAAGAAGCCGCCGCCGTTGGTGCCGAGCATTTTGATGGCCACCTGCGAGGCCACGGGGCCGACCGCGATCGTTTGCTTGGCGCCCTCCAGCGTCGTCGCGTCGACATACGGACCCAACGTCTGCGGCATGCCCTGCCAGACCAGGAAGAGGCCATAGACGACGCAGATGGGCAGCAGGATGTAGAGCGTGCAGCGGGTCACATCGACCCAGAAATTGCCGATGGTCTGCATGGACGCGCGCGCGAAGCCGCGAATGAGCGCGACGGCCAGCACCATGCCGGTGGCAGCAGAAAGGAAATTCTGGTGCGTCAGGCCGAGCATCTGCACCAGGTAGGACATGGTGCTTTCGCCGCCGTAGTTCTGCCAATTGGTGTTGGTGATGAAGCTCACTGCCGTATTGAAGGACAGGTCAGGAGCCACCGCGGACTGCTCGGCCGGGTTGAAGGGCAGCAGGGCCTGGAAGCGCATCAAGCCGTAGAGGATGAGAAAGCCGCCGACGTGGAAGAACAGCATGGCGACCGTGTAGGTGAGCCAATGCTGCTCGCGCTTGGCATCGACGCCGGCATGGCGATAGAGGAATGCCTCCACCGGCTGCAGGGCCGGCGACAGGAACGTGCGCTCGCCATTGAAGACGCGC
>DATKFM010000062.1:0-8044 GCA_035544395.1 Verrucomicrobiia bacterium
GATCTGCTGGATGCAGACAACGAGCTATTTCTGGCGCGCGATTCATTGGTGACCGCGGAATACACCGAGTTGTTCGCGAACTATCGTCTCCTGGCTTCCCAGGGCGCCTTGCAGAAGTCGCTGGGGCTGACCCCGGTCGCAGCGGCGAACCCGCAGGCGGCAGAGAGCTGGAGCCCGTTCGACTGAGCCTTTTCCAGTATCCGGTAGCGTGCCAGGTCTGATCGCGGCACGGTTGGCGAATGAAGCCGGCCGTGCCGCTTGTCTTTGCAGCCCACGGCTACACTCGCGGCACGGCCCTCAATCAGCGCATAATACGCCACATCAATTCGGAGTGATGATCCGCTATTGCAAAGTGGAGGCCCGGGCCGGAATCGAACCGACGTACGAGGATTTGCAGTCCTCTGCATGGCCACTCTGCCACCGGGCCCTCGTTCGCCTTTTGAGGGAAGGCCGGGACATTAAGGGCGGGGCGTGAGGGGGTCAAGCTGAGGGGTCAGCCTTTCTACCGGGTTGTAACGCATTGTTTTTCGGGCATCTGAGGGCTATAAGCTGCAGATGCCGCTAGGGCCGCGGGGTCGGCCGCATACGGCGTTCGTTCCACCGCCCAGCCAATGCAGTTCCGCCATGAAGTTTGAAGCCGCGCGCCGCAGCATGGTCGACAGCCAATTGCGGCCCAACAAGGTCACCGATCAAGCGCTGTTGGACGCCATGGCTGCGATTCCGCGTGAGCAGTTCGTGCCCATCGCCTT
Organism: Verrucomicrobiia bacterium; assembly: GCA_035544395.1. GTDB lineage: Bacteria > Pseudomonadota > Alphaproteobacteria > Dongiales > Dongiaceae > DATKFM01. The sequence continues at coordinate 750 of DATKFM010000062.1, forward strand.
TCAGGCCACCGCCTATGTGGACGAAGACGTTCCGCTGGGCAATGGACGCTCCCTGCTTGAACCGATGGTTCTTGGCCGCCTGATCCAGGCGGCAGCGCCGTCGCGCAATGACTTCGTTCTCGATGTCGGCAGCGCCACCGGCTATGGCGCTGCGGTCTTGGCGCGTCTCGCCGCGACCGTCGTCGGGCTGGAAGTCGATGGGGCGATGGCCGATCGCGCGAATCTTGCGCTGTCATCCCTCGGACTTGGCAATGCCATGATCCTGCAAGGTCCGTTGGAGCAAGGGGTGCCGAGGCAAGCGCCTTACAATATGATTATCATTGAGGGCCTTGCCGACGAGGTGCCGCCCATGCTGCTTGGTCAGTTGGCCGATGGCGGGCGGTTGGTCGGCGTTTTCATGGATCGCGGCGTGGGCCGAGCCATGCTGCTCACGCGGAACGGCGAGGCCATTTCGACGCGCGTGCTCTTCGACGCGTCGGTATCAATGCTGCCCGGGCTGCAATGTCAGCCCGGGTTTGTCTTCTAAGAACCGGCCTATACCGCTGTGCTTCTCATTGTGGCATCGGGCAGATAAGATGCCAAACAGGGGCCTGTGACGGAGGAATAAGTGGCATCACGTCGGCGTCTTCATTCGATTGCCCTGTGTGCAGCGCTCGCGCCCGCGGCATATCTGCCGACTCAGGCTTGGGCGATCACATTGGAAGAAGCCCTGGCGCGGGCCTATGAGACCAATCCGACCTTGCAGGCGTCCCGCGCCGAATTGCGGGCGACCGATGAGCAGATTGCCCAGGCCAAGTCCCTGCGGCGTCCGACGATCGACGTGACCGGCGAAGCTGGTGCGCGGTCCACCGATGGCGATTTCAACAGCGGCACCGACGGCGCTGGCAACGTGGCGCTCAACCTGAACCAGCCCATCTATCGCGGCGGCAGCATCGATGCCAGCATCAGCCAGGCCGACAACGTCATCTGGGCCCAACGGGCGACGCTTCTATCCGTGGAGCAGCAGGTGCTGTTGCGGGGCGTAACGGCTTACTCCGACGTGTTGCGGGATCAGGCGGTGCTGAACCTGACGATCAACAACGTCGAAGTGTTGACCAGGCAGCTTGAGGCGACACGGACCCGATTTGAGGTAGGGGAATTGACGAAAACGGACGTCGCACAGTCCGAATCCCGTTTGGCGGGCGCCTTCGCCGAGCGAACTGCCGCTGAGGGCCTGCTGACGACGTCTCGCGCCATATATCGGGAAGTCATCGGGGAAGACCCGGTGGATCTCGAAAGGGCCCAGCCGCCGGAGGACCTTCCTTCCAGCGAGTCGGAAACCGTGGCGGAGTCGGAGAACAATCCCGACCTGATTGCCGCCAAGTATCTCGAACAAGCAGCCCGTGACGGGATTGACGTGGTCTTTGGCGAGCTTCTTCCCAGCGTCGATTTGGTCGGCCGGCTACAGTCCGGTGACGATACGCTGACCAATGACGGCAGCTTTGAAAACTCGGCCGCTGTCTTGCTGCAAGTGAGAATTCCGCTTTATCAGGCAGGCGGCGTCGGTTCGCGCGTTCGTCAATCGAAGCAGGTGGTCAGCCAGCGGCTGCAGCAGGTGCAGGAACAACGGCGCTCGGCAGAGCAACAGGCGACGAGCTCTTGGCGGTCGCTGGTCACGGCGCGCGCGCAGATCGAATCCTTCAAGGCCCAGGTCGAGGCGACCAGAGTGGCTCTGGAGGGCGTGCAGGAAGAGGCGAATGTCGGCGCACGCACCATTTTGGATGTTTTGGATGCGCAGCAGGAGTACCTGCAGGCGCAGGTCAATCTGGTGCGCGCCTACAGGGACGAAGTCGTGGCGGCGCACCAGGTCCTCTCCGCGATCGGCAGGCTGTCCGCCAGCGGGCTCGGGTTGCCGGCCCCCCGTTACGACGTGGACCGGCACTATGATGAGGTAAAGGACAAGTTCTGGGGGCTTGATATCAACTCGGAGTGAGCCGGTGACCAATTTAAGGAATGGCTTCCGGGAGCGCGGCCGGTCTGATAAATATGGCTCAGACGGGCGATGACCATGAACCAATCCGGTACCGACAGCGGCCAATCCATGGAAGACATCCTGGCTTCCATCCGGCGGATTATCGCCGAGGGGGAGCAGGACGCAAAGGACGGTTCGCCCGCCGCGGCCGAGGCCGCAAAACCTCCGCAGCCAAAGGCTGAAGTCTTCGAACTGACGCAGATCGTTCAGGACGACGGCAGCGTCGTCACGGTCGGCGAGGAGACGCCAAAGGCCGCGCCGGCATCGGGCGATAGTGGTCAACCCGCCGTAGAGGCGGTCAAGGCGGAAGCGGCGGCCGTCGTCGAGAAGCTGGTACCGCCTGAGGTACTGGCCGAGAAGACTCCGGTACTTGCGCCTACGCCGTCGGCACCGGCATCGGACACCAAGATCGAAAGCGCCATGGCCGCCCTGTCGCGCCTCATGGACATTGCCAAGACACCCGGCCCGGAAGCTGCGGCGGCGGAGCCCGAGCGGCTCCATTCCTCTCTGACCGTCGAGGAACTGGTGCGCGATGCCATAAAGCCGATGCTGCGCCAGTGGCTCGATGCCAATCTGCCGCCGCTTGTCGAACGGGCCGTCAAGGAAGCCGTCGACAAACTTGCCAAGCGCGCCGACTGAATTAATCCTCCGTATTGATGACGGGACAACCGGCCGGATCAGGGCCTGACCGGATTTAGGGAAAACTGTTTGATGTTGGAAAAGACGTTCGAACCGGCAGAGGTAGAGAAGCGGCAATATGCGCGCTGGGAGTCCGCGGGCGCCTTCGCGGCCGATCCGCGTTCCGGCGCGCAGCCCTATACGATCATGATGCCGCCGCCGAACGTGACCGGCAGCCTGCATATGGGCCATGCGCTGACTTTCACACTGCAGGATATCCTGATCCGGTATCACCGCATGCGCGGCTTCGATACGCTGTGGCAGCCGGGCACCGATCATGCGGGCATCGCCACCCAGGCGGTGGTGGAGCGGCAACTCGCCGCCAAGGGCATCGTGCTGGACCGGCCGGGCGCCGCGCGCGGCGCCGCGACGAATGTCCAGACCATCGGCCGCGAGGACTTCATCGCCAAGGTCTGGGAGTGGAAAGCGGAATCCGGCGGCACGATCACGCGCCAGCTCCGCCGTTTGGGGGCGTCGCCCGATTGGGCGCGCGAGCGCTTCACCATGGATCCCGGCCTGTCCCACGCGGTGCGCAAGGTCTTTGTCGACCTGCACAAGAAGGGACTCATCTACCGCGATCAGCGGCTGGTGAACTGGGACCCGAAGCTGCACACGGCGATCTCCGATCTCGAGGTGCAGAACCCTGAGGTTCGCGGCAACCTCTGGCATATCCGCTATCCCATCAAGGGCGAGCCGGATCGATACATCGTCATTGCCACGACCCGGCCAGAGACGATGCTCGGCGATACCGCGGTTGCGGTTCATCCTGACGATCCGCGCTACCGCGATCTCGTCGGCAAGACGATTCCGCTGCCGCTGGTCGGGCGCGAGATACCGATCATCGCCGACGCCTATGCCGATCCCGAAACCGGCAGCGGCGCCGTGAAGATCACGCCGGCCCACGACTTCAACGATTTCGAAGTGGGGCGCCGGCACGACCTGCCGCGCATCAACGTCTTTGACAAGAGCGCCTGCGTGAACGAAAACGCGCCGCCGGCCTATCGCGGCCTGGACCGCTTCGAGGCGCGCAAGCGCATCGTCGCCGATCTGGAGGCGCTGGGCCTGGTAGAGAAGGTCGAAGCGCATACCCACAAAGTTCCCCATGGCGATCGCGGCAACGTGCCGTTAGAGCCCTGGCTGACCGATCAATGGTATGTGGATGCGGCGACGCTGGCCGCACCGGCGATCCGCGCGGTGGAGCAGGGCGACACGAAGTTCGTGCCCGAGCAATGGACCAAGACCTATTTCGAGTGGATGCGGAACATCCAGCCCTGGTGCGTCAGCAGGCAGATCTGGTGGGGGCACCAGATTCCGGCCTGGTACGGACCCGACGATAAGATCTTCGTCGAGATGAGCGAGGCGGAAGCAGCCGCCGCGGCGAAACTGCATTACGGCAGGGCTGTGCCGCTGCGCCGCGACGAGGACGTGCTTGATACCTGGTTCTCCTCGGCGCTTTGGCCGTTCTCCACCATCGGCTGGCCGGAGCAGACGCCGGAATTGAAGCGTTATTATCCCGGCGATGTTCTGGTGACCGGCTTCGACATCATCTTCTTCTGGGTGGCGCGGATGATGATGATGGGCCTGCATTTCATGAACGACGTGCCGTTCCGCACTGTCTACATCCATGCCTTGGTGCGCGACGAGCGCGGCCAGAAGATGGCCAAGTTCAAGGGCAATGTGATCGATCCCCTGGACCTGATCGACAAATATGGCTGCGATGCTCTGCGCTTCACCCTTACCGCCCAGGCAGCGCAGGGCCGCGACATCAAGTTCTCGGAGACGCGGGTCGAGGGGTACCGGAATTTCGCGACCAAGCTGTGGAACGCCGCACGCTATGCGCAGATGAATCAATGCGCACCCGATCCGAAGTTCGATCCCGGCCAGTGCAAGCAGACGGTCAACCGCTGGATCGTCGGCCGCGCCATCGATGCACGACAGCAGGTGGAAAGCGCGCTGGCGGCCTACCGGTTCAACGATGCGGCAAACGCCCTGTATCATTTTGCCTGGGGTGAGTTCTGCGACTGGTATCTGGAATTCACCAAGCCGATCCTGGCCGGCGGAGACGCCGGCGCGCAGAGCGAGACCCGTGCGGCGACCGCCTGGGTGCTGGATCAACTGCTGCATCTCCTGCATCCGTTCATGCCCTTCATCACCGAGGAACTGTGGGGCCAGAACCATGCCGGCGCCGATCCGCTGATGGGTGCGCCTTGGCCGAAGCATGACGGCCTCAAGATCGACGATGCGGCTGCGACGGAGCTGGACTGGTTGATCCGGGCTATCACCGCTATCCGCGCGGTGCGCTCGGAGATGAATGTGCCGCCGGCCGCACAATTGGCGCTGCAGGTGCGCGACTCCGGCACCGCGACGCAATCGCGGCTCGACACACACCGTGATCTGTTGATGCGCCTGGCGCGGCTCAACGCCATCGATATCGCCACGGGCGCGCCGTCCAAGGGCGCCGTCCAGGTCGTGGTCGATGAGGCGACTTTCATGCTGCCCCTGGCTGGCGTCATCGATGTGGCGCGCGAACAGGCGCGGCTGCAGAAGGAACTGGAAAAGGCCGGTTCCGAGATTTCCAAATGGACCGCAAAGCTCGGCAACGAGGCCTTCGTGGCCAAAGCGCCGCCTGAAGTCATCGAGGAGCAGCGCGAACGCCTGGCGGAAGCGACGGCGTCCAGGGCCAAACTGGCCGCGGCGCTGGAGCGACTCGCCGCGCTCTGATCGGGTTTCGATCCCGTCCTTTGCCAAGCCGCTCGCGCCCGTCAATAATGGCGGAATGATTGCCCCGTTCCGGACGGCTCTGATCGCAATCGGTGTAATACTTGCACTGCTTCTCCCGTCCAGGAGCGAAGCCGAGCCGATGCGCGTCAACGGCATCACCTTCAGCGACGAGCTCGGCGGCTTCGAAATCACCGGCGTCTCCGGCGCCGGCACGCCGGCCGATCCCTTTGTTGTCCAGGAGAACATCACCAGCGTCTCCACCGACGTGGTCCTGGTCATCAAGGATATCGATCCAAGCATCGGCAACCTGGTCGGCACCCACCATGCCTTCGCCTTTGTGCTTAACAAGGTGGTGACCAACAAGACCCCACGCGCATGGACGCGCTTCGCGCTCGAGTTGCGCGAAATGGTCGAGACCTACAGCCCCTATGGCGACGGCCTATCCTTTGGCCAAGCCTCCACTGCCGGACGGCCCTATGTCTCGCCCCAATTCCTCAGCAGCAACGAGACCGAGGAACCCTACGATCAGCTGGAATTCTCCGGCGGACGCATCGAGCCCGGCGCCACCGTTTCCATGACTTTCGTCATATCCGATGCTTCGCCCGAGGCGATTTTCTACCTGCTGCAGCAGCCGGGCCAGGTCATCGCCGCCATTCCGGGCGCACAGATCGCCCAACGGCCGGAAACGCCTCGCAAATCCCAGTAATTGCATTGATGCCATGCGCCAAAACCCGTTGGCGAGCGGCTGGGCGCGCCATATCTTGCCCGTCTCGTTTCCGGCCCCGTCGAAGGAAGAGCCATGCCCGCCAACGCGAAATTCGATAAATCCAAGCTGCCCAGCCGCCATGTCTCGGTCGGACCGTCCAGCGCCCCGCACCGGTCCTACTACTACGCCATGGGCATGACGGAGGCAGAGATCGCGCAGCCCTTCGTCGGTGTGGCCACGACCTGGAACGAGGCGGCGCCCTGCAACATCGCGCTCGCCCGCCAGGCGCAGGTGGCGAAGCGGGGCGTGAAGGCCGCCGGCGGCACGCCGCGGGAATTCACCACGATCACAGTGACCGACGGTATCGCCATGGGCCATGCCGGCATGAAGTCCTCCCTGGTCAGCCGCGAGGTCATCGCCGACTCCGTGGAACTTACCATGCGCGGTCATTGCTATGACGCGCTGGTCGGTCTTGCCGGCTGCGACAAATCCCTGCCGGGCATGATGATGGCCATGGTGCGGCTGAATGTGCCGTCGGTGTTCATGTATGGCGGCTCGATCCTGCCGGGCCGCTTTCATGGCCGCGACGTCACCGTGCAGGACGTCTTCGAAGCCGTCGGCGCCCATTCCGCCGGCAAGATGGACGACAAGGATTTGCACGAGCTGGAATGCGTCGCCTGTCCGTCCGCCGGCTCCTGCGGCGGCATGTTCACCGCCAACACCATGGCCTGCGTGTCCGAGGCGATCGGCCTGGCGCTGCCCGGCTCTGCCGGCGCCCCTGCGCCTTATGAAAGCCGCGACGCCTATGCCGAGGCATCGGGACAGGCGGTCATGAATCTGGTGGCGAAGCAGATCCGCCCGCGCGACATCGTCACTCGCAAGGCATTGGAGAATGCCGCGATGGTGGTGGCCGCGGCCGGCGGCTCCACCAATGCCGGCCTGCATCTGCCGGCGATCGCCCATGAGATCGGCATCAAGTTCGACCTCCACGATGTCTGCGAGATCTTCCGCCGCACGCCCTATATCGCTGATTTGAAACCAGGCGGCCGCTATGTCGCCAAGGACATGTACGAGATCGGCGGTGTGCCCGTGCTGATGAAGGCGTTGCTCGAGGGCGGCTTCCTGCATGGCGATTGCATGACCGTGACCGGCAAGACCATCGCCGAGAATCTGAAGGGC
>DATKFM010000063.1:0-4114 GCA_035544395.1 Verrucomicrobiia bacterium
GCTCTATCCCTTCCCGGCCAAGGCGCTCAGCCAGGAACTGGCGCGCTATCCCGATGTCGAGGTGGTCTGGTGCCAGGAAGAGCCCAAGAACATGGGCGCCTGGATGGTGGTCGCGCCTGAGATCGAGGCGGTCCTCACCGCCGCCGGCCGCAAGAACAACCGGCCGCGCTATGTCGGCCGCGTTGCGGCAGCCTCGCCGGCCACCGGCCTGCTGCGCCGCCATCTCAAGGAGCAGGATAAGCTTGTGAGCGAGGCCCTGACCGTTTCATAGTTTCGGGCCAATATCAGCCGGGAGAACCGGCCGCCGGAATCCGAGGAAAGAATTTCCGCCATGAGCAGCAATATCGTCGTTCCCGCCCTGGGCGAATCCGTCACCGAGGCGACGGTGGCGAAATGGATGAAGCAGCAGGGCGAAAGCATCGCCGCCGACGAAGCGCTGGTGGAGCTGGAAACCGACAAGGTGACGCTGGAGGTGTTCGCTCCATCTGCCGGAGTGCTGTCGGAGATCCGCGTGGCCGAGGGCCAGACCGTCGAGGTCGGCGCTGTGCTCGGCGTGATCGGCGATGGCGCCGGGACGGCGAAGGCCGCGCCGGCGGCAAAGCCCGCGGCTGCACCCGCCGCACCGGCAAAGGCTGCTGCGCCAGCTCCGGCCCCCGCAAAGGCGCCTGCACCGGCTGCCGAAGCTGGGCCGCTGTCGCCGGCCGTGCGCAAGCTGATCGAGGAGAACAAGCTGGATGCGGCATCCATCCCCGCCAGCGGCAAGGACGGCCGGCTGACCAAGGAGGACGTGCAGAAACATCTGGAAGCGCGTCCGGCCAAGGCCGCGCCGCCGCCGACCATCGCGAAACCCGCGCCGGCTCCCGCGCCAGCCGCGCCTCAGCCCCCAGCGCCGCCCGCCGCGCCCCGCGAACTTGGGGCCCGGGAAGAGCGGGTGCGCATGAGCCGTCTGCGCAAGCGGATCGCCGAGCGGCTGAAACTGGCGCAGAACACCGCCGCGATGCTCACCACCTTCAACGAGGTGGACATGACCAACGTCATGGCGTTGCGCACCCATCACAAGGACAGCTTCGAGAAGAAGCATGGGGTGAAGCTGGGCTTCATGTCGTTCTTCGTGAAGGCGGCGATCGTGGCGCTGAAGGAGATTCCCGCCGTCAATGGCGAGATCGACGGCGACGACGTCATCTACAAGAACCACTACGATATCGGCGTCGCCGTCGGCACCGAGCAGGGGCTGGTGGTGCCGGTCGTGCGCGACGCCGATGCCATGAGCTTCGCCGACATCGAGAAGAAGATCTCAGAGCTGGGCCTGAAGGCGCGCGACGGAAAGCTGACCATCGAGGAGTTGACCGGCGGCACCTTCACCATCTCCAACGGCGGCGTCTACGGCTCGCTGATGTCGACGCCGATCCTGAATCCGCCGCAGTCCGCCATTCTGGGCATGCACAAGATCCAGCCCCGGCCCATTGCCGTCGGCGACAAGATCGAGATCCGGCCGATGATGTATCTGGCGCTGTCCTACGATCACCGGATCATCGACGGCCGCGAAGCCGTGACCTTCCTGGTGCGAATCAAGGACTGCATCGAAGATCCCCAGCGCATCCTCCTGGACATGTAGCCGAAATGGCGAAGCGGCCGGCAAAGAAGGGCAACGGGAAGCGCGCGATCAAGCGCGTGCCCCACTATGCGCAGACCACGGATTTCACCTGTGGCCCGTCCTCGCTGATCATGAGCATGGCGGCGCTGGACCCGAGGGTGAAGCGCAGCCGGGCGCTGGAGCTGCAGCTCTGGCGCGAGGCCAACACCATCTTCATGGGGCCGAGCGGCGGCCATGGCGGCTGCGGCGCCCTGGGCTTGGCGCTTTCGGCCCATCGCCGTGGCTTCAAGGCCGAGGTGCATCTGAATCACAAGGGCGTGCTGCTGGCCTACCGCACCAGGTCGAAGGAACGCGCCGCCGTCATGCGCGTGCTCCAGGACAAGGATCTGGCTGAAGCCAAGGCCGCCGGCATTCCTGTGACGCATGACGGCATCACGCTGGCTGAGATCGAAGCGAAGCTGCGCGCCGGTTTCATGCCCATCGTTCTCAACAGCATGCGCTATCTGCACCAGGACCCGACCGCCCACTGGTTCTTGGTCACCGATATCGACGACGAGAGCGTCTATGTGAACGATCCCTGGGTGTCGAAGACGCGCCGCAAGACCGCCCGCGACATGTCCGGCGTTCCGATTCCACGCCGGGTCTTCGAGCGCATTACTGCCTACGGTCCGAAAAAAGAAAGGGCCGTCGTTCTCGTCTCCCGCTGAATCTGATCTTCGTCAGGTGAAATCATGGCAACTGAGACTTTCGACGTCGTCGTCATCGGCGGTGGTCCCGGCGGGTATGTGGCGGCGATCCGCGCGGCGCAACTCGGGCTGAAGACGGCCTGCGTGGAAAAGCGCGGCGCGCTCGGCGGTACCTGTCTCAATGTCGGCTGCATTCCCTCGAAGGCGCTGTTGCAATCCTCGCACCTCTACGAGGAAGCGTCGAAGCATCTGGGGTCTCATGGCATCAAGATCGGCAACGTGGTGCTCGACCTTGCGGCGGTGCTTGCGCGCAAGGACAAGGTGGTGAGCGATCTCACCAAGGGAGTTGAGTTCCTGTTCAAGCAGAACAAGATCGCTTACGTGAAAGGCGCCGGGCGCCTCCTGGGCGGCGGCAAGATCGCGGTCACCGGCGCCGGCGCGGATCAGACGCTGGAAGCCAAGAACATCATCATCGCCACCGGCTCCGACGTGATGCCGTTGCCGGGCGTGACCATCGACGAGAAGCAGATCGTCTCTTCCACTGGCGCGCTGTCCCTGGCCAAGGTGCCGGGACATCTGGTCGTCGTGGGCGGGGGCTATATCGGACTCGAAATGGGCTCGGTCTGGCGGCGGCTCGGCGCCAAGGTGACGGTGGTGGAATTCCTTGATCGCATCGTGCCGGGCATGGATGGCGAGCTGGCCAAGAATTTCCAGCGCGTGCTGACCAAGCAGGGCATGACCTTCCGCCTCGGCACCAAGGTCACCGGCGCCAAGGCGGCGAAAGCTGGCGTGACGCTGACCTTGGAACCGGCCGCCGGCGGCAAGGCGGAGACGCTGGAAGCCGATACGGTGCTGGTGGCCATCGGCCGCCGGCCCTACACCGAAGGACTCGGCCTGGATGCGGCCGGCGTGGCGCTCGATCCCAAGAAGCGGGTGCAGGCCGACAGCCATTGGCGCACCAACGTGCCGGGCATCTATGCCATCGGCGACGTCATCGCCGGGCCGATGCTGGCCCACAAGGCGGAGGAGGAAGGCGTCGCGGTTGCCGAGGTCATCGCCGGCCAGGCCGGCCATGTGAATTACGAGACCGTGCCGGGCATCGTCTACACTTGGCCGGAGGTCGCGACCGTGGGCAAATCGGAGGAGGAGCTGAAGGCTGCCGGCATCGAGTACAAGTCCGGTAAGTTCCCCTTCACCGCCAACAGCCGCGCCCGCTGCAACGCCGATACCGATGGCTTCGTGAAGATCCTGGCCGACGCTAAATCGGACCGGGTGCTCGGCGTGCATATCATCGGCCCGGACGCCGGCACGGTCATCCATGAATGCGTCATGGCGATGGAGTTCGGCGGCTCGGCCGAAGATATCGCCCGTGCCTTCCACGGCCATCCCACCCTGAACGAGGCGGTTAAAGAGGCCGCCCTCGGTGTCGCCGGCCGGGCGATTCATATCTAGGGGACTGGGCACCGATTCGTTAAGGCGGCCTAAGCCGCTGAATTCCGGCCCACCGTTTATTAACGGGCCGCCATCCCGGCCATATCTCTGCATCCTGTGACGCCAGTCACCCGTATTGAGGCGGGGGCCACCTAGATTCTGCTCCGTGCAGGCCGGTGCTGCCGGCCGACGGTATAACTGGAGGATGGGTCATGGTCTCGGGTTTTCGCGCGATGACGTTGTTCGCCGGCGCGCTCTGCGCGATGGCTGCCGTTTCCTTGACGGTCGATGCGTCCCACGCCGCCGGGAAACAGAAGCTGAATGCGACCCGCGAGCAGGTGAGTGCCGCGTGCCAGGCCAATGACGGCGTCGAATGGGGCACGGGCGCCAGCAGCGGCCGCTA
>DATKFM010000064.1:0-27177 GCA_035544395.1 Verrucomicrobiia bacterium
GCAGTCTGCCTGGCGCGGTCATCGCCGGTTTTCTGATCGGCGGCGCCACTGTGCTGATGCAGGTCGTGCTGCCGGTGGACGCGCGGCCGTTCCGCGACGCCTTCGTCTATGGCGCTGTTATCGTGACTCTGATCTGGCGGCCGAACGGCCTGTTCGCGCCGAAATCGGCAAAGCAGCGGGTGTGAGCATGCTCGGGCGCACCTCGATCCTCGCGCGGACGCTGTCGACGCCGGTCATTCTCGTGCTCATCCTGCTGGTCGTCGCCCTGACCGCACTCGCCGTGAGTTCCGGCCCATTCAACCAGACGGTCATCGACATTTTCATCCGCGTCATCCTGGTAGTTGGCCTCTATGTCTTCATCGGCAACTCCGGTGTGATCAGCTTCGGCCATATCGGCTTTACCTGTCTCGGCGCCTATGCCACGGCCTGGCTCACCATGCCGCCGCCGATGAAGAAAATGGCCCTGCCGGGCCTGCCCGATTTCATTATCGCTGCGAAGCTGCCATACCCAATCGCCATCGTTATCGCCGCTATTTTTGCCGGTGTTTGCGCCTTCATCTTCGGCAAGATCCTGATGCGCCTGTCGGGCATCGCCGCCTCGATCGCCACCTTCGCCATGCTCGCCTTGATCAACCAGGTCTATTCCAACTGGGAGGATGTAACGGGCGCCACCAGCTCGGTGGTCGGCATTCCGATCGTGCGCATCATCTGGCCCTATTTCATCTGCGCGATCATTGTGGTCGCGGCCGCCTATCTCTACTCGATCTCCCGGTCGGGGCTGGCATTGCGGGCAGCGCGCGATGAGGCCACGGCGGCGCGCGCATCGGGGGTGGACATCACCCGGGAACGGCTCATCGCCTTCACCCTCAGCGGCGCGATGATGGGTCTGGGCGGCGCGCTCTATGCCCATTCGGTCGGAGTCGTGACACCGGATACGTTCTACCTCAGCCTGACCTTCGTTTCGCTCTCTATGCTGGTCGTCGGCGGCATGAACAGCCTGTCGGGCGCCGTCATCGGCGTGGTGCTGCTCTCCACCCTGATCCAGATCCTGCGCTGGTTCGAGAAGGGCGTGCCGGTCGGCGAGACGACGCTGTCGATTCCCAACGGCATTCAGGAGATTGCCATAGGCGTGGTGATGATCGTCATACTCATTTACCGACCATCCGGTCTCACCAGGAACCGTGAGTTGGTGTGGAAGGGTTGGCCGTTCAACAAGCTTTCCGCGGGCCGTCGGCGGCTGGATGCCGCCGCGGCCGACGGATTGAAGTCGTGAACCAAGAAACAGAGGAGAAAGCCATGAAGAGTTTGACTGGGATAGGATTATGCGCCGCCCTAGGCGCACTCGTACTTTCAACGCAATCGGCCAGTGCGCAGGACGACAAGATCGTCGTCGGCTTTGCCACGGCATCGTCGGGCTTCATGCAAGCCTATGACAAGCCCGCGCAGGATGCGGCGATGATCCGCATCGACGAGATCAACAAGGCCGGCGGCCTGCTCGGCAAGCAGATCGAGGTCGTCACCGCCGACACAAAGACCGACCGCGCCGAAGGTGCGAAGGCCGGCCTCGAGGTGCTCGACAAGGGCGCCGATCTGGTGATCGTCTCCTGCGATTATGATTTCGGCTCTCCGGCGGCGCTTGCGGCGGAAGGTGCCGGCAAGGTGTCGTTCTTCCTCTGCGCCGAGTCGATCAAGGCCGGCATTCAAGGCGTGGGACCGCACTCCTTCTCGGCTTCGGTTCTCGCCGCAGTTCAGGGCGCCACCATGGCCGAGTGGGCCTATAACAAAAAGAACGCGCGCAACTTCTACCGCCTGCTCGACACCTGGACGGAGTACAACAAGGGCATCTGCGACGGGTTCGACTGGATGATGCCGCGACTGGCAGACGCGAAGCTGATCGGCGAAGACACCTTCAAGAACGAGGATGCATCGATCGCCGCCCAGATCACCCGCATCAAGAGCCTGCCGCAAGAGCCTGATGCGATCATGCTCTGTTCGATGATGCCGGGCGTGGTGAGCGCCATCAAGCAGATCCGCGCCGCCGGCATCAACTCGATGATCATCAACGGCTCGGGCGTAGATGGCAGTTATTGGCTGAACGCTGTGCCGGATCTCTCCAACTTCTTCGTGCCGGTCCAAGGCTCGATCTATGGCGATGACCCGAATCCGGCCGTGAACGAGTTCAACATCAAATACAAGGCGGCGACCGGCGGCGATCCGTCCAGCCAGTATGTCTATCCCGGCTACGTGCTAATCGATGTCTGGGCAAAGGCCGTCGAGCGTGCCGGCTCCACCGATGCTGACGCGGTGGTGGCCGAGCTCGAAAAAATGAAGGACGAGCCGACGCTGTTCGGCCCACGGACATACAACGCCGAAATCCATCATCAGAATCGCGGCCGGTATCTGATCGTTGAGACGAAGGGAGGCAAGCCCGGCGTCGTCGATGAGTGGACGATTTCTGAACCGATTCCGGTGGACTACCTGTCCAGCAAGTAACGTTCTTTAGGCGGTGACGGCTATCTGCAACAGATAGCCGTCCCTCCATCCACTTGCCCTCGTCTACGTACCAGGCCGGTTGGCAAGATCGAGCTCTAAACCCGCAGTCGTTCCCGGTCCATATCGGCAAGGGGACGTTCGCCGAAACACCTCAAACGGCCGGGTTTGACCCCAAACCGGCTTTCATCAACTACGTAATGCACTGTCGAGCTCACCTTCAGCCTTGCTCCAAAGTCGGCATACCTCATGGCGGGAGAAGTAACCATTGACCGCAAGCACAGCGCCATTGTTGCCGCCGGCGTCATGACGACATAGTGACGACAGCTCGGCAACCTCAGGGGAAGTTTGCCGCTAGTTCGACAACGCCTCGGCTCCCGATCCTTCCCTAGTCGACACCATACTTCGCGATTGCGTCGATCCGAACATCTGTGCCAGCCCCCGGCTCTTTGGGGACTAGCGCATGGCCCTTTTCAATGCGGACCGGACGCTCGAAAACCGGCTCAAGCCACGGGATATGTTCGAGCATAAGGCCGTGCGGGATAGCGGCCATCAGTTGGACGTCAAGCTGCATCATGTTATGGGCCGCCGGCACGACCGGGAGGCCGAAGGCTCGCGCCAGCGCTGCCACTTCCAGCCAGCCGCTGATGCCTCCGAGTTTGAGGACATCCGGCTGTGCAATGCCCATTCCTCCTGAAACCATGAAATCCCGGAACATGCGGATGTCGTACATCGTCTCGCCGGCAAGGATGGGGACCGCGGTCACCTTCGCCAGTGCTGCGTGTGCAGCCACGTCGAATGGATGAACCGGCTCCTCGAACCAATAGATGTTGAACTTGCTAAGCGCATCAATAGCCCGGCGCGCGGTTACCAAGTCCCAGCGTCCGTTGGCGTCGACCATGATTGGATAGCTGGTACCAACGGCTTTGCGCACGGCGGCGACCCGGTCGACGTCTTCCGCCAACTCGGGTTTGCCGATTTTCATTTTAAAGCCGCGAAAGCCGCCGCGCTGGATGGCCGTGGCATTAGCAACTAGTTCGGCCTCGGCGAACCCGAGCCAACCGCCATTGGTACTGTAGGCCGGAATCCGGTCGTCATTGTAGCCGCCCAGCAGCCGCCACAGCGGCTGCTGGCATGACTTGGCAATGATATCCCAAAGCGCGATCTCGATTGCAGCGACGCCCTGGACGGCAACCCCGGTGATGCCGGTGAAATAGCGGTCCAAGTAAATCTCTTGCCACAGCCGCCGTACCAAGAACGGGTCACGCCCAATGAAGCGCGGGGCCAGTTCCTTCGCGAGCAAGGTAACCAGGGCCTCGCTCCCTTCGCCAATTGTGCAATTGTAACCCCAGCCCGCCGGCCCAACGTCAGTTGAGACCCGTACAGCGATAAAGTCCCAGGTCGACAAGTCGGTCATCGCATCTGCGACTTCCTTTGGAAGCGGCAGACGTAGCCAATGGACGTTGATTGCCGTAATGCGCACGAATACCGCTTATTGGGCGGCCGTCGCGCGAAACAGTATTCTTCGGCTGCGTTCGCAGACGGCGTCGTATGCCGCAAGCGACTCGATGTCGAAATCGGTCTTTGGCCGCGGATCAGTCAGAAAATGCCCATAATCATCTTTGCCGCGGACCAGCATTGCACTGTCCTCGGCGCCCGCCATTTGACGAACGGCCGGGGAGATGTAGCGAATGGCGAATCCGGTCCGCTGCCGCGGTGACCTGTTGGGATATGACCCGTGCACAATCTTGACATGGTGCAACGACATCTCACCGGGCTGGAGCACGAGATCCACCGCTGCCGCTTCATCGACCTGCACCGCAACTTCCTGCCCACGACTCAGCATATTGTGTGGGGCAAAAGTATCACGGTGTTCGACGACATCGCGTTGATGCGTGCCCGGCACCACGCGCATACAACCATTAGCCGGCGTGCTTTCAGTAAGCGCAATCCATGCGGTCACCACTTCCGGCGGGTCCAGCCCCCAATAGGTCAGGTCCTGATGCCATGAAACGAAATCAGGCGATGACGGACTCTTGGCGAATAGACTCGAGGTCCAGGCCAGGATATCGGATCCGAGGAGGCTTTCGACAGCGTCAAGTACGGCGGGTAGGCGCACGAGCTCATCGAGGCAGCCGAATACCAAGTGCGCTTTCATCTTCAGCACGCGCTGAGCTGTTTCAGGCCGGACTGCGGATGCTTCCTCGAGGCGCAGCCGATAGCGTTCGGCCTCTTGCACGGTCAGAACCGGAATCGGTGCGACATACCCCTGCTCCGTGAAGTGTCTTGCCGCTGCCGCTGAAAGCTTGTTTGCCACTGTCCAATCCTCGCCTGTCGCGTGTGTGAACAATCCGAGAGCTGGGCGAACGATAGCATTGTGCTGCGCCTTCTAAAAGTGGGCGTGCAGCGAGATTGATCGTGCAAAGCAGGCAATGGTCAGAAGTGATTCCGCCAGACAGTGACGAGCCGTCATATGGATATGGCGAATGGACATCGGCCGCCGCCTTCGCCCCATAGCGGACATCACCTGCTGCCACGTTTGGCATCCGGGTGGATGTTCAACGCATCGGCATGAGCCGCGCACGTCATGCGCCGGTGGTCCGATGGGTCTAGCGCAATCCGTCCGCGCGCAAGGCGGCGCAGCGACCTCAGGAACGAACAGCCGCTGCCGCCGGACGCCGGATCGCTACAAATTTGTCTGTTGCAGGCGTCAGCGCGGCTGATTGGCCCGGGGCGGCGGCATTGAAGAAGCTGATGAGGTCGAAAAGCCGCTTGATTTGCTGGTCGACGGCGGCCAGGGACGCCGTCGTCTGATCGACGAGCGTCGCGTTCTGATGCGTAGCGGCCTCCATCCGGCCCACCGATTCATCGGCGTTGTGTACGTCGGCCGATTGCTGCTGGCTGGCCGCGGCGATCTGCGACACGATTTCCGCCGCATGCTTGGTGGATGCCACGATCCCCGAGAGCGCCGTGCCGGCTTTCGTTGCCAGCTCAACGCCGACGCGGACCTGGGCCGAGCTGTCCTGAATCAGGGCCTTGATATCCTTGGACGCCTGGGCGGTGCGCTGCGCCAGCTCGCGAACCTCGGCTGCCACCACGGCAAAGCCGCGGCCGGCATCCCCCGCCCTCGCCGCTTCCACCGCGGCGTTCAGTGCCAGCAGGTTCGTCTGCGAGGCTATGTCCTGAATCGTGCCGACGATCTCGCCGATCCGGGATGACGATTCCTCGATGCGGGTCACGGCGTCGATGGCGGCCATGGTGATTTCGCCGCCATCCACGGCTGCCTTGCGCGCCTCCTCGGCCAATTCGCTGGCTTGCCGTGCGTTGGTCGCGGTCTTCTGCACCGTGAGCGCCAATTCGCGGGTCGATCCCGCCATTTCCGCCAAGTCGGTCACCTGCTTTTCCGTGCGCGACGACAGATCCTCGGCCTCGCTGGCCAGGTGCGACGTCACGCTGCGGATCGCATGAACGCCCTCGACTGTCTGACCGACGATTTCCGCCAGCTTGTCGGCAGTTGCGTTGGCGTCCCGCTTCAACTGCAGCAGATCGCCGTTGAAGTCGCCGCTGATCCGCACATTCAGGTTTCCACCGGCGATCGCCGACATCATGCGCACGACCTCGCCGAATGCCGATGCCGCCGTATCCGCCCAGCGATTGATGCCTTCGCCGATGCGGCGCTTGAAACCGGTGATTCCAGAGAGGTCCACGCGCAGCGAGAAATCGCCGGCCGCGGCCGCGTCGACCAGTTCCTGAAGCTCCGTCTGCATCGCCGCCTGGTCCGTGACGTCGGTCCACTCGACCACGCTGCCGAGGCGGGCGCCCCTCTCATTGACGACGGGATTGACCACGACCTCCACCGCAAGCTTGCCGATATGAAGCTTTTCCCGCCAAGTCTCCGAGAGCGAGGCCATCCGCGCCTTCGCCCGCGCCGGGTCGGGGAAGAATTGCTCGATCTGCAGTTCCTGCAACCGCGTAGCGGCCAGATCAGGCAGTGCTGACCGAAGGTTCCCGAGCGTGCGATCGAAGTAGTGCTTCGCCGCGGCGTTTCCGTAGAACACGTTCCCATCGGTGTCGGCGATGAGGACAATGCTGGTCGTGGTATCAAGCGCAGTCTGGATCCGGGCCGCATGGATACCCATGTCGCGGATCATGCTGAGGGAACGGGCGATATCGCCGATTTCGTCCCGCCGTTCGGTCCCGGGGACCGCCGTATCGCGATTGCCGCGCGCCAGATCGCCGATGGACGCGGTCATTGCCGACAGCGGGCGGGTCAAGGATCTTTCTATCCCGATATGGCCGAGGGCGCCCACGAAGACGATCGCGATCACAGCCAAGCCGATAAGCTTTCTTTGGAGATCGAGCACATTGGCGAGCGCGGAATCGGTTCCGACGATGGTGTGCACGCGGAGCGGATGGGCGCTGCCACTGCCGCTGACTGCAGTCGCCGCAATGAAGTGTCGGCCCTCCAGCAGGATCGCAGCAACGCCTTCGGTCTGCAGCCGCGCCAGCGGATGGCCGGCATCGATGGCCGGCTTATCTATCGACGGTCCGTAGACCACATTGCCAGTTTCGGTATCGACGACGACAAGACGATGCTCATCATCCTGCGGCGTGCCCGTGACCGTGATGGGACCGAACATCGACTTCAGGCTGGTCCAGTCGATGATCGCCACCAGGGCACCGATGATGGTGCCGGAGTCGTAGTCGGCTCGTATTGGATTGGCGATGACGATGCCGTTGCGTCCCACCAATGCGGTGGCGCCGGCATTGCTCTCATAATGCTGGCCGCGGCTGACTGCGTCGTACAGGGGTGACCCTCCAAGATCCTGGCCCTTGCTCCCCGGGCCCGTGCCGGCAACTACCTTGCCGTCGGCATTAGTCACAAGGAGGGCGGCGAAGCTCATATAGTGGCCGTGAAGCCGCTTGAGTTCAGCGGCGATATTGCCCTCGCCGTCATCGATGAGCGCCTGTTGGAGCACCGCCTGCTCGCTCCAGACATCCAGATTGGTGCGGGCTTCCGCGATAAGGGCGTCAAACCGGCTGAGCGCTACGGTTGCCTCGGCCGACAGGTTTCTCTCCGCCGTCTCCGTCAGCGCCCGGCTCGCGGAATCGTAGGAAGCCACGGAGAGCACGAGCAACGGCAAGAGGCTTGCCGCCACGAGAAACCAGACCGCTTTCGCGCGAATCCCCATCGCTAGCCCAACGGGTCGGGCCACGAGATCACGTGGAGGGTTGCGACCCGGCGATAATCAGCGTCCAGGTTCCGACCTGCCGATAGGCAAAATCCCAACTGACGCCACCCTCGTCGATCCTGCCGGCACCCGCGTCGCCGCCGCCGCCGCGCTGGCGCAGTTCGGCGAGAGAAAGGCCGCCGAGCGTGAATGTCTCGAAATAGTCAGCAGCCGCTTCGGATTCGCCCTTCTTACCGATCCCGATCTCATGGCGGCTGTCGAAGATCACCCAACCGCTATCGGTCACGGCTTGTATGTAACTGCCGTCGGGCGGCGGCTGCACGCCGAGCAGCCGCTGGAAGACGTCCAGGCCATGCTCGAAATGCAGCACCGCTTGCGTCACGCCATTGACGATGATCGGCGTCGCATAGCCGATCACCCATTTAGGCGCATCCGGCGACACATAGGGCGGGGAGATGAAGACTTGCCGATTGGGCTGCGCGAAGCCGGGGGCGAAGAAGACCGCCCCGGTCTCGTCGGGCGCCAGGTCATAGGCCACGACGCTGCCGACGATCCGCGAGATTTCGGCACCGGTAGAGCCGATGAGGCACATCTCTTCAACGCGGAACTTGTCTTGGGTCTTCAGCGAGATTTCATCGATTCGCTGCTTCAGCTCCGCGCGCCGTCCCGGATCCTGCTCCAGGAAATACTCGCCGAAGGCCTTATCCTGCGCGACGGTGACGAGCGAAGACGAGATCCGCTTATGCAGATCTTCCAGGATTGCCGCTTTTTTGGCGACGACCCCTACATATGATGCATTTGCTTCATCGGCCCGGGTCGACCCCGGGCAAAGCAGCAGTGCAATTGCTGCGATAAGTACGCGAATGCCGGTCTTCATGACGATGCACCTCCATTGAGGTGAACGCAGACGGGATTACGGTATTCACAATAGATTCCTTTAGTTAATTCCCACTTAAATAATAAGAATTTGACTGTGGAATTATTTGTCCTCTTCTTTCGCCATGCGGAAACTTCATTTCGCATCGGACCAGGAAACTGAATCAATCTCTGTGACGGCAAGCCGCCGCGCCATCAGTGGCCGAACTGCCGAATCAGTTCCCCGTATTTTACCTCGCGCTTCAACAGGATCACGGCGGTCTGGTCTTCATAGACCAGCGCAAAGTCGCCGCGGTCGAGCAGGAGTTTTCGTATCTGCGCAGCAGGCGGGCATAGGATCAGATCAATCCCATATTTCTCGAGCAATCCGTCCCAGCCGTCACGGCCGCGCTCGATGTCCAGATGTTCGCGGAACAGGCGATCGCCATAGAGATCGGTGCGTCCGTCAATGAAGACAGGCAGCCGGCCCTCAAAGCGGTGAATCAGATAGCCGCCGAAATGCAGGCTGTTGAACATGCGCCCATCGATCCCCTGGACCTGCATGAAATCAACAGCGCCGACCGGCATTGCCTTCCGCAGCATGACATCCTGCTTCGCCGCCAGCGATGGATAGTAGATTGCGGCGCCGAGAATGAGCAGCGCGCCGGCCGCCAGATTCAACAGGCTTTCGCGGCCCCCAGACATTGCCGCGCCGGCGGGACGCCGGCGGCTCGGCCACCAGGCGGCAATCCGCGCTGCCGGGACGGGGATCAGCAGGCCCTCGCGCACAGCCCTTGAGGCCATGAAGATCATCGTCAGCAGCGCGAACGGCACATGACGAAGGGAAGCAAAGCCCGCGGCAATCATCAGGCCCGAAAGGCAGAACTCCAGCAGGTCCGGCCGCCTCCGCCCGTAAATGAGGCATAGGGCAAACAGGCCGACGCAGAGGAAATACAGCTTGCCGTAAAGCGACCCGAACGTCGTCGGCTGCCACTCCGACAACACTCTGGTTGCCTCCAAGTTGACGATTTGGAGGGGATAGAGCAGATGGCCCGGACCATCGGGATTGAGAAAGCTCGCCAGCAGGCAGAGAACGGCGACGATGCTTAGTTCGCGGAGTCGCGGGGCCTTCAGGGCCGTCCTGGCGCTGGCGAGCAGTCGCACCCATTCCGTCGCGGCAAAGAGCCAGACGAGAGCCAGGCCCATCGCATAGCCGCCATGCAGATTGACCCACAGAGCCATGATCGCGGGCAACCAGCGGATCATTCTCCACTCGTCGAAATATTTGGCGAACAGCAACGCGCGCAGAAACAGGGCGAACAGCAGCAATGTGGCGATCTGCGGCCGTGGCTCGATGAACGGATAGAGCAGAATCAGTGAAGACAGCGTCAGAACGAGAGCGAAGCCGGTCCGTCCGCTCAGGCGCCGGGCTGTCACAAAGACAACTCCGATGAACGAAGCACCGGTCGCGGCACAGAGGAGCCGGACCCCGATATCGCCAAGCCCCGCATATGCGCCGTAGAGGATCAGCTGGAAGAGCCACTCGTGCAGGACCCAATGCTGCCCTTCGTATCGGAACGAGAAGGGGTCCACAGCCGGAAGCGCCCGGTTCTGCGCGATCAGGCGGCCCGTTTCCAGATGCCAGAAATAGTCGGGATCGAGCAGCATCGGACTGCAGAACAGGAGCACGCCGACGGCAACCAGAAAGACCGCTAGGCGGCTCCGCAGTCGCAACGCGTCGGCGGAATCCAATCGCGACAGATCCCCGGAGTTTGACGCCGCAACTGCCATTATCCGCACCCGAAAGGCTCCCAGAAATTGTGGTGGAACATGGTAAAACAAGCGTTAATTCGCGAGGGATCGGCATTCGCGGCGCCGGGACGGAACAAAACAGCCGTCGCGCAACTGCGTCGCCCGGGGCGGTGCGGAAAAACAGATCAGCCTTAATAAAGGGTTAGCACTTGTGCCGAATAGTCACGGTGCATTCGCGAAAAGGCTATCGATGTCTGAGCAACGAAACGCGGCAGCCCAGTCAACCGCGACTGTTGGTTTGTCACTTGTCGTGCCTGTCCTCAACGAGGTCGAGACGATCGACCTGTTTCTGGCGCGTGTCCTGCCAGTTCTCACGCAATTGATGCAGCATCGCGGCCGCGCCGAAGCCTTCGAGATCATCTTCGTGGATGACGGCAGCAGCGACGGCACCTTTGCAAAGCTGCAGCAGATCGGCCGCGAAAATCCCGCGATCAAGACCATCGCCCTATCGCGGAATTTCGGCAAGGATGCGGCTCTGTCGGCCGGGCTCGATCATGCGCGGGGGGCCGCGGTCATTCCCGTCGATGTCGACCTGCAAGATCCGCCGGAGACCATCCCCGAACTCTATGCCAAATGGCTCGAGGGCTATGACGCGGTGTTCGCGACGCGCGTCGACCGCTCCTCGGACGGATTTGCCAAGCGACTCACCGCCGGCGCTTTCTACCGTGTCTTCAATCGCATTGCCGACACGGAAATCCCTCACAACGCCGGCGATTTCCGACTGCTGGATCGCAACGTCGTCGACGCGCTGAAGCAGCTGCCTGAGCGCAACCGCTTCATGAAAGGGATGTATTCCTGGGTCGGCTTCCGGCAGACCTCGGTGCCGGTGATCCGCGACAAACGCTCGGCGGGCAGGTCCAAATGGCCCGGCTGGCGCCTCTGGAGTTTCGCCCTCGATGGCATCATCGCGTTCAGCACAATGCCGCTGCGCCTTTGGACCTATGTCGGCGCTTTTATCGCGGCGATCGATATGCTGTACGCGCTGTTCCTCGTATTCCGCACCATCATCCAGGGCGTGGATGTCCCCGGCTATGCGTCGCTCATGGTCGTCGTGCTGTTCATGGGCGCCATCAATCTGATCACCCTCGGAATCTTCGGCGAGTACCTCGCGCGCGTTTATACCGAGGTCAAGGGACGGCCCCTCTACGTCGTCCGCGACAGCATCGGATTTCAAAACTCGAGTGAAAAATCAGCGGATCAGGAGCAATGGACCCCGCAATCTACAACCGCATGGCGGACGTCGAAGACAGCCACTGGTGGTTCGCCGCGCGCCGCCAGCTGATCGCCGGACTGATCGCCCGGCGGATCGCCCCTTTGGCGAATGCGAATGTCCTGGAGGCCGGCTGCGGCACCGGCGGCAATCTCGCCATGCTCGGGCAATTCGGCCGCGTCCGCGCGTTCGAGCCCGACCAGTCCGCGCGCGCACGCGCGGCGGCGAAATCCGGCCTCGATATCCAACCCGGATTCCTGCCCCATGACTTGCCGGCGGATTACGATGGCTTCGACCTGATCGCCGCCCTCGATGTGCTCGAGCATGTGGATGACGATCTCGGCAGCTTCCGCGCCCTGGGGCAACGCCTGCGGCCGGGCGGCTATCTGTTCGTCACCGTGCCGGCCTATCCGTCGCTGTGGAGCCGCCACGACGATCTCCACCATCACAAGCGCCGCTATGACAAGGCGCGGCTGCTGCAGGCCCTCGGCGGCGCCGGTCTGGCGCCGCGCTTCCTGAGCTTCTTCAACACGCTGCTGTTTCCGCTCGTCCTGACCAAGCGGCTGGTGGACAAGGCCACCAACGCCGGCGGCGATGACGACCGCCTGCCGCCGCCGCTGATCAACGAGATGTTGCGACGCGTGTTTGCCGCCGAGCGCCATGCGCTGCGCCGCACCGCGCTGCCCTTCGGCCTGTCGCTCGTCGCCATCGCCCAGCGGCCCTAAGATGAGCGCCGCCAACCTGCGCCAGTTCCTGCGCTTCGGTCTCGTCGGCATCGCCGCCAGCCTCACGCATATCGCCGTGGCGCTGACGCTGATCGAACAGGCGGGAATCGACGTCATGGCGGCGAACGCCCTGGCGTTCTGCATCGCCGTGCTGGTTTCCTATGCCGGCAACCATGCCTGGACATTCCGCGCGGACGGCCGGCACGGCCGGCATTTTCCCCGTTTCCTCGCCACATCCCTGGGCGGCCTCGCGCTGAATCAGGCGATTGTCTTCGTGGCCACCAGGCATTTTGGCCTCCACTACCTCACCGCCATCCTCATCGTCGTGGCGCTCGTGCCGCTGCTGACGTTCATCGCCAGCAAACTCTGGGCCTTTGCCGGCGTCCGCGCCTAGTCCGGCAGCAGGCCACTTATCCTCCCACCACCTCAATCTGCACATCCACATTGTTTCGCGTCGCGTGGGAATAAGGGCATATCTCCTCATGGGCTTTCTTTACTAGCGCAGCGAGATCCGCCTGCGGCAGACTCTTGTCCTCGACGCGCATCTTCACCGCAAGGCCGAAGCCGCCGAGGTCGCGGGGGCCGATGGATACGGCGGCGGTGACCACTGCCTTGGTGGCATCTTTTTTCTGCTGCTTGGCCACGAAATCCAGGGCGCCGTTGAAGCAGGCGGCATAGCCGGCGGCGAACAGATGTTCCGGTGTGGTGGTGTTCGGCTTGCCCGGCCCGCCCATTTCCTTCGGAACCGACAGATTGACCGCAACCGAATGATCACTGGCTTCGGCATGGCCGTTGCGGCCGCCCGTCGAGGTGGCCGTTGCGGTGAACAGCGTCTTGATCTTGTCCATGGTTCCTCCTGATGGATCGATGGGACATTCCGATCCGGTCTAAATATCACTGGCAGCCGGGTTTGGCATCCGTTGTTAACTTCTGTTGCGAGGTCGAATGTCGGTCCGTCCTCTCCGAGCGGGTCGGTGAAATCGAAGAAACTCCGTGATTTTCAGCATGTTTTCGCGTGCGCTCTTGAACACCGCGCACCCAATCGCATCGATCGTCGCGTCCAGCCGTTAACCACCAATTGACCTTTCGGCGTCACACTTCCCCACAGTCCGGCGATGTGTCGGCTGTAGCACCGGCTTCAAGAATCTCCGGGAGCTCAGTGATGTCGCGAAAGTCCCTGCCTCTCACAAACGCCGCAACTGCGCTGCTCGCGCTCGTGCTTTTTTCCGCGCCTGCGCAGGCTGACTTGGTGGCAGGCAATGCTGCCTACCAGGCCGGCGACTATACGACGGCACTGTCCGAACTTGTGCCGGTCGCGGAGCGCGGCAACGTCGAAGCACAGGCCATCGTCGGCAGGATCTATCTCGACGGCAAGGGCGTGGCGAAAGACAGGACGCTGGCGACCAGGTATCTCACCGCAGCGGCCAGAGCGGGAAATCCACAAGCGCAGTGCGATCTCGGCGAGATGTATCGCGAAGGTCTCGGCCTGCCGAAGGACGAAGCCAAGGCATTGTACTGGTATCGCCTCGCCGCGGAGCAAGGCGACAATCAAGCGCAATACCACGCCGGCCTGCTGCTGCTGGACGGGCGCGGCGGCCGCAAGGATGTGCCGCAGGGCCTGAAACTGCTGACCCGCGCAGCGGAGAACGGCAACATGACCGCCGCCCTCCGCCTCGGCGATATCTACGCCGAAGGTGCAGCCGCTCCGGCCGTTCCCATGGCCCCTCACCTCGCCTCGATCTGGTACGAGCAGGCATCCCTGGAAGGCAACGCCACGGCGCAACAGAAGCTCGGCGTGCTCTACCGCGACGGTGTTGGTGTGCCGCAAAATGCTCTGAAGGCATATTCCCTTTTTCGCCAAGCGGCGGAATCCGGCGATCAATGGGGCCAGTACTATTTCGGCGAAGCCTACCGCGACGGCAGCGGCATCGCGCGCGACTACGATATCGCCCGCCAGTGGCTCACAAAGTCGGCGCAGCAGGGCAACGCGAAGGCAATGTTCGCCCTGGGCGACATGAATCGCGACGGCAAGGGCTCGAAGCGCAACTATCCGGCGGCGATGGATTGGTATTTGAAGTCGGTTGCGGCGGGAAATTTCACGGCGGCCTATAACATCGGCAAGCTCTACAGTTGCGGCTGGGGCGTGCAGCAGGATTTCGGCCAGGCAATGGATTGGTTTCGCAAGGGTGCCGACCGCGGCGACGCCCACAGCATGTACGGCATCGCCACGCTGCATCGGCGCGGCGAAGGTCTGGACCCCGACGCCGATAAGGCCCGCGCCTGGTATCTCAAGGCGTGGCAGCGCGGCCTGAAGGTCGCGGAACCCTGGGCGACCACGCCGATTGCCCGCTGGGGCAAGCTGGACGGCAAGCGCGTCTGCACCAAGCGATACCCTGAGGCCTGACGCCGGCCGCGTCCTTGCTGCGGCGCGACGCGATGTCTAGACTGGCGACGCGGAACCAATTCCGCGCTAACAGCCGGTATCGTTCCGCTTCTCCCATGGTCATCGACATTGCAAACCTGAAGCGCCGCAGTTGCCGTCCGCTGCCGGAGAGCCGGCCGTGAGCCTCTGGCGCCTGCTGCTCATCGCCGTCGTCATCATCGACGGTGCGGCGTGGGGCGGGCTCTATACCGTAGCCAAAGCGGTGATCGACAGGGACGCGCATCCCCTGGGCGTTGCGATTTATGAAGGGCTCGGCGCAGGCATCTTCCTGCTGACGATTTGCCTGCTCACCGGCCGCCGGCTGCCGGTCGCGCTCAGGGACCTGCGCTTTTATCTGATCAATGGCGTGCTCGGCGTCAGCATTCCGGCGGTCGCGATCTTCTTCGCGACGGAGCATCTGCCGGTCGGCATCGTCACCCTCTTCTTCGCCCTCGTTCCCGTGATGACCTATGGCTTTGCGCTGGCGGCGGGCATGGAGGGCGTGGATGCAATGCGGGTGGGCGGCATTGTTTGCGGGCTCTCGGGCATGCTGCTGATCGTCCTGCCGGACACCAGCCTGCCGGATCCGACGGCGGTGGGATGGGTGCTGATCGGTTTTGCCGCCTGCTCCTGCTATGCGATCCAGAGCGTCTACATCGCCAAGCGGACGCCGGAACATATCGACACACTGATGATGGCGGCGGGGACGATGCTCTGCGGCGGCGGCGTGCTGCTGCCGATCGGCGTCGCCACCGGCACGGTCGCGGCGCCCTGGCCGCCCAATGACCTCATCGTGCTGGGGCTGGTCGCGGTCGGCGCGATCAACTGCGCCGCGATCCTGCTGTTCTTCTGGCTCATCCGCGTCGCCGGCCCGGTGTTCGCGGTGCAGACCGGGGCTACCACCATCCTGGCCGGCGTGATCTTCGGCTACGTGCTGTTCGACGAGCGGCTCAGCCTATGGGTCTGGGGCGCCATCGCGATGATGGCTGTCGGCGTGATGCTGGTGCAGCCGCGGTCGAAAGCGGCGGCGATTCAGGCCGCCGAGAAGCGCTTGTAGAAGTAGCCGGATGCGGCGCCCAGTATCAGCCAGAAGGCCAGCATCGTCACCAGGACCACGATGATGAACTCGTGGGCCAGGGACTCCGGCGCCAGGCCGCCATGGGCCACCGGCTGCGGCGCGCCGATGATGTGCGGCGCCGCGATCAGTGCAACGGCGATGACGTAGTACTGGATGCGCCGGCCATAGACGATCAGCGCGATGCCGCTGCCTGTAGCGAGCACCGTGGCCCACCACCACATCTGACGGTCGGCCAGCGGGGCCGCTTCCGTGCCCGGCACTTCCGGCGGCAATCCGAGCGACGGCGCCAGCACGAAACTCGCAAAACCCGCTAGGCCCCAGAGCAGCCCGCGCTGCAGTGTCACCTCGCCGGTCAGCGCGAAGCCGGCACCCAGCAACAGCGAGAAGCCGACGGCCATCAGCGTGTTGGTCAGCAGTGTGTAGAGCAGCCGCTCCGCGCCATCTTCCGGCGCCCAAGCCTCGGCGCCATGCTCATGCTCGTGGGACTGTGCGGCGGCGGTATCCCCGGGCGCGGCGTCCGTCGTCACTGCTGGAGCGGCGGCGGCGGCGTTCTCATAGGTCTCCGCCTCAAGGATCAGCGACGTGCCTCCAACATGGCCGACGTTCTGCAGCAGCGTCAGCAAGGCGCCGCCAATCAGACCGGCGACAACAGCAGTGAACAGAATCTGGCGGAAGACGGACATAACTTACCCGATATGCTGGAATGGAAAATTAGTGACAGGGAAACGCAGCGCCGTGGCGGGTATCGTGGGCGGCGTTGTGCAGCACATCGGAACCGGCAAACCCGACCATCGTGATCACGAAAAGACCGATCGCGGCGGCAAGCGCGGCGGGCACCACCACAGCGGCCCGGCTGCCGGCGGCATTGGTCTTCAGCGTCTTGGTTTCGTTGGGAGATTCCATGGCAGAAGCGACTCCTCTGTTCTGATAAGCAAACCATGCCGGAACCGTTCGGACTCGGCAAGATGCAAGCCGACAGCAAAGCGCCGGGAAGCGACCTGTGGCTCGTCAGGCCGAGTCGATGAGGTGGCAGAAGGAACCGGCGACTCTGCCCCGGCGCAGGCCCATGGACCCCACAGACTCGCCCCGCGCATTGGCGGCGCCGAACAGCGGCTCGCCTTCCTCGTGCAGGACGGTGGCGTAGTGGAATTCATGGCCGCGGAACTTCTGGCCCGCCCGGCCGATGACGGCGTCGGCCTGCAGCTCGACCTGACGGTATCCCAGATGGAGCCGCCGCTCGGCGAAGCTGGTGGCCACGGGCAGCAAGCCGGCCATGGCGTGGCGCTGCCCATCGGCATCCATCAGCGAATCGCCCATGACCATGTAGCCGCCGCATTCGCCATAGACTGCCGCGCCGCGCGCCACCGCCCGGCGAATGCCGTCCTTGAAGCCGCCGGCCGCTGCGAGGCGGCCGCCATGGAGTTCCGGATAGCCGCCGGGGAGATAGACCGCATCCGCGGTGTCGGCGGGAGCCTCGTCGGCCAGCGGCGAAAAGAAGCTGAGATCGGCGCCCTGCCGCTGCCATGAGTCGAGCAGCGCCGGATAGAGGAAGGAGAAGGCGGTATCCCGGGCGATGGCGATCCGCTGGCCCAACGGTGGGCTCGCCCTCGCCGTGCCGGCGGCGGTTATCCGGAGCGGCCCGGCCATATCAGCGAGGCGCCGGAGATCGACCGCCGCTTCCAGACGCTCAGCGGCGCGGCCCACGAAATCCTCCAGCCGCTCATGCTCGGCCGCCTGCACCAGGCCCAGATGCCGGTCCGGCAGCGCCAGCGCCCCGTCGCGGGGCACCACGCCCAGTACCGGCAGGCCCAGCGGCGCAACGGCCTGGCGCAACATGGCCTCATGGGCCGGCCCGCCCACCCGGTTGAAGATCACGCCCGCAAGCGGCACATCGGCGCGGTGGCCCATGAATCCCCGCAGCAAGGCCGCCACCGACGCCGCCTGGCCGCGCACATCCACCACCAGCACCACCGGCAATCCGGTCAGCGCCGCCACGTCCGCCGTCGAGCCGGAGTTGTCGGCCGCGCCGTCGAACAGTCCCATGACGCCCTCGCCGACGATCAGATCGGAATCGTCGTCCAGGCGCCGCAGGATCTGCGCCACGGTTGCCGGGCGCATGGCCCAGAGATCGATGTTGAAGCTGGGCCGGCCGGTGGCGGCGGCATGAAAGGCGGGATCGATGTAGTCCGGACCAACCTTGAAGGCGCCAATACGCGGAAATTGCCGCGACAAGGCGCGAAGCAAGCCGAGCGTCAGCACGGTCTTGCCGCTGCCGGAGGCGGGCGCGGCCAGGATGAAGCCGCGCGCGGCCATCAGCCGGTCTCGGTCTGGCCGCGGTCGCCGAGGGGATCGGCGATCAGGCTGCGGCCGGTCAGTGCGCCGAGCCAGTCCAGCCCGGCGCGCAGCCGCACCACATCGCCGATTACCAGCAGCGCCGGCGGCTCCAGGCCGCTGGCGGCGGCATCGGCGACGCAAGCGCCCAGCGTGGTTTCCACCACCGTCTGCGCCGGCAGGGTCGCCTGGCTGACGATCGCCATGGGCTCGGCCGGCGAGCGGCCATTGTCCAGCAGCCGCTTGGCGATGAGCTGGAGATGCTTCAGCGCCATGTAGACCACGATTACGGGCGAACCGCGGGCCACTGCCGCCCAGTCCACGGAATCAGGCACCAGGCCCGTGGCGTCATGACCGGTGACGAAAGTGACCACGGAGTTGATGGAGCGGTGGGTGATGGGTATGCCGGCATAGGCCAGGCCGCCGACGCCGGCGCTGATGCCCGGCACGATGCGGAACGGCACCCGCGCTTCCACCAGCGCCAGCGCTTCCTCGCCGCCACGGCCGAAGATGAAGGGATCGCCGCCTTTCAGCCGAAGCACGCGCTTGCCTTCGCGCGCCAGTTGGATCAGCCGGCGTGAAATATCCGGCTGCTTCGGCGATGGCTTGCCGCCGCGCTTGCCGGCATGTTCCAGCAGCGTGCCCGGGGATGCGAGCTTCAGGATGTCGGCGCTGACCAGCGCGTCATAGACCACCACATCCGCCTGCTCGAGAGCGCGGAGCGCCAGCAGCGTCAGCAGCCCGGGATCGCCGGGACCGGCGCCGACCAGCCAGACCCATCCGGGTTGGAGGGCAGGCAGATTATGGAGCGGGGACGGGTTCACGCAGCCTCTTGTTTGCAGTGGAAAGCCAATATATCCGGGGCGGCCATGATTCCCCAACGCCATCGTCGCTAACTAGCCATTTCAGGACATCAACCCCTACAATAGCGCCATGAACGAGCGCCCCAGCCAAGCCGAGCGAAAGGACCTGCGCCGCGGCTGGACCACCGGCACCTGCGCCACCGCCGCCACGGCCGCCGCCTATACTGCGCTCCTGACCGGCGAGTTCCCCGATCCCGTGACCATCACGCTGCCCAAGGGCGAAACGCCGAGCTTTTCCTTGGCCCGCGAGGCCCTGGGCGACGGCGTGGCGAGCGCGGGCATTATCAAGGACGCCGGCGACGATCCCGACGTGACCCATGGTGCATTGATTCTGGCGGAGTTGCGGCGCGGACCGGCGGGCAGTGGCGTGCGTTTCCGCGCGGGACGCGGCGTGGGCATGGTGACTAAACCCGGCCTGCCGATTGCCGTCGGCGAACCGGCGATAAATCCCGTGCCGCGGCGGCTGATGACGGAGGCGGTGCAGGCGATCGCCTCGCAGCATGCCGTTTCCGGCGACGCCGTCATCACCATCATTGTCGAGGGCGGCGAGGAGATGGCCAGGCACACCTGGAACCCTCGGCTCGGCATCACCGGCGGCATCTCGATTCTCGGCACCACGGGGATCGTGCATCCCTTCTCCTGCTCGGCCTGGATCGCCTCGATCCACCGGGGCATCGACGTGGCGCGCGCCAGCAATCTGACCCACATCGCCGCCTGCACGGGTTCAACATCGGAGGCCGGCGTGCAGAGGCTCTACGACCTGCCGGAGGTGGCCTTCATCGACATGGGCGATTTCGCCGGCGGCATGCTGAAATATCTGCGCCGCCATCCGCTGCCGCGGCTGACAATCGGCGGCGGCTTTGGCAAGCTATCGAAGCTGGCCGCCGGATTCGGCGATCTTCATTCCGGCCGCAGCCAGGTGGATCGCGGATTGCTGGCGGAACTGCTTGTGGATCTGCGGGCGCCGCCCGCGATGATCGCGCATGCGCACGAAGCCAACACGGCGAACGAGATCCTCGGCATGGCTCAGAGAGAAGGAATGGCGCTCGGCGATGCGGTTGCCGTACGTGCCCGCGATGAGGCCCTGAGGATCGCCGAAGGCGCAGTGGAGATCGAGGTCATCGTCTTCGACCGCGAAGGCAAGCCGGTCGGCCGCGCGCCGTTTGCCAAGGGCGCCGCATGAAACGAATCCTGATTCTCGGCGGCACCCGCGAAGCCGTGGATCTGGCGCAGCGCCTGCACGGGCGCGGCGATCTTCACATCATCAGCTCACTTGCGGGCCGCACACATGCACCGCATCTGCCGCCGGGTGAGGTGCGCGTCGGCGGGTTCGGCGGCGCAGCGGGTCTGCGCGATTATCTGGCGCGCGAACGGATCGACATGATGATCGATGCCACACATCCCTTTGCCGAACGGATGCATGGGAATGTCGTCGAGGCGGGCCGCAATAGCGGCGTGCCCCTGCTGCGCCTGGAGCGGCCGGTCTGGCAGCCGCGAGCCGGCGACCATTGGATCATGGCGGAGAGCGCCGATCATGCCGCGCGCCTTTCGCCCCACCATGGCAAGCGCGCGTTCCTGACCACCGGTGTCAAGGACCTGGGCGCGTTTCGTGACATCGAGACGGTTTGGTTCCTGGTGCGGCTGGTAGAGCCGCCGGATGGGCCGCTGCCATTGCGGCACTCAGAGCTGATCCGCGGCCGCGGGCCGTTCGGCGCCGCGGATGAAGAGGCGTTGATGCGGCGCCATGACATCGATCTGCTGATCAGCAAGGAAAGCGGCGGCGACTCGACCTATGGAAAGATCGAAGCGGCGCGGAAGCTGGAGATTCCTGTCGTTATGATCCGCCGGCCGGTACCGGAAGAGGGAGTCGCGGTCGCGAAGTCGCTCGAGGCTGCGATCGCGCGCCTCTACCAGCTTACGCGATAGCGTGCCTAAGCCGCCCGCGCGCCGCGCAGGTTGCGCTGATCCGGTCCGGCTGCCGCCATGTCGATGACCGACATCAGGCCCGCCACCTTCTGATCGACCGCGGCCAGGGTGGCCGTGGTCTCATCCACCAGCGCGGCATTCTTCTGCGTCACGGCTTCCATCTGGCTGACGGAGTCGTCGACCTGCTGAACGCCCGCGGACTGTTCGCGGCTGGCCTTGGCGATCTCGCCGACGATCGACGCCACGCGCTTCACCGCGTCCACGATATCGCCGAGGGTGGTGCCGGCCTTATTCACGAGCTGCACGCCTTGGCGCACTTGCGTGTCGCTTTCGGCGATCAGCGATTTGATATCCTTGGAAGCCGACGAGGCGCGCTGCGCCAGCGCCCGCACTTCCGCGGCGACCACGGCGAAGCCACGGCCCGCATCGCCGGCCCGCGCCGCTTCGACAGCAGCGTTCAGCGCCAGCAAATTCGTCTGGAAGGCGATCTCCTCGATCAAGCCGACAATGCTAGCGATCTGGCCTGACGAGGTCTCGATGCGTTTCATTGCGTTGACCGCCGCTGTGGCGACTTCGCCGCCGCCGGTCGCCGCCGTCTGTGCGCCGAGGGCGAGCGTATTCGCCTGCTGGGCGTTCTCGGCCGTGTTCTGCACGGTGATTGTAAGTTGGCGGATTGCCGCCGCCATCTCCGAGAGGCTGGAGACCTGGGTATCGGTACGCGCCGACAGATCAGCGGCGCCGGATGCCAACTGCTCCGTCGCGGTTTTCAGCGCTTCGACGCCGACGCTGGCCTCGCGCACGATCGAGCTGAGCTTGCCGGAGGCGGTCTGCAGCCCGTCATGGGCCTGCCGCAGATCCAGTTCTGACCGCTTCTGGTCAGTGATGTCCGTGTAGGTGCCGACAACACCGCCTTCGCTGGTGCGATGTTCGCTGATCCGCAGCCAGCGGCCGTCAGGCATCTGCTCGACGCGCTCCGCCCCGCTGCCGGCGGAATGGCTATCGACGCGGGATTTGCCGGTCTCCCAGCCGAGCGCCCTGAAGCGGTCGTTGCTGAGCGTGATCTTGCCGTCGCGGTCATAGAGCGCGAAACCTTCGGTGAGATGGCCGACCGCGTCGCTGAGGCGTTGCTCGGCCTTGCGTGCAGCTTCGATCGATGATTGCGAGGCGGCGACCGCCTGACGCAGTTCAACTTCCACCCTCACGCGCTCATCCAACTCGCGGCGCAAATGGCCGGTGAAGCGCCGGTCGACGATGGCCGCCATGATGCCGAGGGCAAAGATGGCGATGCTGATGCCGCCGATTCCCATGCCCAGGCCATAAGCGGAGATGGAGGACGCGGCCAGCGGCGGGCCTTCGGCCGGCGTGAAGATCGTGGCAGCCATGCCCGTGTAGTGCATGCCGCAGATCGCCGCACCCATGACGAAGGCGGCGGCGACTTTGTGCCAAGTGGCATTCAGATTGAGCGCCAGCCACAGCGCCGCCGTGGCGGCAACGATGGCAATGACGATCGAGACGGCGAACAGCAGCGGATCGTAGCTGATGGTCGCGTTCATCTCCATCGCCGCCATGCCCATATAATGCATGGTGGCGACGCCGAGGCCCGCGAAGACGCCGGCGATGCCCAGGCTCGTGCGGCTGGTCCACCGCGTTACCGTGTAGAGCGCGATCGAGGCGACGACAATCGCCGCGACCAGGGACACGACAGTCAGCTCGACGTTGTAGTGGATCGGCATATGCAGGCTGAACGCCAGCATGGCGACGAAATGCATCGACCAGATGCCGCCGCCGAGCGCGGTCGCGGCGCCGAGGAGCCAGACGGTTCGGGCACGGCCTGTCGACTCCTTGACGCGCCCCACCATCGTGAGCGCCGTGAAGGAAGCGAGGACGGCAATGAGGATGGACAGCCCGACAAGCACGGAATCGTACCCGCCGTGAAGGCTGTGCATATTGTCCATAGCGATGCTCCGGAAGTGTAGCTGTCGACCGGCGCATACTACGGGTGCATAGTTTCCTATTACTTAAATCCCGGCTCGTTTCGGACGAGATTTACATGAGTTTCCTTATAAATCAATCACTTGAGCGGGTGAGATTTACATTTTCCCAAGCCGGAATGTTTTGCCCGAACTTCTCAGACGGCCCGCGGGCGCCTTTTTGCAGGCAATCCAGGGCGCAGGATATGGCGATGCGCGGCATCGTAGAGCCGGCTGTCGGTGAAATCGCGGGACTCGAAAACCCGGCCCACGAAGATAAGGGCCGTGCGGGTGATCTTCGCGTCGCGGATCTGCGCGCCGATGGTAGCAAGCGTGCCGCGCAGGATGAGCTGGTCGGGCCAGCCGACGCGATAAGCGACGACAGCCGGGCAGTCGGCACCGTAGTGGGGCGACAACTCGCGGACGATCTCCCGGACGTTACGGACCGAGAGGTGGATCGCCAGCGTGGCGCCCGAGGCGCCTAGCGTCGACAGGTCCTCCCGGTTCGGCATCGGCGAGGCCTTGCCGTCGGTCCGCGTGAGGATCACGGTCTGGCTCACCTCGGGCAAGGTGAGTTCCGTTTTCAAGACGGCGGCCGCGGCCGCATAGGCGGGCACGCCGGGCGTCACATCATAGTCGATGCCCAGCTGATCCAGCCGGCGCATCTGTTCGGCGATAGCGCCATAGAGCGACGGATCGCCGGAATGGACGCGGGCGACATGCTGGCCCTTCGCCTGCGCCGCTTGGATATGCCCGATAATCTCCTCAAGGTTCAGCGGCGCGGTATCGATCACCAGCGCCTCCTGGGGCGCCAGCGCGACGATGGCAGGCGGCACCAGCGAGCCGGCATAGAGCATGACCGGGCAGCGTGCGATCAGGTCGCGGCCGCGCACGGTGATGAGATCGGGATCTCCCGGCCCCGCGCCGATGAAATGCACGGTCATGCCGGGCTCTGCCTTTTCAGCTTTTCGCCGGCGTCACCAACCCCCTCACCCTGGCCCTCTCCCCCTTCCGGGGGGCGAGGGGACATTGAAATTTGATTGTCCCCTCTCCCCGCTTGCGGGGAGAGGGTCAGGGTGAGGGGACGTGACTCGTACTTTCTCTCATATCCCCGCGGCGTGTAGAGCCATTCGCCGCCATCGGGACGCGATACGCGGCGCGTTGCGCTGCTGCCGACCAGCACCAGCGACAGCATGTCGACCTGGTCGGGATCGAGCGCCGCCAGCGTCGTGATCATGACACTTTCACCGTCGCGGCCGAGATTGCGGGCGATGGCGACAGGGGTTTCCCCGGACCGCGCGGCCAGCAGGATGCTGCGCGCGCTGGCGAGCTGCGTGCGCCGGCGCTGCGACACCGGATTATAAAAGGCGACGACGAAGTCTCCGGCCGCGGCGGCGCGCAGTCTTTGCTCGATCACCGGCCAGGGCGTCAGCAGATCGGACAGCGAGATGGCGCAGAAGTCGTGGCCCAGCGGTGCGCCGAGCCGGGCGGCCGCGGTCTGCATCGCCGACACGCCAGGCGCGCAGGCGATCTCCACCCGGGCCCATTCGGGCCGTGCGCCGCGGTCGATCAACTCGAACACCAGGCTGCCCATGGCGTAGATGCCGGCATCGCCGGAGGAGATCAGCGCCACATTCCGGCCCTGGGCTGCGAGATCGAGCGCATGCGCCACCCGCGCCTCCTCGGCGCCGAGATCGAAATCATGACGCGTCTTGCCGGCGGCGAGCGGGCCGAGGAGATCGAGATAGAGTCGGTAGCCGACGAGATCGGTCGAGGCGCGGATCGCGTCTTCGGCTTCGGCGGTGCGGGCGGCCGCGTCGCCGGGACCGATGCCGACGACGAACAGCCGGCCCCGGGCGCGGCCGATGTCTCCAGCGTGGATAATACGGGGTGAGCGCGCGATGGCGCAGGTGGCGCGGGCGCTGCGTTGCTTGCTGAGGATCAGCGCTGCGTCGTCGCCGGCCGCCGCCAGCGCCGCACCCTCGGCCACGCCCCAGCAGCCGGTTTCGCGGAACACGATCTCGGATTTTTCGCTCAGGCGCGGTGTCTCGGCAAGGAGCGCGTCAGCGGAGAAGAACCGTGCGGGTGCGTCGAGATGTTCGGCCAGATCATGGATGGCCGGTTCGGCGGCTTTCAAAGCAATGGAGAAGATACCCGCGACGGACTGCGGTGCGACGCCGGCGTCGGCCAGGCACCGCATCACCAGTTCGCGCAGTTCCGCCGGATCGGTTCCGCGCTCGCAACCGACGCCGATGGCGACGGTGGCGGGGTGGAGAACGAGCGTGTCGTCGGATGGGGCGGCGGCGCGATCAGTGGCCAGTATTCGTTGCGTACCAGAAACTCCCTCACCTTGGCCCTCTGCCCCTTGCAGGGGGAAAGGGGACAACTCTTGAATATCCCCACTCCCCGTTTGCGGGGAGTGGGTCAGGCTGAGGGAACGCAGCCACTCGCAATCATCCTTGGCCGCTTCGACAACAAGTCCTACCCCCTCCTCCGCCAGCAGCGCCGCCACTACCGCCTTTGCCGCCTCCGGATTGCCTACACGCCAGCCCGGCGGCGGATCATCCAGCGCCAGGCCATGCACCACATCGCCTGCGGTCGTGACCGCAGCCGGTACACCGAGGGCATCGCCGGCCCGCCTCGCCAGCTCATTGCCGCCATGATGCCCGCCCAGCAGCGGCACGACCGCACTGCCGTCCTCGGCGATGGCGATGACAGGCGGCTCCCCGCGCTTGTCGTTCAACAGCGGCGCCAGGCAGCGGATCAGGATGCCGGCGGCGCAGATGCCGATAATCGGCTCGTTCGCGGTGAACAGCGCACGCAAATGCTCGGCGGTATCGTCGAACGCCACATCGGCCGCGCCGACACGGCGGCGCAGCCCGTGAATCCGCGCGTCTGGCAATGCAGCCTGCAACCGCTTAGCCAGCGCCGCACCGCCAGGGCTCAAGGCAATCAACGCGGTCATGGCGCGGCCTCGCCGGCGACAAGGATCATCGAGAAATAGGGCGCCGTGCCGTCACGCACATCGGCCAGCCGGCGGATGCGTTGCTCAGCCAGCGTCGCCCGCTCCACCAGCAGGGACCGCGGCAGCAGGCCCGCGCTGTCGAGCACGGCCCGCACGCGCGCCAGATGCCGGCCGACCTTGATGACGGCGGCGGCGCTGCAAGTGGCGAGGCGCGCCCGGAGGTCATCGTCCGGCAGCGGCGCCGGGATCACGATCAGGGAGTCATTGCGCGCGGAGAGCGGCGCACCCGCCATGGCCGCACAGGCCATCAGCGAGGAGACGCCGGGCACGACGGTCACATCGCACTCCCGCGCCAGCCGAGCATGCAGATACATGAAGGAGCCGTAGAAGAAGGGATCGCCTTCGCAGAGCACGGCCACGTCGCGGCCGGCGCGCACCTCCGCGAGGATCTCCCGCGCCGCCCGGTCATAGATATCCGCCTTTGGGAAGCTGCCATCGCCGAGCGGCATGCGGATGGCGATCTCCTTCTGCCCGCCCGGAAGATGGGGCGCCACGATGCTGCGGGCGAAGCTGTCGCCGTCGTCCGGCGCCGGGTAGGCGATGACGGGTGCGGCGCGCAGCAGCCGCAATGCCTTCAGCGTCAGCAGTTCCGGATCGCCGGGGCCCACGCCCAGGCCATAGACTTGCGCCGCGCTCATGAATGACTCCGCGGCTTGGTGGCGGCATACTGCGTCACCGGCATCAGCGGCCGCCAGCCGAGATGGGGGCCGATGACATCGGCGCGGCTGATCGCGATGCGCTTGAGATCACCGCCCCAGCGGGCGCGCGCCGCGAACAGCGCCGCCTCGCCTTCCACGGTCACGGCGTTGGCGACCAGGCGCCCGCCCGGTTTCAGCGGCTCCCAGCAGGCCTCGGCGAGGCCGGCGGTGCTCAGCCCGCCGCCGATGAAGATCGCGTCGGGCGCGGGCAGGCCGGCAAGCGCGCCCGGCGCCTCGCCGTCGACGACCTTCAACGCGGGCGTCCCGAGCGTGATGCAATTCCGGTCGATCAACTCGCGGCGCGCCGAGTTGTGCTCGATCGCAATCGCGCGCATGCGCCTGTTGGCGCGCAGCCATTCGATGGAGATGGAACCGCAGCCCGCACCCACATCCCACAGCAGTTGACCGGGGAGCGGGGCCTGGGCCGCCAGCGTCGCCGCGCGCACTTCCTGCTTGGTGAGCTGGCCATCGTGATCGAATGCTTCGTCCGGCAGCCCGGCAAGACGCGAATGCGCAACGGCATGGGGACCGGCGTTGCATTCGATGGCAATGGTATTGAAATCCTCGACCTTCTCCGTGG
>DATKFM010000065.1:0-14181 GCA_035544395.1 Verrucomicrobiia bacterium
GGTTTCCGCCAGTTCCGAGGCCGTAAGGGCGCGGCCGTCCATCAGCGCATTCAGCATGGCGGCGCGGGCCGGGTCCCCGGCCAAGGCGGCAATCTCGGCAAAGGCGGCATTGCTGGACATGAAAGATCCTCCGGCTGGTTCCTCTGGATCATAGCGGGCGGGCGACCGCCATAGTTCGGCCGGGACCGTAGCATGCCCGGCCGGCAACTGCCAGACATGGGCAATGAATTCCGCCCGCGATTCCCAGACACTTGGAGCACAGCTCGCTGCCCAGCCGGCCGGTGGTCTCTTCTATGGCTGGCGCGTCGTCGGCGCCGCCTTCATCCTCGCCATCTTCGGCTGGGGCATCGGTTTCTATGGACCGCCGGTCTATCTTCATGCCGTGCAGGAGGCCCGCGGCTGGTCCCTGGTGCTGGTCTCCACGGCGGTCACCGCCCATTTCATCATCGGCGCTCTGGTGGTGGCCAATCTGCCGGCGCTCTACCGCCGCTACGGCCTGCCGGCCGTCACCAAGGCCGGTGCCGTTTCGCTGGCGGTCGGCGTCTTCGGCTGGGCGGCGGCGGATGCGCCCTGGCAGCTGCTCGTTGCGACGATCTTCAGCGGCGCCGGCTGGGTCGCCATGGGCGCTGCCGCGGTCAACGCGATCGTCTCGCCTTGGTTCATGCGCGGCCGCCCGGCGGCGCTCGCCTCGGCCTACAATGGCGCCAGCATCGGCGGCGTGATCTTCGCGCCGCTCTGGGTTGCCGCGATCGGCTGGCTCGGCTTTGCGCAGGCCGCAGCACTGATCGGCATCGTCATGGTCGCCGTGATCTGGATCCTCGCGAGCCGCTTCTTCTCGCGCACGCCGCAGCAGATGGGTGTGCCGCCGGACGGAGGCGTTGCCGGTGCCAGGTCTCCTGCAGTCGCGCAGCCACAGGTGCTGCCGCTGCCTGGCATCCGGCTGTGGCGCAGCACGAAGTTCCTCAGCCTCGCCGGCGCCATGGCCCTCGGCCTCTTCGCGCAGATCGGCCTGATCGCCCATCTCTTCTCCCTGCTGGTGCCCGCGTTGGGGGCTCAGTATGCCGGCTGGGCCATGGGACTCGCGACCGCTTGCGCCATCGGCGGGCGCACGCTGGTGGGCTGGCTCATGCCCGCGGGCGCCGACCGCCGGCTGATCGCCTGCGCCAGCTATGCCGTGCAGATCATGGGATCCCTGGCATTCCTCAGCGCGTCGGGTCAGAGCGTGCCGCTCCTGCTGCTGGGCGTCGTTCTGTTCGGCGCCGGCATCGGCAACGCCACGTCGCTGCCGCCGCTGATCGCCCAGGTGGAATTCGCCAAGGAGGACGTGCAGCGCGTCGTCGCCCTCATCGTCGCGATGGGGCAGGGTACCTACGCCTTTGCCCCCGTGGTCTTCGGCCTTATCCGCGGCATGGCCCCCGATGCGGCGGCGAGCGCTGGCGGCAACGTCCCGCTGTTCTTCATCGCCGCCGCCACAATTCAGGCGCTGGCAATCCTTTGTTTTCTGGCCGGGGGCCGAAGCCGTTAATGCGGCCATTCCCGCAGCGGCCAAGTCAGGGCCTTTGTGTATCTGCGCCGATTCTGCTTCTCTCCCCGCCCATGAGTCCCATCGCCAAGATCGCCTCCGAATTCGGCGAGATCGTCGTGTCCCGCGACAGCGCTACCGGCGCATGCCGTTACGACCAGGGACAGATCCATCAGAGCGAGGCCGACGCCAGCGGCATCAGCCTCGTCCCCTATATTCACGCCATCTTCGATCTGCTGCTGCAGGCCGGCTGCCGCGAGGTCCTGATGATCGGCTGCGGCGGCGGCACACTTGCCACCATGCTCCACGGCGCGGGCGTGAAGGTTGCAATTGCCGACATCGATTCCTGGGCATTCCGCCTGGCCCGGCAATATTTCCACATGCCCGCCGATATTGCCTGTCACGCCATGGACGGCGCCGCGTTTCTGCAGTCGAGCATCCGGCGCTATGACGGCATCGTGCTTGATGCCTATGCGGGGGACCGGCTGCCGCCGCAATTCGCAACGCCGGCATTTCCCCAACTCGTGCGGGATCGCCTTGCGCCGCCTGCCGGCGTCTTCATCGCCAATATTCATGTGGTTGATGCCAACGATTCGGCCGCGCGCGGCTACGCCGAACAGATGTCTGCTGTCTGGCCGGAGGTCCGTCTGCTCGACAGGTCCGGCAAGCAGAACCGGAACGCCCTGGTTCTGGCCGGCGCTGTTGCGACGCTCGACCGCCCCACGCTCCGCTCCCGGCCTGCTTTCGGCGCCGACGAGATCGC
Source organism: Verrucomicrobiia bacterium (assembly GCA_035544395.1). Lineage (GTDB taxonomy): Bacteria > Pseudomonadota > Alphaproteobacteria > Dongiales > Dongiaceae > DATKFM01. The sequence goes on from DATKFM010000065.1 coordinate 2,286, forward strand.
CGCGGAGTTGGCGTCGCTGCTGTTGCAGGCATAGGCCGCCGGCGAGGCTCGCCGGCCTCAGCCCCTCGCCATCAACAGACGGATATCTCTACCACTTGAGGACCAAAGCGATGTTTCCCGGCATGCCGCCGGGATAGTCGAGGATCTGCGCGTGCAGCTTGAATCCAAGCTGGCGCAGTTCCTTCTCGTAGAATTCATGCGCCTTCTTGGCGAAACCGTCCAATGACTCGGGCCAGTCCGCTTCATTGTTGTTGATCCGCCGTCCTTTGTCGTTGCAGAAACTCGCCGGAAAGATGAACACCTGAAACTCGCGTTGCCCTTGCTCCGCGGCGCGGCGGATCGCCTGGTTGATGCGTTCCCTGGCTTCCGGCCGGATTTCCCGACCCATGAAGGCCTCGCGCATCTGCGCCTGCTCTTCCTCCAGTTTCTTTGCCCGGCTCATATACTCCCGCGCCTTCGCCATATCGGCATCGTCGGCGATCTTCTTCAGATCATCGGGTCGCAAGATATCGGTCATGGGCTTCTCCCCGTCTCGGTTTCGACTTGTCGCGGCGTCCTCAGTCGGCTGATGATCGCGCTTCCTCGTTTGACCCGTAACTCAATACTATGAATGATGCGCCGGCTATTGGTTTGGATCAACCGGCCAATATTGAGCAAACAGTATTTTCCGTTTCAAGGTGTCAAAAGCGAGCGATACTGCCGATGGCGAAGGGAGAGGAAGAAATGGCTAAGAAAAACCAGGCCCAGGTTGCGAAATCGTCCGGTTCCCGCGGCAAGCTCAAGCGCAAGGACTATGAGAAGGAGCTTGAACGCTTGCATGTCGAGCTCGTGAAGCTCCAGGAATGGGTCAAGCGCAAGGGGCTGAAGGTCTGCATCCTGTTCGAAGGCCGGGATGGCGCGGGCAAGGGCGGTACGATCAAGGCGATCACGGAGCGGGTCAGCCCCCGCACGTTCCGCGTCTTTGCCTTGCCGGCGCCGACTGAGCGTGAAAAATCGCAGATGTATGTGCAGCGCTATCTGCCCCATCTCCCGGCGGCCGGCGAAATCGTTATCTTCGACCGTAGCTGGTACAATCGCGCCGGCGTCGAGCGCGTCATGGGCTTTTGCACCGACGAACAGGCCAAGAAGTTCATGTTCGCCGTGCCTCTGGTCGAGAAGGCCATCGTCGAATCCGGCGTCATCCTGCTGAAGTACTGGCTGGAAGTGAGTTCCGAGGAACAGACCCTGCGCCTGGAGGCGCGCATCAATGACGGCCGGAAGATCTGGAAGCTGTCGCCGATGGATCTCAAATCCTATAGCCGCTGGCATGACTATACCCGGGCCCGCGATGAGATGTTCCGGGCCACCGACACCGCCTGGGCGCCTTGGCATGTGGCCCGGTCCAACGACAAGAGGCGGGCGCGCCTGAACATTATCACCCATCTTCTCAGCAAGATCCCCTATGAGGATTTGAAGCGCGAGAAGATCAAACTGCCGAAGCGGCAGAAGCGCGCCGGCTACCGGGAAATGGACATCACCGGCAAGCTCATCCCCGAGAAATTCTGACGCCCGGACTCAGCGGCGCGCTGGCGGCTGGTCACGCTGCCGGAGTCGCAGCCGGCTCGCCCTTCGGCGGTTCGGCTGTCTTCTTTCCAAGCCCCTTCAGCTTCTCGCGCAGCCATTGGAAGATGACGTACAGCACGGGGATCATGAAGATGCCGAAGGCCGAGGCGAAAATCATGCCGCCGAACACCGCGGTGCCGACGCCGCGCCGGCTCAGCATCGACGCCCCCTCTGCGACCACCAGGGGATAAAGGCCGGCGATGAAGGCGAAGCTGGTCATCATGACCGCGCGAAAACGGGTGCGCGCGCCGTCGATGGCAGCTTCGGTGATGCTGAGTCCATGCTCGCGCCGTTCCTTGGCGAACTCGATGATCAGGATGCCGTTCTTGGCGGCCAGTGCGATCAGCACCACGATGCCGATCTGGGCATAGATGTTGTTGTCGAGCCCGGCGACCCACAGTGCCGTCATGGCGCCGAACAGGCCGACCGATACCGACAGCAGCACCGGCACCGGGATCGTCCAGCTTTCATACAGCGCCACCAGGAACAGATAGGCGAACAGCACGGCGAGCCCGAGGATGGTCGCCGTCTGGCCGGCCGCTTCCTTCTCCTGCAGTGCGGTTCCCGTCCATTCGTAGGAATAGCCTCTCGGCAGCGTGGAATTGGACAGCTTCTCCATCGCGGCGAGCGCTTCGCCGGAACTGCGGCCCGGCGCCGGGCCGCCATTGAGCGTGACGCTGCGATAGTTGTTGTAACGGATGATCATCTGCGGTCCGACAATCAGCCGCGGCTCGGCGATCGACCGCAACGGCACCATATCGCCCGAACTGTTGCGCACGTGAATCCGATAGATATCGGGCACTTCATCGCGGTCCGTCGCCTCGGCCTGCAGATTCACCTGCCAGGTGCGGCCGAAAAGATTGAAGTCATTGATGTAGTAGCCGCCGAGCGTCGCCTGCAGGGCGGTGAAAACGTCGTTCACCTGGATTCCCAGGGTCTGCACCTTGTCGCGGTCGATATCGAGGTAGAGCTGGGGCGTATTCGCCGAATAGGTGGTGAAGACAGCATGCAGCGCCGGGTCCTGGTTGGCGGCAAACATCATGCCGCGCGCGGTGCCCGCCAGATCGACCGGGCTGCCGCCCTGGAGGTCCTGAAGCTGGTATTCGAAGCCGCTGCCGGTGCCCAGGCCGATGATCGGCGGCAGGTTGAAGGCGATCACATTCGCTTCCGAAATGGCGCCGAACTCGCCCCGGACCTTGGCGATCAGAGCGTCGGCACTGAGCGACGGATCTGCACGTTCCTCAAACGACTTTAGCAGTACGACGATGAATGAACTGTTCGACTTGGATATGCCGTCAAGGAAACTGTAGCCGATGATGCTGGTGATGTCCGAGATGCCGGCTTGTTGCGCAAGTATCGCTTCGACTTTCTCCGTCGTTCGCGTGGTGCGATTGACGGAAGAGCCCTCGGGCAACTGGATCTCGATGAAAAAAGCCCCCTGATCCTCGCTGGGCAGGAATCCGGTGGGTGTGATCTTTGTCAGATAGCCGACACCGAAGACCACGGCTGCGAGTGCGACAAGGCCGAACGCTGCCCTGCGCACCAGCACTTTCACGACGGCGGCATAACCATCCCGCGTATAGTCGATTCCCTTCTGGATGTATCTGACGGGGGTGAAGATGCGCCAGATGATGCCGCGCTTCTGCCCGTGCGAGGAGCGAAGGAGCATGCCGCAGAGCGCCGGGCTCAGTGTCAATGCGTTGAGTGCCGAGATGATCATGGACACCGACACGGCAACGGCGAACTGCCGGTAGAGCTGGCCGCTGATGCCGGGAATGAACGCCACCGGCACGAACACAGACAGCAGCACCAGGGTGATGGCGATGATGGGCGCGGTGATTTCGCCCATTGCCTTCTTGGTCGCGTCCTTTGGCGAAAGCTCCGGATTCTCATGGAGGACGCGCTCGACATTCTCGACCACGACAATCGCGTCATCGACGACGATGCCAATGGCCAGGACCAGCGCCAGCAATGAAACGGTATTGGCTGAAAACCCCAGCGCCAGCATCACGGCAAATGTGCCGATCAGCGACACCGGTACGGCGATCAGAGGAATAAGGGTCGCCCGCAGATTTCCCAGGAAAATGAAGACGACAATGACGACAAGGACGAAGGCCTCCAGAAGCGTCTTGACCACTTCATGGATGCTCTCCTTGACGAAAGCAGTCGTGTCGTAAGTGACCTTGTAGGCCATGCCATCGGGGAAATTCCGGGCAAGCCGCTCCATCTCGGCGGCTACTCCATCCGCCACGGCGACGGCATTTGCCCCGGGGGCCTGGTAAATGGCCATGACGGCCCCGTCGCCCTGATTGTGGCGGCCGAAGGTATCGGAAGACTTCGCACCCAGCTCAACGCGGCCAATATCCTTGATCCGGACGAAGGAGCCGTCGGCATTGGCGCGAACAACGGTATTCTCGAACTCCGAAACCTCAATCAGGCGTCCCTTGGTCTGGATGTTGAGCTGGTACAGCTGGTCGTCAGTCATCGGCTGCGCGCCGATGCGGCCTACAGCGGCCTGGATATTCTGTGCCTTGAGCGCATTGATGATGTCGTTCGGCGTGATCCCCAGGCTTGTCAGCCGGTCGCTCTCGACCCAGATGCGCATGCTGTATTGCAGGCTGCCAAACAGGAACGCATCGCCGACTCCGGTGATCCGCTTGATGTTGTCGAGGATATTGATCGTCGCGTAGTTGTTGAGGAACAGCGTGTCGTAAGCGCCTTTTTTCTCCGGATAGAGATTGATGATCTGCAGCAGCGCCGAGGATTTCTTCTTCACATTGACGCCGGTCCGCGTGACTTCCTCCGGCAGCTGCGGTTCCGCCAGCGCCACGCGGTTCTGCACATTGACCGTATTGATGTCCGGGTCGGTACCGATGGCAAAGCTGATGGTCAGCGTATAGCTGCCGTCATTGCCGCTGGTCGACTTCATGTAGAGCATGTTGTCGACGCCGACGACCTGGGATTCGATCGGCTGGGCGACGGTCGCTTCCACAACTTCGGCGCCGGCGCCGGGATAGGTGGCTTTCACCTGGACCTGCGGCGGCACGATGTCCGGAAACTGCGCCACCGGGATGGCCCGCAACGCGATCAGGCCAGCCAGCGTGATGACGATTGAAATGACCAGCGCCAGCCGCGGCCGGTCGACGAAGACCGCGGAGATCATGACGCGGGGGCCTGGGTCGCCGCTTCCGTCGGTTCCACGACCTGTTGTGGCCGCACTTTCTGAATGCCCTCGGTGATGACGCTCTCGCCCTCGTCGAGACCCTTGGTAACGACGATCTTGCCCTCGTAGACATGGGCGATCTCGACTCGCCGCACCTGCACCTTCTTATCCTTGTCGACAATAAGCACGTAGCGCCCCGCCTGGTCGATCTGAACCGCCGCCACGGGAATTTCCAGCACATGTTCCGGTGTTGTCGCTTCGACGATGGCAGTCACCAGCTGCCCGTCCACCAGGTATCCCTTGGGATTTGGCAATTCGGCGCGGATGGCGATGGTGTCCGTGGACGTGCTCACCTGGATGTCGACGAAGTTCAACTTGCCGGGATGTTCATAGATCGACCCGTCGGCCTGCTGCACCTTGATCGCCACGTTCCGCGGATCGATGCCGGAAGCCTGGGCGTCCCGGCGCACCTGCAGCAGTTCGCGCTGGCTGACGGGGAAGGTGACATAGATCGGGTCCTGGCTGACGATGGTGGTGAGCGTGCCGCTCGATGGGCCGACGTAATCGCCGACGGAATAGGTGGCGCGGCCGACGCGTCCGGAAATCGGCGCCTTGATATCGGTGTATTGCAGATCCAGTTCCGCCTTCTGCAGCGCTGCCTGCTGCCGCTCCAGGTCGGCGCGGCTCTCCGCCTGCTTGGCCAGGGATTCGTCCAGGGTGCTCTGTGCCTTGACCTGTTTCTTGACCAGCTCCGTCTGCCGGCCGGTATCGATATCCGCGAGCTTCAATGTGGCGGCGGCGCGGGTGATCGATGCCTTGATCTCGCCGATGCTTGCTTCGTACTGGCCCTTCTCCAACGTGAACATCAGGTCGCCGGCCTTGACGTCGGCGCCCTCCTTGAAAAGCTGCTGTTCGATGAAACCGTCCACCCGGGCGCGCAGATCCACCTTGTCGACGGCTTCGATGCGTCCGGTGAAAGAAGAGGTAGGCGTGACTTCCGAGCTGACGACCTTGGTTACGATGACCGCCGGCGGCGGGGGCGGCGGTGCCGCTGCTTGTTCCTTCCTGTCGCAGCCGGCCAACCCTGCCAGAGCAAGAAGCAGCGGCGGAGAAAGGAGGGCGGCACGGAACCAGGCGGGTCTACGCATCACGGTCTCCCTAATGCTCATGCGTACAGTTCTCTAATGCGGCCAGCCCCCTGACCGGTCGCCATGCTAGACCGCCGGATCCAATGTGAAAAGTCAGGTTTGCCGTTGCGGCGACGCAATGCCGTCGAAACGGATTTCCACTCCCGGATATATCTACAGGAATGGCGCTCCAATAAGAATCTTTTACTGTCTCAGTGGCCCGAGAACACGAGCATTTGCACGGGCAGAAACAGCGCCTGGACGCGAAGGATCATCGCATGCACAAGCCCGACCGTGTCGATAACGTGGTAGAAAATCCACTGTGCCGTGCCCAGGTTTTCGTCGGCAAGCAGGTCGTGATTGCTGGTGTAGACATTCGCGATGCAATGGCTTCCCGGCGGAATGTCGTTGAAGCCTCCCTCATAGAGAGGCTGCATGAAAACCGTGATTGTCCCAGGTTGGGTTGCCTGGAGCGGGTCGAGTAGCTGATCCGTGGGCCTGACTTGGCCGGCCGCAATGAAACTTTGAACTTCGGTTACGACCATCGGGATGATGCTGAGGGGTTTTGCGACGCAGGCGACCTCGCCAATCATTCCGACCTTCACGACCTGAGACTCGATCTGCCCGAACCCCGCCCAGAGACCTTTCCGGCCGGCGTCCGCGGGAATCAGTATTCCAGCCGGCCGCGCCATGGGATTGACGAGATCGCCTTTGCGGAGCGCGAATTGTTCAAGCATCCCGTCTACGCCGGCATAAATTGTCATCTTGTCGAGTTGGACCTGGGCTTCATCTCGTGCCGCTTCCGCGCTGGATTTCTGCGCCGGAAGAAGCGTGGCAAGCTGCTCCTGGGTGCTCTGCTTGTCCGCGACGGCGGCGTCCAGGCTGCCTTGCCGGCCCGCGACAAGGACGGTGAGCTTTTCAATCTCGCGTTGAGTGACCGTCAGGCCTGGCTTGCGCCGGAACAGCTCTTGCTGGGTCGCCAATTCATCTTCAGCCTGTTGCAAAGAGCTTTGGGCTTCCTGGATCCGCCCATCGGCCACCAGGAGTTCGACTTTCGCCTGCTCAAAGGCCGCGTCGACCTCCGTGATGCGCCGTTGCGCCGTCTCCAGCGCGGCCTCCTGCTTCGAACTGTCAAGCTTGAAGATGGGCTGCCCGGCTTTGACCTGTTCTCGGCCGCTCACATATACCTCATCGACGCGGCCTATGCTTTCCGGCAACAGCGGTACGGTCCGGAAGTAAGAGAGGGCGCTATTGGTCGAGGGATGAAAATAGAAGATCAGTGTGATAAGTGTCAGCGTCAGCAGGATGCATGACGTGATCCCCCAGCGTAGCTCGAACCACACCGAGAAGAGAGTGATCTCGCGGCCAAATCTTTTTCCCTGTTTGTAGCGACGGAAGAGATAATCCGGGAGAATTGTGAAGATCGAGCACAGGATCATTTCAAGCATGGGGTGAATCCTTGCCTTCGCCGGCTATCATAGGCGTGTGACCGGCGGGAGCCGTGGGCAGTGACTCGTTGCCTGGGATGCGTCGCTCGGTTCCCGCCATTTTTGCCAGCGACTCGGCCATCGATACCAGGGGCGTCGTGAAATCCGGAAGCTGGACCAGGGCTAGAAGCAGTCCCGCGACCCAATAGGCGTGATTGTGGGTGAACAGCGAAAGTAGCCCGAGGACTGCCACGATCTCGTACTGAATTTTCGTTGTCCGATGCGCAATATGTTCGGGCAGTGCGTGGAGTCGGAAATACAAGACGCCGATCATGACGATCGAGATCAGCACGATCACGACCATGACATTGAACAGCCAGTCGCTTTGTCCAGGCGCCGTTATGAACATCGGCAGATGATGCGGCGCGGCAGGATTGATTGTTGCATCGGACATCGGCTTGCTCCGGCTTGGTCAATTAATCAGCGCAGACTCTTGATTCGCGCGTGGACTCTTCGCACAAAATATTGGGGGAAGCACGCGGACTTGGGCGGATGAGTTCCTATCCGGGTAACCGAACGGCAGCTTTTGACATGGGTCAAGCCCGGGCAAATGCATGCTCGCGGCGGCCATGCCCGGAGTATGGGTCGGCGGTGGCGAGACGGATATCTTGGCCGATCAATGTGTTGCTGGCCGTGGAACCTTCAAAAGCCTGCCGTGTTTTTACCCTGCGGGAAATCCGGTCGGCGCCGCTCTAGGCGGCTGTGCATAATCCAAGTCTGCCCGAATTCCTCTGAAGTGCCGCGCATGAGGTCAACGCCCGTTGGCGGGACGGGTTGAACGGTTGCCGAACAGAGCTGCATGGGCAGATCCAGGTCGCGAATCAACTTCAGCCGCCAGGGCGATGCCCCGGGTGCCGCCCATGATCCGGCGGCGCCAATCGATTTTATCCGTGAGAGTGAGCGCCTGTTCCGCGCCATTGGCGGCAGCGCGCCGGCGATCGTCTGGATGGACGATACCGAGGGCCGCTGCATTTACCTCAACCGGGCCTGGTGCGACTTCACCGGTCTGAGCGAGGCCGACGGCCTGGGCGAGGGCTGGTCCAGCGCGGTGCATCCCGAAGACCGCGCCACGTTCCGCAGCGGCTTCCTGACCGCTGTTGCCAACCGCGAACCCTACCGCTCGGAATATCGCCTGCGCCGCCATGACGGGGAATGGCGCTGGGTGATCGACACCGCGACGCCGATCTACGGCGCCGACGGCGCGTACCAGGGCCATCTCGGCTCGGTCATCGACATCACCGACCGCAAGCGCATGGAGGCAGCCCTCAGCGAGAATGAGGAGATGCTCCGCCTCGCCGTGGAAGCGACCGAGCTTGGCCTCTGGGACTATGACATCGCCTCCGGCGCGCTGGTGTGGAACCGGCGGCTGAAGGAACTCTACGGCATGGCGCCCGATGCCGAGATTACCTACGAGGTCTACAAGCAGGCGATCCATCCGGAAGATCGCGAGCAGACCGTTGGCGCCTACCAGGCGGCGCTCGATCCCGCGGGCGCCGGCCGCTTCGGCTTCGAGCACCGGACGGTGAGCCCGCTCGACGGAAGGGTGCGCTGGGTCCAGGCCGCCGGCCGCGTCATCTTTGCCGGCGGCAAGCCTTCGCGAGTCATCGGCACGGTCCGCGACGTCACCGAGCGGCGCACCGCCGAAGCGGCGCTTCGGGCCAGCGAGGCGCGCTACCGGCAGATCGTCGAAGTCAGCCTGCAGGGTATCTGGGCCCATCGCGACGGCCGCATCATCTTCGCCAATGCCCAGGCGGCCCGCATGTTCGGCGCCGCGAGCGCGGAGGATCTCATCGGCAAGCCGGTGCTCGATCTGGCGCATCCCGACGAGCGGCCGCGCGCCGCCGAACGGATGAAGCTGCTCACGGAAAAGCGCGAAAGCGTCCCGCTGACGGAGATGCGCTTTCTCGGCGCCGAGGGCCGGACCATCGTCCTGGAGGTGCAAGCGGTGCCTTTCGAGGATGGCGGCGAGCCGGCGATCCTCGCCGTCGGCCGCGACGTCACCGAGCGCAAATCGACGGAAGAGCGCCAGGCCTTCCTGATGGCCGAACTGGATCACCGCGTGCGCAACAGCCTCGCTTCGATCCAGTCCATGGCGCTGCTCACTGGCCGCACTGCCGCGACCAAGGAGGAATATGCCGAGAAGCTGCAGGGCCGTATCGCCGCCATGGCCCGCGCCCATGGATTGCTGACCCGCGAGCAATGGGACGGCGCCGACCTGGCCGACGTCGTGCGCGACGCGCTGCAGGCTTTCGGCGAGGCGGTGCTGATCGATGGCAGGCCCGATTGCCCCCTGCGCGCCCGCGATGCGCTGAACCTGGCGCTGGTCTTGCACGAGCTCGCGACCAACGCGGCGAAGTATGGCGCGTTGTCGGTGCCCGGCGGCAAGGTTGATGTGCGTTGGGATATCGCGGGCACGGGCGACGAACGCCGCGTGCATCTTCTCTGGCAGGAGCGCGGCGGACCGCCGGTGCAGGCGCCGTCGCGCCAGGGCTTCGGCACGCGCCTGATCCACGGCACGCTGCCGAAAGTGGAATTGAAGTATGAGCCGGCGGGTCTGCGCTGCGCCATCAGGCTGAAGCTGCGCTCCCGCGGCCAAGGCCGGAAGCCCGAGGGCCTGGCAACCAATCCGGCCGGCGTCAAGGTTGCCGCGGGCGAGTTGCCGCTGCGCGGCCGGCGCATCCTGCTGGTGGAGGACGATCCGCTCAGCGTGCTGCAGATCCAGTCCGCGCTGGAGAATGCCGGGGCCGAGATCGCTGCTGTTGCCAGCACCCTGCAGGAGGCGCTGGACGCCGCCGAGGACGGCCTGTCCGCCGCCGTGCTCGATGTGAATCTGGATGGCGAAATGAGCCACACCGCGGCCGAGCGCCTGATCGCGCGCCGGGTGCCGATCGTCTTCGCAACAGGCTATGACGCCGCGTCTCTGCTGCCGACCCATCTCCGCGCCGTGCCCACGCTGCAGAAGCCCGTCGACACCGCCGTACTGGTCCAGATGCTGGCGGGGTTGACCGCGCCGCATTCCTAGTCTGCGCAGGGTCTGCCAAAAAAGAACCCCTGCGTCTCACCGGGTCATGGGGCAGAAAAGTGAGAGCAGGGGGCAGTTAGTGGTCAGGGGTACGCTTGGTAAGACTATCGAATTGTCAGGTCCTCTTTCCCTCCTCAGGCTGGTTGACGTAATTCGGGTTCGCTGGGGTACCGGGCTGGAGCGACGACGTTGCGTACAGCTTGGCGCGCAGAGCTTCGCTCCCGGCCGCCTCGCGCGGCATGGGCAAGGCGGCGTTCGCCGCGGCGCCCAGCGACTGGATGATCAGATCGGTGAACCCGCGCCGCCGGCCGCTGTTCATGGGCACCTCCGGCCGGAGCGCGCGCGCTTACGCGGCATGGCGGATGTCATCGACCAGTACCGACTGCCGCGGAGTGGCCGGCGCCGAATCGTCCTGCCAGACCGACCCCGTGCTTTCCGCCATCACCTGCTCGCGGGTCAAACCGATATCCGCGAGCTGATGATCGCTGAGCTGCGACAGGGCGCGGCGCTGCTGCGAGCGCTCCATCGCCCGCACCAGGCGATTGCCGGCGCGGCCGACCGCCGCCGCGACTCGCCTGAAAACGCCGGGGCCTTCCCCGGGTTCAAAGGGCGCGTTCTGAAATGGCAACGCGTCGTGATAGAATATCCTCATCATAGATCTCCCGATCGTTCGCGGCGTACCGGGGCCCTGCATGAAACAGGGCCTCGGCCGCATCCGCCGCATGGCTTGTTGGCCGGCGATAGAGATAGGCAGCGGCCGTCACGGTCTCGTCAAAAGACACTTAATCCGGCGTCACAAGTCCGGTTCTTTTATTGCTTTTGGGGTTTTAGGTCCGGAAATGGCCGACGGTGTGACCGGCGTCACAAGCTTTGTGGCCCTGCAGCGCATTGCGGTCATTAGCGGCCATGCGCGATTAGCGAAGTTTCCGTCGCCGTCGTAGCATTGCCCGGCGAATCAATAATCGTGAACGGAAACTTGGGCCATGCAGGCGCATATCGTCATGGCGCATCCGGAACCCCAATCCTTCAATGCGCACCTTGCCGGCGTGGCGCAGCGGTCGCTGGAAGCGTGCGGATGGAGCGTCTCGATCTCGGATCTCTATGCCACGGGCTTTGACGCCTGCGAGCACGCCGAACATTACGCGCAGCGGCAGCGGCCGGGACGTTGCGTTATTCGGAAGAGTAGGTGGTGACCGCGCGACTGAAGCGCATCGAGGAGGATTTGCACGCGGAGACGGCGCAACTAGATCGGCGCCCGTCGATTCCCTTCAACCGCATGGAAGAGTGGGGTGCCGACGGCCGCATCAAGCCCGGCGCTGCCATCCATTCGCCGTTCATCCGGCGGAAGCAAATGCTGACGCTGGAGTAACAACAAAGATTGTCATCCCCGCGAAAGCGCTAGGGCATGCACACATCTTACGCCTCCGCAAGACATAGGCCCCTCGCCCGCGCAGCGGGAGAGGGATGCAACATCCGCGTCCAGCGGATGTTGCTG
>DATKFM010000066.1:0-25603 GCA_035544395.1 Verrucomicrobiia bacterium
TTGTTCGGATTTGTCGGCGTGCTGTTGGGATTGCCGGCTGCGGCGGTGGTGGGAGTGCTGACGCGCTTCGGCCTGACGCGCTATATGGGCAGCCATCTCTATCATGGCGGCCTGCCGGTCGTGGCTGATCCGCCGGCCGCGCATCCGCCATCGAGGGTCGACGAGCCCCCGGGCCCGTGACGGGAGCTGCGCCCATGCCGCAACTGCCGTTCGATTTCGCCGCCGCGCCGTCCTATGCGGACGAGGATTTCCTTGTCGCCACCAGCAATGCTGCGGCCCATGGCTGGATCCAGCGCTGGCCGGATTGGCCGGCGCGGGGCTTGGCAATCTTCGGGCCGCCGGGCTGCGGCAAGACCCATCTGGGCCAGATCTGGCGGCGGCGGGCGGCGGCCGCGCAGGTAGCTGGCAGCGATCTCGGTGGCGCCGAGCCGCCGGCGATCCTCGGCGACGCTTCGGCCTTGCTGATCGATGATCTCGTGCCGGCCACGCTTTCACCCGCGGCGGAACAATGCCTGTTCCATCTCCATAATCTGCTGACGGAACGGCGGGGACATCTGGTGATTTGCGCCGAGGAAGCACCGGCGCGCTGGCCGATAAGGCTCGCTGATCTGAGCTCGCGTCTCAACGCCCTGCCGGCGGTCGCCATCGAGCAGCCTGACGACGGCCTGCTGCGCATGCTGCTGGCGAAACTGTTCTCCGACCGCCAGCTCACGGTGGACGCCGACGTCATCGAGTACGCCTCGCGGCGCATCGAGCGGTCGTTTGCTGCCGCTCGGAAATTGGCTGAAGATCTGGATCGTGCGGCGCTGACGGCGCAACGCAAGCCGTCACTCGCGCTGCTTCGCGAACTGTTGCAGGGATCGTTGCCGCTGGGCTAGTTGGCGCTTGCCGCTACCACGATCTTACCGGTCCCACATCCAGATGCAGAAACTTCTGCTTGCGGTAGTAGCCGACACCGCCAGCCTGCAGGCCGAGGGCAATCTGGCGGGCCTGCTTTAGCGGCAGTTCCTTGCCGAAGCGCACGTCGGCGGCGCGGCCGAAGATGTGCAGACTGTCCTTGGCGACCCTCTGCCCTTCATGCAGCAGCTCGTTGTTGGTCGAGCGCGACCTGTACCCGCAGACGACCTCGAGCGAGCTCGTATAGTTCGCTGTCGCATTGAAGCGGTTCAGCAGGTCGAGCAGGCGGATGTCCACTTTCGTGACGGCCTGGTTGTGGCGGTCGCGGAACAGGTGATTGATCTCCGCGAGTGCATCCGGCAGGTAGCGGCCCTTTTCGTAGTAGGGACCGCGGAAATCCTCGTTACTCCAACGCGTGTGCAACGTCAGCGTGCGGTATTTTTCGACGGCCGCGGAGGCCGTGTCTGGTCTCACGATAAGTGCCGCCGCTGCGCCCGCGCCCCAAAAGAGAAAGCTACGCCTCGGCAATGACAGGTGGTCTGTCATAGGCATTTCCCCCTAAGCAATCCAGCCCTTGCCAGGCTGTTCATTGATCGGACACCGACCGTGCGCCGGTTCGACTTCCCCCGATTAACTTTCCAACCCAGTCCGGTCAACGCTCTTGTTAACGACGTGTTTTCATTTGCGCCTGCGGCAGTCCGACCCTCGTTCGCATAAACGCAATGGTAAACAGTGTGTTATGTCCCGATGTTCAGAAATGAGCCAAAAAAGTTGACATTATGTTAAGGCGGCCCAATCTGCTATTGCGGGTGGGTGAGTAACGAAAACCGGCAATGAGGGGCCAAGTGTCGGAAGAATTCGAACTCAAGCTGCGCATGAGCCCTGAGAGGCTGGAGCAGCTTCGCCGCAGCGCCCTGCTGCGATCCCTGGCGCGGGAGCGCGCCATCACGCGCCATCTCACCAGCGTCTATTTCGATACGCCCGATCGCGCATTGCAACAGCGCGGCATCGCCTTGCGCATAAGGCAGATTGGCGACCGGCGCATTCAGACGGTGAAAGTCCCGCTTGGCGAACCAGGCGCAGTACACGCCCACCGCGAACTTGAATGCGATGTCGATTCCGACACGCCGCAGTTGCAGCAGGTCGCCGATGACGAGCTGCGCGAATTCCTGACCAGGCCGGAGATCGCCGACGCCTTGCAGCCGGTGTTCAGCAGCGAGTTCGAGCGCACGGCGGTGCCGGTGAAGCTGTTCGATAGCGAAATCGAGGTCGCGCTGGATCACGGCGAAATCGGTGCGGGCGGGCGCAGTGCGCCGCTGAGCGAGGCCGAACTGGAACTTAAGACGGGGCGGCGCGAACGATTGTATGAACTGGCCATCGCCTTGAATGAAGCGATACCCGTGTCGTTGGAGGCGGAAACCAAGGCCGCCCGCGGCTATCGGCTGGCGGCGGGCGAGGGGCCAGGTTCCTTCCGCGCTGGGTTGGTCGGCCTTACGGCCGACATGACGGCTCGCGCCGCTTTCGCCGCGATCGCCAAGAGCGCGCTGGAGCAGTTGCGCCTGAATGAGGCCTGCGCCCTGGTCGGCGAGGATATCGAGGGCGTGCATCAGCAGCGCGTCGCCATCCGCCGCCTGCGGTCGCTGATCTCCGCCTTCAAGGATACGATGACCGGCGATACGCGCGGCTATTTGATTCACGAGCTGAAATGGCTGCAGGGTGTTCTCGGGCCGGCGCGGGACTGGGATGTGTTTATCCACGAGACGCTGGCGCAGATGCGGCAGCGCCTTCCCGAAGAGGGGACGCTGCTCGGTCTGCTGGCGGAGGCGCAACGTTGCCGCGAATTTGCCTATAACGCGCTGCGCCAGGCCATCAACGGGCCGCGCTACACCGAGTTTCAATTGCGCATGGAGTTGTGGCTCACCAAGGGCATTTGGGAGACCGCGGATGTGGCCAGCGGCGATCCGCTGGATCGGTCTATCACCGATTTCGCGGCGGACGCACTCAACCGGCGTCACAAGAAGTTGCTGAAACTCGGCGGGAAGAAGGCGAAGCTTGAGGAAGCCGAATTCCACGATCTGCGCCTGGAATTCAAGAAAATGCGCTATATCTCGGAATTCTTTAGCGGCTTGTTCGCAAAGAAGGGCGTGCGGCGCTATCTCAAGAGCATGGCGGCGGCGCAGGACCGGCTGGGCTCGCTCAACGATGCGCTGGTGAGCCGCTCCCTGCTGACGCAATTGGAGCCGCCGCTGCATGATGCGCTCGGTGAGCCGGAAACCCGCCGTCTCGGCGGGCTGCTGTTGGGATGGCAAGCCGCCTGCATCGAGCGCGACCTCGCCCATTTCGAGGATGTCTGGCGCGACTTCCGCAAGCAGAAGCGGTACTGGCGCTAGTCGTCGATATCCTTGGGCGTCACGAAGTCGATCAGCGTCGCCCGGTCGAACTTGCTCCAGGAATCGGCGTCGATCTCGAACACCGCCAGTGCGGCTGTCGGATATTTCTCGCGAAGGCGTTGCAAAGCCTTCTTGTCGCCGCTGGCCGCGAGATAGTTCGCAAGCAACGCGGTGCCGGGATTGTGGGCGACGACGAGCAGGGTACGGACCTTGTTGTCGACGGTATGTATCTCATTCAGCATTTGCTCCGGTGCGGCGAGATACAGCGCGTCCACAAACCTCACATCTGCTTCGCCACCGAGTTCCGCCAGCACCAATTCGGCGGTTTCCTGCGTGCGTTTGGCCGTGGAGCAGAGCACCAGATCGGGCAGCCAGCCAGCCTTGCGCATGTGGCGGCCGATCTCCGGCGCCGCCTCGCGGCCGCGCTTTGCCAGCGGACGGTCGAAGTCCTGCAGCCGCGCATTGTCGCGGCTCGACTTGGCGTGGCGCAGCAACAGCAGGCGTTTCATGGGCGGGGACCGATGCCAGCCGTTAAGTCAATGGTTTTGAAAGGATTTTTCCAGCCAAATGTCATCGGCTTGTCATAATGCCAGCAAAGCACTCATATACAGTGGTGGCAAAAGGAGACGCCACAGTGGATGACATAAAGACCGCCGCGCCGGCCGCCGTCGCGCCCCCCGCCGAAGCGAAATACTTCAATCGCGAACTGTCCTGGCTGGCCTTCAACGAGCGCGTGCTCGAGGAGGCGTTCAACGCCGGGCATCCGCTGCTGGAGCGGTTGCGGTTCCTGTCGATCTCCGCCAACAACCTGGACGAATTCTACATGGTGCGCGTCGCCGGCCTGAAGGGCCAGGTCGCGGCCGGCGTGACAATGCCGAGCCAGGACGGGCTTACGCCTGCGCAGCAGCTCGCAGCGATCAACAGCCGCACCAGCGAGCTGATGCAGAACCAGCAGGCCTGCTGGCGGCAATTGCGCCAGGAGCTGCGTGGCGCCGGCATTGCCGTGGTGGAGACGGCCGAGCTGCGGACGGAGGAGCGGCAGTGGCTCGACACGATGTTCCTGGATCAGATCTTCCCCGTGCTGACGCCGCTGGCCATCGATCCCGCCCATCCGTTCCCCTTCATTCCCAATCTCGGTTTCTCCATCGCGCTCGAACTCAAGGGCAAGAGGGACACCCGCACGCTGCGCGCACTTATTCCTCTGCCGCAGCAGATCCAGCGATTCATTCGGCTGCCGGGGCCGGAATCGCGCTTCATCACGCTGGAGGATCTGGTCGGGCTCAACCTGGACCGCTTGTTCCCCGGATATGAAGTCCTCGCCATCGGCAATTTTCGCATCATCCGCGACAGCGAAATCGAAATCGAGGAAGAGGCAGAGGATCTGGTCCGGCTGTTCGAATCGGCGCTGAAGCGCCGCCGCCGCGGCAGCGTGATCCGTCTTAAGGTCAATGCGGGGATGCCCGAGGGCCTGCGGGAATTCGTCACCTCGGAACTCGACGCATCGCCGGCGGAAGTCCATGTGGTTGATGGCATTCTCGGTTTGTCCGCGACCGGCAAGCTGATCGTCGACGACCGGCCGGACCTGAAATTCACGCCCTACATCGCCCGTTTCCCCGAACGCATCCGCGATTCTGCCGGTGATTGCTTTGCCGCGATCAGGCAGAAAGACATCGTCGTCCATCATCCCTACGAGAGTTTCGACGTGGTGGTGCAGTTCGTGCGCCAGGCGGCGCTCGATCCCTCAGTGGTCGCAATCAAGCAGACTCTCTACCGCACCAGTGACGACTCGCCGATCGTCAAGGCGTTGATCCAGGCAGCGGAGGCGGGGAAATCGGTCACCGCGCTGGTGGAACTGAAGGCACGCTTCGACGAGGAACGGAACATCCGCTGGGCCCGCGACATGGAACGCGCGGGCGTGCAGGTGGTCTATGGCTTCCTCGAGCTCAAGACCCACGCCAAGGTATCCATGGTGATCCGCCGCGAGGGTTCGGCGCTCCGCAGCTATGTGCATTTCGGCACCGGCAACTATCACCCGGTGACCGCCAAGATCTATACCGACCTGTCCTTCTTCACCTGCGATCCCGCGCTGTGCCGCGATGCCGCGCGCATGTTCAACTACATGACCGGCTATGCTCGGCCGGAGAAGATGGACAAGGTCGCCGTCGCGCCGGTCAATCTGCGGCAGACGCTGCTGCAGTTGATCGAGACCGAGAACGCTAATGTGAAAGCCGGCAAGGCCGGCGGCATCTGGCTCAAGCTGAACTCCATCGTCGACAGCCAGCTCATCGAAGCGCTCTATCGCGCCTCCCAGGCGGGCGTGAAAATCGAATTGATCGTGCGTGGCATCTGCTGCCTGCGGCCCGGCGTGCCCGGCCTATCAGAAAATATCAGGGTCAAGAGCATCGTCGGCCGTTTTCTTGAACATTCGCGAATCATATGCTTTGGTGCCGGCGAAGCGCTGCCATCCCGGAGCGCGAAGGTTTTCATCTCATCGGCGGACTGGATGACGCGCAATTGCGATCATCGGGTCGAAAGCCTGGTGCCGATCGAAAACCCGACCGTTCATCAGCAAGTGCTCGATCAGATCATGATCGCCAATCTCAAGGATAACGCCCAGAGCTGGATCCTGCAGTCTGACGGCAAGTATGAGCGCGTCAAACCGCCAGCGGAACCGTTCAGCGCCCACACCTATTTCATGACCAATCCGAGCCTCTCGGGCCGCGGCAGCGCGCTGAAGAAGGACAAGAAGGCGCCCAGCCTGTCATTGCGGAAGGCGTAGGCGTTTTGGCGGTACAGGCGCTGACACGGGCGGGGACAAAACCTCAGGCAGCCGCGGGCCGCATCGGCGTCATCGATATCGGGTCCAATTCCATCCGTCTCGTCGTATTCGCCGGCAATGGCCGCGCGCCGATGACTCTTTTCAATGAAAAGGTGCTCTGCGGCTTGGGCCGCGGTCTCGATGCGTCGGGCCGGCTCAACGATGCAGGCGTGAAGCTGGCGCTGGAGAATCTGGCGCGCTTCGTCTGGCTGGCGCGCGCCATGGAAGTGACGCGGCTCGATCTGCTGGCGACCGCCGCCGTGCGCGATGCCGAGAACGGCCCCACTTTCGTCGGCGATGTCGAACGGCGCTGCGGCGTCAAGGTGCGGATCATTTCCGGTACCGAGGAGGCGCGGCTGTCAGCCCTGGGCGTGCTGTCGGGCATCCCTGGCGCCGACGGCGTCATGGGCGATCTCGGCGGCGGCAGCCTGGAACTGGTGGTGCTGAACAAGGGCCGCATCGGCGCCCATACGACGCTGCCGCTGGGGCCAATCCGCCTGATGGAGAGCGTACTCAACGACATCGATGCGGCGCGCAAGGTGGTGGACGAACATCTGGATGAGGTGCCCTGGCTGTCCCAGGCCAAGGGCCGCGACTTCCATCCGGTCGGCGGCGCCTGGCGCAACCTGGCGCGCATCCATATGGAGCAGGCGGGCCATCCGCTGCATGTGATCCATGAATACGCGATCGAGCGGCGGGAGGCGGAAGATCTGGCGCGGCTGGTCGGCCGCCTCAGCAAGCGGACGCTGATCACCATCCCCGGCATGTCGAAGCGGCGCGCGGAGACGCTGCCCTTCGCGGCGCTGGTGCTTGAGCGCATCCTGCGCACGGCGCGGCCGGCGCGGATCCTGTTCTCCGCCCACGGCCTGCGCGAGGGGCATATCTTCGACCAGCTCTCGCCGGAGGAGAAGGCGCGCGATCCCCTGATCGCCGCCTGCCAGGAATTGGCCCAGCTCGACGGCCGCTTCGGCGATACCGGCGAGCTGCTGGACGATTGGATCGCGCCGCTGTTCAAGGGCGACGACGCCAGACGGCTGCGTCTCCGCCGCGCCGCCTGCACGCTGAGTGATATCGGCTGGCGCGAGCATCCGGACTACCGCGCCGAGCAGGTGTTCGCGCGCATCGTCCATCTGCCGGTCGGCGGCATCGACCATGTCGGCCGCATCTCCATCGCCTATGCCATCTATGTCCGTTACGGCAGCGAGGAACCGACGATGCAGATGGCCAAGCTGCTGACCATGCTGAGCGACGAAGATCGCGAATACTGGAAGCGGGTTGGCCTGGCGCTGCGGCTGGCCTTCTCCGTCAGCGCGGCAACGCCCGCCGTGCTCAAGGAAACCGCCGTCCGCATGGGCGACGCCAAGATCCGGCTGCTGCTGCCCAAGGGGCAGGAGGCCCTGTTCGGCGAAAGCGTCGAGCGCCGCTTCAACGCGCTGGGCCGCGCCTTCGATCGCGAAATCGAACTCTCGATCGCGCGGTAGGAAATTCGTCTCAGCCCAATACAAACAGACAAATCGCTAGCGCAGTTCGATCTCGCGCGTGATCGCCACCACGGTGTGCGTGGAGCCATTCTCCGTACGCGTGACACGGTACTCGCCGCGATAGATGCCCGCGGCCCAACCCGCCGCCGGACGCTTGACTCCTGCGAAGCGGGAGCGCTGCACCTTGGTATCGGCGAGTTCTTCCGTTGCCTCCACCAGCGCCGCGCCGTCGGGACCGATCAGGCGGATGGATTCCTGGTCGCCCGCTTGCGCGCCCAGCGCCTCGGCCCAGAACACCAGCGCGGGGATATCGGTGGTCAGGCTGTCGGCGGCATAGGCGCCGGCCCGCGCCTTGGCGAATTCGACCGCGCCGGTTGCAAAGCCGGCGTCGAAGGGCGCTTCGGTCCGGTAGGGCAACAGCGCCAGCGCCGCCTCCGTCCACAGAGCGTGAGCCGCCTTGCCGCAGCCGCCGCCCAGCGGCATGCCGGAATATGGATCGATGGAAACGCCATCATGCCGGACTTCGAAATGCAGATGCAGGAACTCCGTGTTGCCCGAGAGGCCGATCAGGCCGACCGGCTGCCCGGCCTTCACGATATCGCCGGGCTTCACCTTGATGCTGTGCAGGCGCAAATGGGCGTATTGCGTCTCCCAGCCTTTGCCGTGATCGATAATCAGGCTGTTGCCGGCCTCGCGGTCCTTGACGGCGTCGGCGCCGGTCTCCCGGATGCTGATGTCGGCCATGCTGTCGCGCAACCGCGTCACGGTGCCATCGGCCGCCGCCAGCACCTCGACACCGCGCACCAGTGAATTCGAATCCGGCACGCGGATATCCACGCCCTTGTGGCCGTCATAGGTGACAACGCCGCAATTCTGATCGTGGGCGCCGGGACCCGCATCGAGATCGACGAAGTTCCGCACAAGGCAGCCGAACTCGGCAGGACAGGCCACCGGGCTGTCGAAGCGCGGCTCATCCTGCGCCGCCGCAATCTGCAGGCAGCACAACATCCACAATGCACCTGTGGGGGCAGTTAGTCCGGATCTGAGCGGACCGCTCACGGCGTCGGCCTATGACGCGGGCGCCAGCGGAATGATCTTGATGCCCTTGCCCGCCACCGTCAGGCCGATGCGGCCGGCTTTGAGCGCCAGGGCATCTTCGCCATAGACCTCGCGCCGCCAGCCATGGAGGGCGGGGATGTCGGCGGAGTCGTCCGCCGCCAGAAGATCCAGTTCGTCGCTGCTGGCAATCAGTCGTTGCGCCACCCCATGCTGCTCGCATTTTGATTTCAGCAGCACCTTCAGCAGCTCAACCAGCGGCCCGATGCCCTGGGGCAGAACCGGGCGCGGTTCCGGCTTTGGGCATTCGGACTCCGGCACCGCGAGTCCGCGCTCGATCGCGGCCAGGATCGCCGTGCCTTGCTTGCTCTCGGCGAAGCCGCGTCCGAGGCCGCGGCCATGGCTGAGATCTTCGACGTTACGCGGCGCATGGGCCGCCAACTCGATCAGCGACTCGTCCTTGATCACGCGATTGCGCGGCAGGTTGCGCCGCTGCGCTTCTTCCTCGCGCCAGGCCGCGAGTTCGCGCAGCAGCGCCAGGAAACGCGGCTTGTCCGAGCGCACCTTAAGTCGCCGCCACATCATCTGCGGATCGGCGCGGTAGGTCTTGGTATCGGTCAGCACCGCCATCTCATCTTCGAACCAGCTATGGCGGCCGGCCTTGTCGATGCGCTTGCGCAGCTTCTCATAGGCCAGGCGCAGATGGGTGACGTCGGAGAGCGCGTAGGCGAGCTGCCGGTCCGACAGCGGCCGCCGCGCCCAATCGGTGAAGCGCGAGGACTTGTCGATCCGCGCGCTGGCTAGCTTGGTCGCTAGCGTCTCATAGCTGACCGAGTCGCCGAAGCCGCAGACCATGGCGGCCACCTGGGTGTCGACGATCGGCGCCGGCAGTTGGTTGGTCAGGTGATAGAACACCTCCATGTCCTGTCGCGCCGCGTGGAACACCTTGACGATCTTGGTGTCGGTGAGCAGGTCATAGAGCGGCTGGAGATCCATGCCCGGCGCCAGCGAGTCGATGGCCGCCGCCTCCTCGGGGCCGGCCACCTGGACGAGGCAGAGCTGCGGCCAATAGGTCTTGTCGCGCATGAATTCGGTATCGACGGCAACGAACTCCGCGCCGGATTGGCGCTGGCAGAACGCCGCGAGATCGGCAGTTTGGGTGATGAGGGTCATGGGCCGGTAATACAGGGATTCGTAATGGCCTCACAAGCAAGGTTGCCTATGGCCGATCGCGTGCCGGTGCCGGCAGCGGCGGGTTTGCAAGGTTAATTGGTCCCGCGGCATCCCGTCAGCCGTCCACCTTGACAATCACCGGCCTTTTCATGCCTTTTGCGCCCGAATTCATGGCCGCAAGGTGGGTGATAGCGCCACCGGCAACGCGGTCCGGCTGACCAGTATTCTTGGGGGATCGATGCATATCTACCGGACCCATAACTGCGCCGCGCTGCGCGCCGGCGATGTCGGCAAGCAGGCGCGCCTCTCCGGCTGGGTGCATCGCAAGCGCGATCACGGCAATCTGCTGTTCATCGATCTCCGCGACCACTACGGCGTGACCCAATGCGTGATCGATACTTCGAACCCTCTGTTCAAGGCGGTCGAGGGCATCCGCGTTGAATATGTCGTGACCATCACCGGCAAGGTGGTGCACCGCCCGCCGGAAACCGTAAACACCAAGCTGGCGACCGGCGAGATCGAGGAGCAGATCGAAGAGTTCAAGGTGCAGTCGACCGCCGAGATTCTGCCGCTGCAGGTGGCGAGTGATGAAGACTCCGGCGAGGACATCCGGCTCCGCTACCGCTTCCTCGATCTGCGCCGCGAGAAGGTCCACCGCAACATCGTGCTGCGCTCCCGCGTGATCTCCAGCATCCGCCGCCGCATGATCGAGCAGGGCTTCACCGAGTTCCAGACGCCGATCCTGACTTCGAGCTCGCCCGAGGGTGCCCGCGACTTCCTGGTGCCGAGCCGTCTGCATCCCGGCCAGTTCTATGCGCTGCCCCAGGCGCCGCAGCAGTTCAAGCAGCTGCTGATGGTCGCCGGCTTCGACCGCTATTTCCAGATCGCGCCCTGCTTCCGCGACGAGGACAGCCGCGCCGACCGTTCGCCCGGCGAGTTCTACCAGCTCGATTTCGAGATGTCGTTCGTAACCCAGGAGGACGTGTTCGCGGCGATCGAGCCGGTACTCCATGGCGTGTTCGAGGAATTCGCCAACGGCCGCAAGATAACGCCGGCGCCGTTTCCGCGCATTGCCTTCGATGACGCCATGCTGCGCTACGGTTCCGACAAGCCCGATCTGCGCAATCCCCTGACCATCACCGACGTAACGGAGATCTTCCGCGGCTCGGGCTTCGGAATCTTCGCCAAGCAGGTGGAGGCCGGTGGCATCGTCCGCGCGATACCGGCGCCGGGCGCCGCCGCCAAGCCGCGCAGCTTCTTCGACAAGTTGAACGAGTGGGCACGGGAGCAGGGCGCCGGCGGTCTCGGCTATATTCAGTATGCCGCGGAAGGACCCAAGGGCCCGATCGCCAAGAACCTCGACCCGGACCGGCTGAACAAGATCCGCGAGGCGGCGGGACTGAAAGCCGGCGATGCCGTCTTCTTTGCCGCCGACAAGAAAGCGACGGCAGAGAAATTCGCCGGCGCGGTGCGCACGCGTCTGGGCGACGAACTCGCGTTGATCGAACCGAACGCGTACCGGTTCTGCTGGATCGTCGACTTCCCGATGTATGAGATGAATCCCGACACCGGCAAGATCGAGTTCAGCCACAATCCGTTCTCGATGCCCCAGGGCGGCCTCGAGGCCTTGACCACCCGGGATCCGCTGACCCTGAAGGCCTATCAGTACGATATCGTCTGCAACGGTGTGGAACTCTCCAGCGGCGCCATCCGGAATCATTTGCCGGAGATCATGTACAAGGCCTTCGAGATCGCCGGCTATAGCAAGGAAGAAGTGGAGAGCCGCTTCGGCGGCATGCTCAATGCTTTCAAGTTCGGAGCACCACCCCATGGCGGTTCCGCGCCGGGCATCGACCGCATCGTGATGCTGCTGGCCGATGAACCGAATATCCGGGAGATCATCGCCTTCCCGCTGAACCAGCAGGCGCAGGACCTGTTGATGCAGGCGCCGGCCGAGGTGCCGCCGGCGCGTCTGAAGGAACTGCATATCAGACTCGAACTGCCGCCGCTGAAGAAGTGAGAACTTCACTATTGTCAGCGGCTTGAGCCGCGCAACAGGGGGCGGTTGCCACAGGCGCAGTCGCCTTCTAGAGTCGCCGCGTTTCAAGGCGGCACACGGAGGCATGATTGTCGCAACCTGCCGATGACGGCTTCTATCTGCCGGCCGAATGGGCTCCCCATGCGCGCTGCTGGATGGCATGGCCGGTGCGAGGCGAATTATGGGGCGATCACCTCGACGCGGTGCGCGAGGCCTATGCCGAAGTCGCTAACGCGATCGCCCGCTTCGAACCCGTCACCATGGTGGTGAAGCCGAAGAACGTGGCGGAGGCCTCGCTGCAATGCGGGCCGGGCATCAGCATGTATTCGCTGCCCCACGACGATTCCTGGCTGCGCGACAACGGTCCCAGCTTTGTCGTCGATCATCTCGGGGGCGTGGCCGGCGTGTCCTGGAAGTTCAATGGCTGGGGCGGGCGCTTCGCCGACTATGATCGCGACGCCGTGGTCGCCGAAGCTCTGCTGAGCCATCTGGAGATGCGCCGCTACGATGCGTCGGTCATCTTTGAAGGCGGCGCACTGGTGACCGACGGCGAAGGTACGGCGATTGCCGCCGAATCAATTCTGCTGAACCCGAACCGCAATCCCGGCATCAGCAAGGCCGAGATGGAGAAGGTGCTGGCGTCCTATCTCGGCATCCGCAAAGTCATCTGGCTGACACAGAGCCTGGCGGGCGCCCATGGGGAAAGCCCGGTGGACGACATCGCCATATTCGCGCGGCCCGGAGTCGTGCTGGCGCTCGCCTGCAGCGACAGCGCCGACACCAATCATGGCGCGCTTGCCGACACCGTGGCGCGCCTGCGCAGCGAAACCGATGCCGCCGGCCGGGCGCTTGATGTGATTACGATCGAGCAACCGCGGGCCCGCTATATGGAAAACGGCGACCGACTGAATCTTTCCTATGTCGATTGCTACATCGCAAACGGCGCGGTGATCATGCCGGTGTTCGAAGATCCGCAGGACGCCCGCGCCTATGAAGTTTTCGGCAAAGTTTTCGCCGGGCGCGAGATCGTGCAGATCCCGGCAGCCGACATCGCCTTCGGCGGCGGCGGCCTGCACGCCATCGCCCTGGGCCAGCCGGCGGGGCCTGTGGTTCCTGCGGCGGAGTAGCTCCCCTTAGACGAGTCGATCCGGCGGCGGCCGGTTGGCGAAGAACGCGTCCAGGTTATCCAGGCACTTGAAGCCCATGCCGTTGCGCGTATCCACGGTCGCGCTGCCGAGATGAGGCAGTAGGAACGTGTTGTCCAGCGTGCGGTATTCCGGATTGATCTTCGGCTCGTTCTCGAACACATCCAGCCCGGCCGCTGACAGCTTGCGCGATTTCAGCGCAGCGATCAGCGCGGCATCGTCGACGATGGTGCCGCGCGCCGTGTTCACGACGATGGCGCCGTCGGGCAGCTTGGCGATGCGTTCCGCATTCAGGAAATGATAGGTCTCCGGCGAAGCGGGGCAGTTGATCGACAGGAAATCGCAATGGCCGAGCATCTCGTCGGCACTGGCATGATAAATCGCGCCCTGTTCCTGCTCTACCGGCAGCTTGCGGCGGTTGGCATAGTGGACCTTCATGTCGAAGCCGCGGGCGCGCTTGGCCACCGCCTGGCCGATGCGGCCCATCCCCAGGATGCCCAGCCGCTTTCCCGTGACATGGACGCCCAGCATGTAGGTGGTGCCCCAGGAGTTCCAGTTGTTGCCGCGGACGATCTTCTCGCCCTCCGACGCCCGCCGCGCCGCGCCCAGCAGCAGCAGCATCGTAATGTCGGCCGTAGCGTCGGTCAGGACTTCGGGCGTGTTGGTGACGACGATGTTGCGCGCTTTTGCCGCATCCAGATTGATGTGCTCATGTCCGACCGAGAAAGTGGCGATGGCGCGGATCGATTTCGGCAGGGCCTGCAGCAGCTCCGGCGTCATCTTGTCGGTCGGGCAGATCAGCAGGGCATCGGCGCCCATCTTTCCGGCGCCTTCGATAATCTCGGCGGGGGACAGCAGCTTGTCCTCGGGGTTGAGGTGGGCGTTGTAGCTTTTCCCGAGGCGCGCCGTCACGGCATCGGGCAACTTGCGGGTGACGAATACGGCCGGCTTGGTCGACATTGGACTCAAACTCCCCCAGTTAAACCATTATTTGAGCGCAGTTTTTTGCTACTACCCCAGCCCGAACCATGACATAGTTCCTCAACATCAGCAGATTGCACCAGCTACAGAACGGTTGAACTCGATGCACTCCGAACGACGTTGCAAGCGGCTTGGCCTGGCGGCTCTCTTCCTGTGCTTGGCGGCTTTTGTCAAACCGGCCGGAGCCACTGACGTAATCCCGCATCATGCGGTTTATGAGCTCTCGCTTAAGTCCGGCGCACATAGCGAAGTTAGCGACGTCAGCGGCACGATCGTGTTCGACTGGGAGGATGCCTGCGACGGCTGGGCCGTTAGCTACCGGATGGACATGACGTTCCTCTATCAGACCGGTACCGAGGTCGCCTTCGGCATGAATGTCGCCTCCTGGGAAAGCAAGGACGGGAAACGCTACCGCTTCTTCGTCAAGCGGCTGCAGGGCGATCAGGTCACCGACGAGTATCGCGGCGATGCAGAATTGAGCGCGCCGGGCGGTCCCGGTGTCGCGCATTACAGCCTGCCAGAGGAAAAGACCCTGGAGCTGCCGGCGGGAACGCTGTTTCCGACGGCCCATAGCCTGCGAGTGCTCGAGATGATGGCCCATGGCGACAAATTCTTCTGGGCGAATTTCTTCGATGGCTCCGACGGCAGCGGCGCGCTCGGCGTGAACGCCATCGTCACCGATCGCAAGGACCCCGATGCGGCGGCCGGCAAACTCTGGCCGCTGCTGGCCGGCACAAGCTTCAGCAATGTGCAGATGGCATTTTTCAAGACCGGCGAGGAGACGGCGCTGCCGGAATCCGAACAGCAGTTGAAGATGTTCGATAACGGCATCACCGGCGAATTGCTCTTCGACTACGGCGATTTCAGCGTTGCGGGCAAACTGAAAGAGTTAAAGCCGCTGAAACCCTCCTGCTGATCAATCCTCGTCGTCGGCCCGCGCCGGCGCGTCCCTGCGCCAGCCGCGGCCCTTGTGGATCGCGTCGGTTCCCAGCTTTTCCCTGACCGCTACCATTGCCCGCTCCACGCCGGCGACTCGCTGCAAATCTGGCGCGAACAGGTCCGGCAGGTCCGCTTCCTCCGCGTCCGCCAGCTCGCTGGTGCCGATGCCGATCAGCCGGTAGCGGCGGCCGTCGGCTTCCGCTTCCAGAAGGGGCAGCGCGGTGCGGTAGATGATCTCCGCCAGCGCCGTCGGTCCCGGCAGCTTGCGGCTGCGGGTCAGGATGCGGAATTCGGCGGTCTTCAGTTTCAGCGTGAGCCCCTTGGCAGCAAAGCCGCTGCGCCGCAGCCGCCGCGCCAGCTTCTCGCAGAGCGGCCACAGCTCGGCGGTCAATTCGTCGATGGTGCTGAGGTCGCGCTCGAACGTGGTCTCGGACGAGATGCTCTTGGCCTCCGAGTCCGGCTCCACGGTCCGATCATCCTCACCTCGGGAGAAATGGTAGAGGCGCGAGCCCAGGCTGCCGAAACGGCGGATCAGCTCCTCCTCGGCGATCGTCTGCAGTTGGCCGATGGTATAGATGCCGCCCTGGGCTAGCTGCGCCTGCATGGCCTTGCCGACGCCCCAGATCAAGCTGACCGGCTTGGCGGCCAGGAATTTCGCGGCGTCGGCCCGGCCGATCACCGAGAAGCCCCGGGGCTTGTCCAGGTCGGACGCAATCTTTGCCAGGAACTTATTGTAACTAAGGCCAATGGAGACGGTAACGCCGATCTCCCGCTCGATCCGCTGTACCAACCGAATCAGGGTCTCCGCCGGCGATCCGTGGTGGAGCCGTTCGGTGCCGCCGAGGTCCAGGAAGGCCTCGTCGATCGACAGCGGCTCGACAGCCGGCGTCGCCGCCAGCATCAGGTCCCGAACCTCTTGGCCGACTTGGCTGTATTTGGCCATGTCTGGCGGCAACACCACCGCCTTGGGGCAGGCCTTGAGGGCCTGGAACATGGGCATGGCGGAGCGCACCCCGTACATCCGGGCCACGTAGCAGGCGGCGGAGACCACTCCCCGGCGGCCGCCGCCGACGATGACCGGCTTGTCCTTCAGGGCGGGATTGTCGCGTTTTTCGACGCTGGCATAGAAGGCATCACAGTCCAGATGCGCGATGTTAAGTTGTTGGAGTTCAGGATGCGCTATACTACGTGGCGAGCCGCACGCCGGGCAGCGGCTCCAGGGGGCGTCTCCGGCCGGCTGCAGCTTGGCGCAATCGCGGCATAGCACTGGCATCGACGACCGCCTCCGCAGGGTTCCCGGGCAGATTAAACCTGGGCGCCGCGGTGGCAAACTTGGTTTATGAGACTTTTCGACAACTGGTCGATATCGATAGTTTTTCGCGTCCTGTCAGATATTTAGCGTGAAGAGATTGTGCTTACTAAATCTTAATATAGGACTGATAATGATAAGGGGTCGTGATGGGGGCAATGCCGACGGCCCTTGTCCCCGTTTTCGCGGCAAGAGTGTTCTAACCCCCCGTCGCTTTGTGAGGGACTATGACGCAATCCAGCGGAATCGCCGCGGCCCCGAGAACCTCTTCAGGTACGGAGGCTAAGCCGATGCGGCAAGCGTCGACACCCAAGACCATTCTCGTTGTCGAGGACAACGAACTGAACATGAAGCTGTTCCATGACCTCCTGGAGGCCCATGGCTACAGCATCCTGCAGACGCGCGATGGCATGGAGGCGCTGAAACTGGCGCGCCAGCACAAGCCCGATCTGATCCTGATGGACATCCAGTTGCCCGAAGTCTCCGGCCTTGAAGTGACCAAGTGGATCAAGGAGGACGACGAGCTCAAGAGCATTCCGATCATCGCCGTCACGGCCTTTGCCATGAAGGGCGACGAGGAGAAGATCCGCGAGGGCGGTTGCGAAGCCTACATCGCCAAGCCGATTTCCGTGACCAGCTTCCTGAAGACCGTCGAGCAGTTCCTGGGCTAGGCATCGCCAGCAAGCGAGTGAAAGCACAAATCGATGTCCGCGCGGGTCCTGGTCGTTGATGATATTCCGGCGAATGTCCGGCTTCTGGAAGCGAAGCTGGCCGCCGAATATTTCGACGTCATCACCGCCGACAGCGGCGCCGCGGCCCTCGAGATCGTTCAGAACAACACGCCTGACATCGTGCTGCTCGATGTCATGATGCCGGGGATGGACGGATTCGAAGTCTGCCACCGCATCAAATCCAATCCGAAGACGCTGCATATCCCCGTCGTCATGGTGACAGCGCTCAGCGAGCCCAAGGACCGGGTCCGCGGCCTGGATGCCGGCGCGGATGATTTCATCACCAAGCCGGTCAATGAACTCGCGCTGTTCGCCCGCGTGCGTTCGCTGACTCGCCTGAAGATGATGATGGATGAGTGGCGCCTGCGCGAGGAAACCTGCGGCCAGTTCGAATTGCTGAGCGCCGCCGCAGCCGCGGAGAACGATCCCGGCAATGCCGGCTCAATCCTCGTCGTCGAAGCCAGCCAGGCCACCAGTAGCAAGATCGTCGAGACCCTGGGCACCTGCCAGCATGGCGCCGTGGTTGCCCGCAGCGGCGCCGAGGCGCTGGCGATCAGCCGCCAGCAGCGCTTCGATGTCATCATCCTGGCGGCCCATGTGGGCAGCGAGGACGGGCTTCGCCTGGTGACGCAGCTCCGCGCCCAGGAAGACACCCGCCAGGTGCCGATCGTGCTCGTGGTCGATGAGTTCGATACCCAGCGCCTGATCAAGGGCCTGGATATCGGCGCCAACGACTATCTGATCAAGCCGATCGACCGCAACGAGCTCATCGCCCGCGTGCGCACGCAGGTGCGCCGCCGCCGCTACCAGGACCGACTGCGCAGTAACTACGAGCGCAGCCTTTCGCTGGCGCTCACCGACAGCCTCACCGGTCTCTACAACAGGCGCTATCTCACCAACCATCTGGAGAGCACGATCCAGCGCGCCCGCGAGACGGGCAAGGCGCTCTCGGTGGTGATGGTGGATGTCGATCACTTCAAGCGCGTCAACGACACCCTCGGCCATGGCACCGGCGACGAGGTGCTGCGTTCTGTCGCACAGCGCATCAACGGCAACCTGCGCAACTTCGACATGGTGGCGCGCTATGGCGGTGAAGAGTTCACCATCGTCATGCCAGACACGTCAGGCGATATTGCCGTCATGGTTGCAGAACGCTTGCGCGAACGGGTCGCCAAGGATCCGGTGATCGTTGCGGAGTCCGGCGAGAAGGTGACCGTCACCGTCAGCATGGGCGTTGCCGCGCTGAATGGCCCGGCCGATACCTCGGCGGACATGCTCAAGCGCGCCGATGCGGCGCTCTATGTGGCCAAGCAGGAAGGCCGCAATGCGG
The DNA here is from genome assembly GCA_035544395.1 of Verrucomicrobiia bacterium. Classification (GTDB taxonomy): domain Bacteria; phylum Pseudomonadota; class Alphaproteobacteria; order Dongiales; family Dongiaceae; genus DATKFM01. Next base: position 18,289 of record DATKFM010000066.1, read on the forward strand.
TGCGCGCCGAGCCTGATATCGCCGCCTACAAGCCCGCGGAATCGCCGGAGATGCGCACGGTCGCCTAACGGCGCAGCGCTGACGCGGAATCAAAAAGGCCGCGCATTCGCGGCCTTTGTCGTTTCAGGCGCCCGGCGGCAGCCTTACTTGATCTTCGATTCCTTGAAGGTCACGTGCTTGCGAACCTTCGGATCATACTTCTTGAACTCGAGCTTCTCCGTGGAGGTGCGCGGGTTCTTGGTGGTGACGTAGTAGTAGCCGGTGTCGGCCGTGCTCACCAACTTGATCAGGATCGTGCTCGATTTAGCCATGACGCACCCTTAGGGCCGGAACCGCTGGTTTCGGGAAGGCCGCGAACATACAGTCTGGGCCGCCGATGTCAAGCGCTTGGCGGCCAGTGAAGGCTGCCGCTGGCCCTATTTAACCCTTTGATATCAAAACCCTTCCTCGGGTACGGCCCACGGGCCGCCACCGGCCCGGCAACGGGCGGTTTCGCCTTTGTAGCAGAACAGCAGGCTCGGCTCCTTTCCCGGCTGTAGGCGCGCCCGCCAGCGCCGCAGCGCCTCCCGCAGAACGAACTGGGTCACATCCACCAGTCCCAGGGGGCGCAGTTCGTCCAGGGTGCGCCAGCCGAGATCCAGCAATTCGCCGCTGCCGGCGAGTTCCCCATGGGCAAGGCGGCCATCGGCGAGGAAGAACCGCGTGTTGTAGCGGCGCTTGGAATAGGTCGGGGTGATTGCCCGGCAAATGAAATCGAGGGCGCCGAATGAGGGCACGCGCCCGCCGTCGGCAAAGGCCTGCCAGACCGGGGCGGGACCGGCGCTGCCGGCGGCCGCGGTTCCCACCAGCAGGCCGGTTTCCTCGAAGGTCTCGCGAATGGCGGTGCGCGCATAGGCCGCGCCAGGCCGCCGCGATCCCGCCTGAAGATCCGCCACCACGGCGGGATGTAGCGGTTCGGGAAAGCCGCTGGCAAGGCTGTCGCCGTCATCGACGCGCCCGCCCGGAAACACGTAGATGTCCGGCAGGAACGGCACGCGGCTATGCCGGCGGCCGACCAGCACTTCCAGGCCACGCTTGCTGTCGCGGATCAGGACCAAACCGGCCGCATCCACCGGCCTGACAGGGCGCGGGGCGGCCATGGCGGCGATATCAGGGCTGCGGCGCCGTCGCCGGTTCGAAGACCGCGCTTAGATTCTCATTAGTTGGGCCGCTGACATGGGCCAGGTGAATGGCGCTGCTATAGAGGGTCTGGCTCTCCAACAGCTTCTCGGCCACTTCCATGTCCACGGCAGATTCGCCATGTTGCGAGGGGCAATTCGCCCGCAGCTTGATCAGGGTGGCCGAGTCATCGGGGTTTGCCGCGGCCCGTGCCGCCGTGGGAAGAGCGGCAATGCGGCCCTGCTGCAGCGCGCGGATGAGTTGGTCGGCGTTCGCCGGTTCAATAGAAGTGCAGATCGACGGCAGCACGCCCAGCTCATGCAGCGTATATCCCGAAGGCGCGTGGAACCGCGCCCAGGTCACCGACATCTCGCCGCTGTTGGGCAGGGAAATGACCCGCTGCACCGTGCCTTTGCCGTACGAGTTGCTGCCGACGACGACGGCGCGGTCATCGTCCTGCAGCGCCGCCGCGACGATTTCCGAGGCCGATGCGGAATCGCCGTTCACCAGCACCACGATCGGCTTGCCGTCAATGATGTCGCCGGGAGTCGCGTCATAATACTGATGGCTGTCGGGATTGCGGCCATGGGTGGACACGATGCGGCCCGACTGAATGAACAGGTCGGCCACCGCCACCGATTGATCGAGCACGCCGCCGGGATTGTCACGGAGATCAAGGATCACGCCGTGCAGATCGGCGCCCATATCCTGTTTTGCCTGGATCATTTCACGCTCCAGGCTCTCCGATGTTTCGGTGTTGAAGCCGTAGAGACGGATATAGGCGAGATGGCCGCGCCGCTCATAGGTCACCGTTTCCGGCGTGATATGTGCCCGCGTGAGCGTGCGGTCGAACGGCAGCTCGGTGCCGCGCAGGACCGTGATCGTGACCGGCGAGCCTTCTTCGCCGCGCAGCATGCCGACGATGCCTTCCTGATCCAATCCGGCAATAGGCTTGCCGTCAATATGAGTGATGGAATCATCGGCGCGCAGGCCGGCCCGCTCGGCCGGGGTGTAGTGCTGCACCGAAAGTATGCGGACCCGTTGTTCCTCCACCGCGACGCGGATGCCGACGCCGCCGAAGCCTTCGCGGGAGGCGCGCACATCGACCGTCTCCTTGGCCGAGGTGTAGCGCGAGAAGCGATCCAGTTTGCTGACGAAGCCGTCGAACATGACCTCGTAGATGCCTTCATTGCCCGCCTGGGCCACTGCCGGCGATGCCACCTTTGCCGCTTCGACCATGTCGGCCGCGAGGGCCGCCCAAGCGCGCGGGTCTCCCGCCGCCGGCAGGGACATGGTGCGGACCGCGGTGCCATCCCGGCTCAACACCGCGCTGCCATCCGTGAAATTCACGCCCAAGGCCGCGTCGAGCTGCGACAGGCGCGACAGGCCGGCGAGCGTTACATCGCGCAGGCTGACATCGCGGACATAGATGGTGTCGATGCCGCGAAGACCGGCGGTGAAGACATCGCGCGGCGTCGCTGGCCTCGTCGCACCGCCGGACATCGTGCAGGCGGCGAGGACGAGGAAGCTGAGGGAGAGGAAGCAAGCGAGCGCTAAGCGCAAACTGCCAGGGCGGCTTTTCGAGTCAGGCATGAGGGTCAGATACAAGTCCATTGCTTTCCAACATGTTAACCTATCGACTCGTTCCCATCGTCACAAGAACTACCGTTGTGGCAATCCGGCCGTGACAAAGTTGGAGCGCGCCACGCATAGGTCATTGCCGATGCTTGCGGCGTGACTTCTGCCGGTTTTTCGCGGGCTTGCCGCCTGGACGGCGGCCTTTTCCGGGAGCTGCCCGGCGACCCATAGGTTTTTTCACCGCGGGCGTGCCGTCCCGCTCTTCAGCCTCGATCAGTTCGAGCACCATCCCGCCGGTGATCGGCGTCGCTTCGACCAGCCGCACCGCGACCACCTCGCCCAGGCTGAACATGCGGCCCCAGCGCCGCCCGACCAGGGCATGGCGCCCCTCGTCATGCTCGTAGAAATCGGTCGGCAGGGTGCTGATGGGGATCAGGCCGCTGCCGCCGCTGTCATTGAGGGTGACGAAGAGCCCGAAGCGGGTCACGCCGGAGATTCGCCCGACGAAGATGTCGTTGATGCGCTCGCTCAAGAAGGCGGCGATATAGCGGTCCATGGCGTCGCGCTCGGCGGTCGCGGCGCGTCGTTCTGTCGCCGAGATCTTCTCGCCGATCTGCGAGAACTCCGCGGCCGCGTCGGGCGGCAGCCCGTCCTTGCCGAACTTGAACCCATCGATCAGCGCGCGATGCACCAGCAGGTCCGAGTAGCGCCGGATTGGCGAGGTGAAATGGCAGTAGCGGCGGAGCGCCAGGCCGAAATGCCCGATGTTCTCCGGGTTGTACTCGGCCTGTGACTGGCTGCGCAGCACCAGGTCGTTGAGCATCGCCGCATAGGGCGTCGCCGCCCCTTGTTCCAACAGCCGCGCGAAGGTCGCGGGCTTCAGCACCTGGCCGCGCGCCAGCGACAGGCCGAGGGAGCTGACGAATTCCCGCAGTGCTTCGATCTTGGCCGGGTCCGGCGCGTCATGGATGCGGTACATGCAGGGCTGGCGCTTTTCTTCCAGCGACTCCGCGGCGGCGACGTTTGCTGCGATCATGAACTCCTCGATCAGCCGGTGGCTGTCGAGGCGCTGCCGCGGAATGATCCGGTCGATGCGGCCCTCGCTGTTAAGGAAGACCCGTCGTTCCGGCAAATCGAGATCGAGAGTGCCGCGCGCGTGCCGCGCTTTCATCAATGCGTCATAGGCGGCGTAGAGCGGCGCAATCACGCTGTCGCGCAACGGCCCGGCCGGTTCGTCCGGCGCGCCGTCCCGGGCCTGCTGCACCTGGTCGTAGGTCAGTCGTGCGGCCGAGCGCATCAGCCCGCGCATGAAGCGGTGATGCCGCTTGTTGCCGTCGCGATCGATGGTCATCTCGACCGCCAGGCAGGCCCGCTCCTGCAGCGGTTTCAGCGAGCAAAGCTCGTTCGACAGCGCCTCCGGCAGCATGGGCACGACGCGGTCGGGGAAATAGACCGAGTTGCCGCGCTTGCGCGCCTCGCGGTCCAGCGCATCGCCTGCCGTCACATAGTGGGCGACATCGGCGATCGCGACGACCAGTCGGTGACCGCCCGGATTCTTCGGATCTGTATCCGCAGCGGCCCAGACCGCATCGTCGAAATCCCGCGCATCGTCGCCGTCTATGGTGACCAGCGGCAGATCCCGCAGATCCGTGCGATCGCCCAGCGGCACCGGCCGCGCCGCCTCGGCCTGGTCAAGTGCGGCCTGGGGAAAGCGGTCGGGAATGTCATGCTCGTGGATCGAGATCAGGCTGATGGTTTTGGCGCTGCCGAACGGGCCGACCCGTTCCACCACCCGCAACTCCGTGGCGCCGGCGCGCTGGCGCTCCAGAGGTTCGGCCAGCACCACATCACCGGGCTGTGCGCCCGCCGTGTTTTCGCTGGCGATGCGGAACTCCTGCTTGATGCGGCGGTCCGCCGGCCGCAGCCGGCCGCCGATATTGGGGATCACCTCATACACGCCGACGACACGTTTCGGCGCCGGGCCCAGGATGCGGACGATGCGGCCCTCATAGGTGCGGTCGTTGACCCGGGTCAGCTTGGCCAGCACGCGGTCGCCGGCCGCCACGGCCCGCTGGCCACGAGCTTCCGGCGCCATCAGAACTTTGGGCGGCGGACCCTCGCCGCGCCATTGCAGAGGGCGGGCGACGATCTCGCCATCGGGATCGGTCTCGATGATCTGCACCACGGCCACATCGGGCAGGGCGCTTGGGTTGTTGACCGTGCGGCCGCGGCCGCGGGCAAGTTCGCCATCGACGGCGAGTTCCTTCAGCAGCGCTTTCAGCGCCACGCGGTCGTCGCCGCGGATGTGAAAAGCGCGGGCGATTTCCCGCTTTCCGACGGGTGTCGGGCTCTCACGGACGAATTCTAGAATTTGCTGCTTGGTTGGCAGCGGTACCTTCTTTGTCTGTTTCTTCATCTAGTCAATTAGCGGCGGCGATCGGAGCGGCGATCAAGCCGGCGCTTTAAACTCCACTTCTACAAATACGAACTCATAGTCGTTCGCGTTGATTACATTATGTTCGACTCCGACCGGCCGGTAATAGGACCGGCCCTCGGTCATGTCGGCAAGACGCTCTTCCTTGCCGTCGAATAGTTTCAATTTTCCGGTCGTCATGGGCACCACGACATAGTCGTAGCCGTGCCGATGCCAGCCGGTTTCCGCCCCCGGCGAGAAGCGCCACTCCGTCACCTTCACGCGCTCATTGTCCACTTGAACCGTGGGTTTTGCGGGCGGGCGGCTGGCGGTCATGCTGTGCTCCTGATGCGGGCGGGGGATCGAACGAGGCAGCAGCTATCCTCTCCTGAGTCTCATTCTGAGAACAGGTGCAAGATACGGAAATAGATGGGGGCAGCAGTTGCAGTTCTATCCAGTCGCTTATTCGTTGGCGGCGCGCTTGCGTGAGGGCGGCTTTGTTTCGGCCTCCTCGTCGGCGACGTCTTCAGCCGCGGGGGCTTTCTTGCCTTTCTTCTTGCTCTTTGCGCTGGCGGCGCTCTTGCCGCCTTTGCCTTTTTTCCTCTCGGCCTGGGCGGCCAGGATGGGGACGGCGATCTCCACCGTCACTTCCTCCTCGCTCATACCTTTCGGCAGGGAGGCGAGGATATTGCCATGGCGTAGATATGGTCCGTAACGGCCGCTATGCAAGGTGATCGGCTTGCTGTCTGCCGGATGTTCGCCGACCGCCTTGCCAGGCGGCGTGCGCCGCTTGGCACTGGCTTCGGCCAACAGCACCACCGCGCGGTTCAGGCCGATGGTCAGCACATCGTCATCGCCACGGATCGATTTGAAGACATCGCCATGCTTTATGTATGGCCCGAACCGGCCGATGCCGGCGACGATCGGTTCGCCGCTTTCCGGATGCTTGCCGACTTCGCGGGGTAGCGACAGCAGGCCCATGGCGCGGGTCAGGTCCACGTCCGCGGGCGACACGCCGCGGGGCAGGGCGGCCCGCTTCGGCTTGTCCTTGGGTTTTTCTTTCGCTTTGGCCTTGCGCTTTTTCTTCGCCGGCTTGCCGTCGGCCGATGGTGCTTCAACGGGCGGCGGTTCGGCCGGAATCGGTTCCGCCGGGGCGGCGCCATTGTTGGCATCACCCAACTGGACATAGACACCATAGGGGCCGCGCCGCAGCGTCACCGGCAGGCCGGTGGCCTCGTCGATGCCCAGCAGTTTCGGCTCGGTCAGCGCATCGGCCTCGCCATTGCCGTTCTCGACACCGAGGCGCCGGGTATAGCGGCAATTCGGATAGTCCGAGCAGCCAATGAAGGCGCCGAACCGGCCGAGCTTCAGGCCGAGGCGTCCCTTTGCGCAAGCCGGGCAGAGGCGGGGATCCTTGCCTTCTTCCAGCACCGGGAAGAAATGCGGGCCCAGATCCTCGTCCAGGGAGTCGATCACCTGGGTGATCGTCAGGTCCTTGGTGCCGCCGATCGCCGCGCTGAAATCCTTCCAGAAATCCTGGAGGACTTTCTTCCACTGAATTCTACCGCCGGAGATATCGTCGAGCTGATCTTCGAGCTGCGCAGTGAAGTCGTATTCTACATAGTGCTCGAAGAAACAGGTCAGGAAGGACGTGACCAGCCTGCCCAAGTCCTCAGGGATGAAGCGGCGCTTCTCCAGCCGCACATATTTCCGGTCCTGCAGCACCTGCAGGATGGAGGCGTAAGTCGAAGGCCGGCCGATGCCCAACTCTTCCAGCCGTTTCACCAGGCTCGCTTCCGAGTAACGCGGCGGCGGCTGGGTGAAATGCTGCTCCGGCTTCACCTCGTCGCGCTTCAGGCTTTGCTGCGGCTGCAGGTTCGGCAGGCGGCGGTTGTTCTCGTCATCCTCGGCCGGGTCGTCCTGGTCTTCGTGATAGAGCGTGTAATAGCCGTCGAACAACACGACCGAACCGTTGGCTCGCAGTGTGGTCTTGCCGCCGGTGATATCCACGGCCACCTGGTCCAGCACGGCGCTTTCCATCTGGCTGGCCATGGTGCGCTTCCAGATCAGGTCATAGACCTTCTGTTCATCGGCATCGAGATGGCGCGCCACGTCCTCGGGCCGGCGATGCACGTCGGTCGGGCGGATGGCTTCGTGGGCCTCCTG
>DATKFM010000067.1:0-22187 GCA_035544395.1 Verrucomicrobiia bacterium
CCCAACGGCACCTTCCTCAACGGCATCACCCGGCAGCGGGTGATCGGCCTGCTGCGGCAGGCGGGCGTGACGGTGCATGAGACCGCGCTGACCGTGCAGGATTTCCGCGAAGCCGACGAGATCTTCAATTCCGGCAATATCTCCAAGGTCATGCCCGTGGTGGCGTTCGACGACCGGAAACTTGAGTTCGGGCCGATCGCCCGCAAGGCCCGCGCCCTCTATTGGGAATGGGCCCATAGCTGAGGTTTTGCCAGGCCGTAGCGGCCGGGATCCGAACGGTAACCAGTTGAATAGGGCTGGCTAGTTCCGGTCGCTGGCAGGCCGTCGCGGCCGCGGCGGCCGCAGCTTTAATTGCGCCGCCTACGGCCATTCGATAGATTTCCGACACAATAAATCCTTCAGGGAGAAACCAGCATGTCACGCTTCACAATCAGCCGCCGGTCCGCCTTGGCCGCCATGGGCGGCGCGGCGGCCCTCAGCCTTGCCGGCCAGCGCGCCCGCGCCGCCGGCGAGATCAAGGTGCTCAACTGGCAGGGCTACGGCACCGACGAGAAATGGGCGCTCGAGATGTTCGAGAAGCAGACAGGCACCAAGGTGGTGCATGACTACTTCAATTCCGAACAGGAGATGCTGACCAAGCTGCGCACCAGCCCCGGCGCCTATGACGTGGTTCTGGTCAACAACATCTATGTGATGGACGCGGCGAATGAGGGGCTGATCCAGGCGATCGACACCTCGAAGATCGCCAACTTCGCCGATCTGGCGCCGGCGCTGCGGGACAGCGACCGCTTCGTGAAAGACGGCAAGCACTATGCCATCTCCTGGGTCTGGGGCCTGACCTCCTTCGCCTACAACACCGAGAAGATCAAGGAGCGGCCGGACTCGATGATGGCGCTCTGGGATGCGAAATATGCCGGCAAGGTCGGCATGCGCGACGACGCGCTGGAGGCGGTCCAGATTGCCGCGCTGGCGACCGGGCAGGACATGAACAATCCGGCCGACATGGGCAAGGTGAAGGACGCGCTGCTGGCGCTGAAGCCGCAGATCGCCACCTTCTGGTCGTCGGAGGACGAGTGGAACAAGCATATCGCCGCCGGCGATTACGACATCGCAGTCTATTGGTCGGGCTCGGCGGCGCGCTCCAAGAAGGCGATGAATCTGCCGGTGGAGTTCGTGGTGCCGAAGGAAGGCGCCATCGGCTGGTTCGACGGCCTGACCGTCGCGGCCGGCGCGCCGAATCCCGAAGGCGCCCTGGCCTTCATCAACTTCATGGTCGATCCCGCGTTTTATGTGCCCTGGGATACCAATGTGGGCGCGCCGGCCTCGGCCAACAGCAAGGCCAATGCCGCCTTGCCGGAAGACGCCATGAACCGCACCGTCCTCGGCGACCCCGAGGTGGTGAAGCGCGTGCAGTGGATGGCGCCGCTGACCGATGAGCAGAAGCAGGCCAATCAGGAGCTGTGGGACGAAGTGAAGACGTCGTTCGCGCAGTAGCGGTCTCGATGAACAAGCAAAGCCGTCAGGCCTGGACAATCGCCGGCCTGACGGCCCCCGCCTATATCTGGCTGACCATCACCGTCCTGCTGCCGCTGACGGCGATGCTCTATTTCAGCTTCCTGACCGCCACGCCCATGGGCGGCAAGGAAGCCAGCTTCACGCTCAAGCACTACATCGGGTTCTTCCAAAAGCGCATCTACTGGTACAACGCCTGGCGTTCCATCGAGCTCGGACTCTATGTGACGACTTGTTGCCTCCTGCTCGCCTATCCGGCGGCGCTGGGGCTGGCCAAGGTGGTGAAGGGGCGGGCGCGGGAGGCGATTTTCCTGCTGATCATCCTGCCCTTCTGGTCCAACGCGCTGGTGCGGACCTTTTCCTGGACCATGGTGCTGCGTGCGCCGCTGGACATTCTCTACACCTATCCGGCGATCGTCATCGGGCTGGTCCATGCCTATCTGCCCTACGCGATCCTCACCATCTATGTGTCGCTGCAATCGATCGACGATTCGCTGATCGAAGCGTCGCGATCGCTCGGCGCGACCCGGTGGCAGGCGTTCCGCCGCATCATGCTGCCGCTCAGCATGCCCGGCGTACTGGCCGGCGTCTTCCTGATCTTCGTGCCGGTTATCGGCTCCTTCATGGAGCCGCGCATCCTCGGCGGCAAGCAGGCGATCATGCTCGGGCCGATAATCGAGAGCCAGTTCACCTCCATCGACAACAAGCCGCTGGGCGCGGCGCTGTCTTTCGTCATGCTGGCGATCGTGCTGATCATCCTGGGCGTCAGCTCGCCGGCGATTAAGCCCTATCTCGAGAAGAGCTCATGAACCGGCTCGCGAAAATCTACCTGGGGGCCGTGCTGCTCTTTCTCTATCTGCCGATCCTCGTGATGATGGCGATGGCTTTCAACCGGTCGGCGCTCTACGAGATGCCGTTCACCTTCGATCTCGTCTGGTTCAAGGCGCTGATGGAGAATGAGCGGCTGCTGCAGGCGAGCTGGAACAGCGTCTGGATCGCCTCCATCAACGCCGTCATCGCCACGACGCTGGGCACGCTGGCCGCCTATGCCTTCGCCCGCTACGAATTCCGATTGAAGCGCGTGCTGCAACTTCTGCTGTTCCCGCCGATCACCATTCCCTGGCTGATTATCGGCACCTCCATGCTGATCTTCTTCTACTGGACCGGCATCGGCCGCGGGCTCCATGCGATCCTGCTGGGCCATGTCGCCCTGTCGCTGCCCTATGTCATCGTGGTGGTAGGCGCGCGGCTGCGGGATATGAGCGTGCAACTTGAAGAGGCTGCGGCAACCCTCGGCGCCACGCCGCAGCAGGCATTCCGCCGGGTCACCTTGCCGATCCTCGCGCCCGGCGTCATCGCCGCGGCATTGTTTGCCTTTGCCGTGTCATTCGACCAGTTCGTCATCTCCTATTTCCTGGCGGCGCCCGGGACTTCCACATTGCCGGTGGAGATCTTCACCGCCATCCGCAAGGGCTTCACGCCGGAGATCAACGCCATCTCCACCATCATCATCCTGGTCTCCATGAGCCTGATGCTGCTGGTGGCGCGGAACTACAAATTCGGCGGGGAGCGCTGAATGAGCCGGGTGGATGTCATCGGGGCGAGCAAGGCCTATGGCGCGTTGAAGGCGCTCGATAACGTCAGCATCAATTTTGCCGATGGCGAATTCTTCGGCCTGCTGGGGCCGTCCGGCTCCGGCAAGACTACGCTGCTGCGCGCCCTCGCCGGTTTCGTCGATCTGGACAGCGGCAGCATCAGCTTCGACGGCGAGCGGGTCGAATCCGTGCCGGTGCATCGCCGGGGCATCGGCATGATGTTCCAGTCCTATGCGCTGTTCCCTCATCTGACCGTCGACGAGAACATCGCCTTCGGCCTGGATGTCAGAGGCGCGCCCAAGGCGGAAATCGAGCAGCGCGTGCAGGAGATGCTGGCGCTGGTGCGCCTGCCCGGCCTCGGTGGCCGCAAGCCGAAGCAGCTCTCCGGCGGCCAGCAGCAGCGGGTCGCCTTGGCGCGGGCTCTGATCACCCGGCCGAAGGTGCTGCTGCTCGACGAGCCGCTGGGCGCCCTGGATCGCCGCCTGCGCCAGGAGATGCAGGTAGAGTTGCGGGAAATCCAGCGGGAGACCGGCATCACAGCCATCTTCGTCACCCATGACCAGGAAGAGGCGCTGACGCTGTCGGACCGCATTGCCATCATCAATGACGGCCGCCTGATGCAGACCGGCAAGCCGCAGGAGGTCTATGAGAAGCCGCTGACGGTGTTTGCCGCGCAGTTCCTCGGCGACTCCAACATTTTCCGCGGCAGCGCCGTCGAAGGCGGCCTGCGGCTCGGCGACGGCACGGTGATCGGCACCGCCGGCCGCTGCAGCGGTATCGCCGTCGTCCGGCCGGAAAAGATCTCGGTCCGCGCGGATCCGGAAACGCCGCGCGGCAATGTCCTTCGGGGCGAAGTCCTGCAGGCTGTCTATACCGGCGCCAGCGTCACCTACAGGATTCGCACCGCCGCCCTGGGCGACGTGCCGCTGCTGGCCTTTGCCCAGAACCAGTCCGGCGAGTTGCTGGCGCCGGGATCGAAGGTCGTGGCGGCCTGGGACGCCGGCCATACGGTTCCGGTCGAACCGTGAGCGCCGCCGGCAGCATCGACGGGCTGCGGTTTGGGCCGATCAGTGCCCGCGCCGTCCACGTGGCCATCGACATGCAGGTGGTGTTTGCCGACCACAAGGACTGGGGCGCCGCCACCACCCATCAAATCCTGCCGCAGGTCGCCCGCATTGCCGGGCATCGGCCGGCACGGACGGTTTTCACCCGCTTCCTGCCGCCGAAGTCGCTGACCGATCTGACGGGCCAATGGCACGCGTTTTACCGCCGCTGGCCGCAGGTCCTGGCCGAGAGCGGCAACAGCGCGCTGTTCGATTTGCTGCCCATCCTGAAACGTTTTGCGCCGCCGGCGAAAGTTGTGGACAAGCAAATCTACTCCGCGTTCGAGGCGCCGGATTTCGCGCCGGCGCTCCGCGAACTGGCGGCCGACACCCTGATCTTCACCGGCGTCGAGACCGATGTCTGCGTGCTGGCGACCGCGATCGGCGCCATCGACCGCGGCTATCGCACCATCCTGATTTCCAACGCCCTGGCCAGCGGCAGCGATGAGGGCCACGCCGCGGCCTTGGCGTCGGTCTATCCGCGCTTCGACCAGCAGATTGAACTCATCGATACGGAGACGCTCCTGCGGGAGTGGAAGAAGCCATGAGCGTTCCCCACTATCTGCGCACGCCCAATGTGCCGCTGCACCGCGCCTGGAATACCTGGGCGGCGGACCGCTACCTGGAGATGAGCTTCAAGCCCCTGGGCATCCGCGTCACGCCCATGCTCTACGCCGCCAGCAGCGGCAAGACGACCCTGATCGGTCCCGGCGACGAGGTGCGGCTCGGCACCCACACCACCGACGGCAGCCATGTGGAGGCCAGCGTCACCCATGGCGGCACGACGCTGGATTGGCGCTACGGCAAGGTCTCGGCCTTCGATCTTCGCGGCGGCTGGTCGACGGCCAAGTCCGGCGAGTGGGGCCTGCGCTTCTGGGTGGTGCTGGCGCTGTCGCAGGAGGATGGCGCCGTCTGGCATTTCGACGAGACGCGCAAGATCGCCCATTGCACCGTCGGGCCGCGGAGCGTGGCGATCAAAGCCGAGCGCGCGCCGCTGCTGATCACCGGGCATCAGAGCCTCGAGGATTTACGCCGGGAATACGAGCAGCAGGGCTATTGGCTGCTGACCTCCCGCGCCATTGCCGCGCCGCTGCTGGCGCTACGCTTCAATCTCGAGGAGGCGCCTACAAACAATTTCGCGGTCGCGATCGCCGATCGGCTCGATCTCGCGATGGACAAGGCCGAGCAACTGCCGCCGGCGCCGGCCTGCCCGCCGCTGGATGAGGCGCGCGCCGCGGTGCGCGACATCATGGGCTGGAACACCATCTGGGACGGCGTGAATCACCGCCCCTACATCACCTGCTCCCGCAACTGGGACTTGAAAAAGTTCGGCGGCTTCGGTTTCTGGCTGAACGACACCGCTGTCAACGCGCTGCTGGTTTCGCTGTTCGATGCCGATCAGGCGCGGGAATGCCTGGCGACGCTGCTGGCGTCGGCGACGCCCGAGGGCAACCTGCCCTGCATCATGACCGGCAATGATTCCTGGGTCGACCGCACCCAGACACCCATAGTTTCCTATGCGGCGTGGCAAATATATCAGCGCAACAAGAACCGCAGCCTGCTGGAGCTCGCCTATCCGGTGCTGGCCGCCAACAACGCCTGGATTCGCCGGGCGCGGGACGGCAACGGCAACGGCATCCTGGAGTTCGGCTCGTCGCCGGTGGGGAATGGCCTCTATCTCGGCACCAAGCTGGCGGCGAAAGACGAGTCCTTCATGGACAACTCGCCCATCCATGACGAAGCGCACTGGAACGAGGCCAGCCGTACCTTGGATTGCGAGGATGTGGGGCTGAATTGCCTGGTGTGCCTGGATAGCGAGATACTCGGCCTGATGGCGCGGGAACTGGGCAGGGACGGCAAAGCCCACGATGCCCATGCGGCGGAGCTGCGCGCCAAGATCTCCAGCCATTTCTGGGATGCGTCGCGCAACATCTTCGCCAACCGGCTGTGGTCCGGCGCCTTCACGCGCAGCATTGCGCCCACCAGCTTCTATCCGCTGCTCTGCGGTGCTTCGACGCCGGAGCAGACGCGGCATCTGCTGGCCCATCTGGAAAATCCGCAGACCTTCGGCGGCACGCCGGGCCTGCCGTCGGTCATGCGCGGCGATCCCGCATTGAAAGACAACGTCTATTGGCGCGGCCGCATCTGGCCGATACTCAACTGGCTGGTCTGGAACGGCTTGAAGAAGGCCGGCCAGGACAAGGCCGCCAAAGCCCTGCAAGAGAAAGGCTGGGCACTGTTCCAGCAGAACTGGCGGGAGCGGCGGCTCTGTCCGGAGAACTACCATCCGGAAACCGGCGAAGGCCTGGATCAGCCGGATACCGATCCGTTTTACTCCTGGTCGGCGCTACTCGCGTATGTGGCGATCGAGGACTGACCCGCCGGACTGTTTCGCTCATGAAAATCGGGCGCCGCTTTACCGAAGCGGCGCCCGATCTGAGCTCGATGACAGGAGTAAAATCCGTCGCTGCCGCCGGCCTAGGCCGCAGAACTCACATGGGTTTCCAGCGCCCGGTTGGTGCTGATGGCCGCCTGGCGCACATGATCCAGGCAGGCTTTCTCAGCGTCGGCCGGCGATCCGCCCACCAGCGCCGAGGTGATCTGCCGCAGTTCGGCCAGACTCTTCTCCGCGCGGCCCGGTTGTGCGATCGACAGCGCCCGCAGATAGGTGATGCGGGCGTTCAGCGTCGCATGGACGGTGCGGATCACATCGTTGCCGCAACCCATGAACAGCACTTCGTAGAAATTGTTGGCCTGGCGCACGATCTCGGCCCGGTCACCGGCGGCAAAAGCACGCTCCAGCAGCGCCAGCGCGCCGCGCAGGTTTTCCCGATGCGCCGCGGTTGCCCGCTCGGCGAACAGCTTGCCCGCCAGCCCTTCGAGCGCGGCGCGGACTTCGAAAATCTGACCAGCTTGCCGCAGATCCAGGGTGGCCACGATGGGGCCTTTGTTCGGCAGGCTCTGCACCAGACCTTCAGATTCCAGATGCCGCAAAGCTTCGCGCACCGACGTCCGGGAAACCCCCGTCAGCTCGCAGAGCTCACGCTCAACAAGCCTGTCGCCTGGCCGAAACTGATTGTTGATGATAGCGCTCCGCAAAACTTCCAGGACCTGCTGACGCAATGTCACGGTATTGCGCGATACGCGCAGAGAAGACTTTTCCACCATGGTATCCACGACTACTACCCCTATGCCGCGCGAAGCGTGGCAAGAATAAACAGATGTTATGAGTTTATTCAATAGGCCAATGATGGGATTTTCCACTGGGTGGAATATTTTGGCCGGAGTCAGAAAAGCTGATGTTGCGAGCTATAAGGACTTTAAGGATAACGCGAACTTCGGACCGCTTCCACGCTAGGTTGCACCCATTTCTTGCCCTGATTTCGCGATCTGGAGTGGGGCGGGAATTACGCGAACTACTCGGCAATCCCGCAACCCGGCGATTTGTGCGGAACCGCACCGAGCCACGAAGGCCCTAGAACCAATGCGGGACCAAGTCGAAGGCCCGCTTTTACGATGCCGGCAGTCGCCTTCGGCCGGGCGCCAATCCGGCCCACATCTCCCGGTTGAATCAGCGGTTTGGCGCAGTCTAGCGCAACCCGGGGACCAGCGATGCCTTGGCGGCGCCCGACGGCCGGTCCCGCAGATGTCCGCTAAGGCGATGTTCGACAGTGCGGAAGCCGAAATCGATCAGGTAGGTCAGGGCGAGATAGATCACTGCGATCGTGATGAATATCTCATAGGGCGCGAAGGTTCGCGCGATGATCACGCGGGCCACGCCGGTCAGATCCATCAGCGTGACAACGCTGGAAATGGCGCTCGCCTGCAGCACGGAAATCACTTCGTTGGAGTAGGCCGGCAGCATGATGCGGAAGGCCCGCGGCAGCACGATGCGCCGGTAGAGCAGCCATTTCGACATGCCGCAGGCCCGCGCCGCTTCCATCTCGCCATGGGGCACATTCTGGATGGCGCCACGGAGGATTTCGGTGCTGTAGGCGGCCGTGTTCAGCGTGAAGGCCGTCAGGCAGCACCAATAGGCCTCGCGGAAGTAGGTCCAAAGGAAAGTCTCTTTGATCCAGTCGAACTGGCCGAGGCCATAATAGATGAGAAAGAGCTGGATCAGCAGCGGCGTGCCGCGGAATAGATAGGTATAGCCATAGACCGGCATCCAGACCCACGGGTTCTTTGAAACGCGCAGCAGCGCCAGGGGAATTGTCAGCAACAGCCCAATGGCGGCGGAAATGACGACGAGTTGGATCGTCATCAGCAGGCCCTGCAGCAGCGCCGGAAGGCTGCTGAAGATCAGCGGATAATCGAAGGCGCCGAGGGGACAACTCTCGAAGTATGTCATGCCCGCCTGACTCCGGCGGCAGCCCGCTTTTCAGCCGTCTTCAGGGCGATCTCGGACAGCACCGTCATCGCCAGGAAGATCAGGATTGTCAGGCCATATACCGTGAAGGGCGCCTTCACATTGCGCGTCATCATGTCCGCCTTGCGCGCCAATTCCTCGAGGCCGACGACCGAGATGATGGCAGTGCCCTTGAGCAGCAACAGCCAGACATTGCCGAGGCCCGGAAGCGCAAAGCGCCAGACCTGCGGCAATTGGATGCGCCGGAAACAGAGCCAGCGGCTCATTCCGCACGCCTTGGCGGCTTCGATCTGCCCTTTGGGCACCGCCTGAAAGGCGCCGCGGAAGACTTCCGTGGCATAGGCGCCGTAGATGAAACTCACCACCATGGCGCCGGTGATGAAGGCATTGATATCGATCGGCTCGACACGGCCAAACCAGCAGGCGATCCATTGCAGGAGCACCGTGCCGCCATAGAACACCAGCAGCAGCAGCACGAGATCGGGCACGCCGCGGATGATCGTGGTGTAGGCTGTGCCGATGCGGCGCAGCGCCTTGTGCGTAGAGAGCTTGGCCGCGGCGCCCAACAGGCCGAGCACCATGGCGCCCACCATGGACACCAGCGCGACGCTCAGCGTGATCGTCGTTCCCTCAATCCGGAAGTGGCCATAACCCTTGAGGTCGATCATCGTCGCCGGGCTTGCCTGCTGCTGGTGGAAATGAAAACGCCGCCATTCCGGACGTTACAGGAATGGCGGCGCTGTATCATGATTGCACTAGGGCGGGCTTAGTCGCCTTCGCCGCCATAGACATCGAAGTTGAAGTACTTGTCGTTGATGGTCTTGTAGGTGCCGTCGGCGCGTATGGTCTTGATCGCCTCGTCGAAGGCGGTGCGCATCTGTTCGTCTTCCTTGCGCAGGCCGATGCCGGCGCCCTCGCCGAGCATGCCGCCGGTCCAGCCCTTGCCGATGATCTTGTACTTGTCGCCGTTCGGCTTCACCACCTGGTCCTGCAGCACGAGGATATCATCCATGCGGGCATCGAGGCGCCCGCCGGTGAGATCCAGGTTGGCGTTGTCGGCGGTGTCATAGACGACGATCTCCGACTCCTTGAAATGATCCCTGGCGAAGTTCTCGTGGATCGTCGCGCGCTGCACGCCGATCTTGAGGCCCTTCATGCTGGCCGGATCCGGATTGCCGTCGGCGCCCAGGGTGATTG
Organism: Verrucomicrobiia bacterium; assembly: GCA_035544395.1. Classification (GTDB taxonomy): domain Bacteria; phylum Pseudomonadota; class Alphaproteobacteria; order Dongiales; family Dongiaceae; genus DATKFM01. Next base: position 9,777 of record DATKFM010000067.1, read on the forward strand.
GCGAATTGGCCGCCGCCACGATCACCGCCGGCGTGTTGTAGTACTTGCCGGTGAAGTTGATCTTCTGCTTGCGCTCCTCGGTGATCGACATAGAGGCGATGATCACATCGTACTTCTTGGCCAGCAGGCCCGGGATCATGCCGTCCCAATCCTGCTTGCTGATCTCGCAGGTCACCTGCATTTTCGTGCAGAGCGCATTGGCGATATCGACATCGAAGCCCTGGAGCGCGCCGGTGGCGTCGACGAAGTTGAACGGCGGATAGGCGCCCTCGGTGGCGACCTTGATGGTCTTGCCGGCCAGCGCGGTCAGCGGCGTCACGGGAACTGCGGCCGCGGTCTGCGTCTGGTCGGTGGTGCCGGTCGTTGCGGCTGTGGTGCCGGTGGTCGTCGTCGCGGGCGCGGCCGGCTGTTCGGTGGTGGTGGCGGCCGGCGGTGTTGCCGCCTGCTCGGCGTCCTTGCCGCCCTTGAAGTAGACGTAGCCGATGACCACCACGATGGCGAGCACCAGCAGCGAAATTAACGTTCGTGCATTCACAGTTGTTTCTCCAATCTCTCAATGCCGATTGTGGCGAATCCCATAAGCGAAGCGGTACCGAAAGGCGCCGGCCCTGCGGTCAAGCTTTGTTCAGATTGCTGGCCAGGAACTGGCGGCACCTTTCCGACTTGGGATTGCCGAAGACCTGGGCCGGGGGGCCCTTTTCCTCGATCCGGCCGGCGTGAAGGAAGATGACCTCAGACGATACCTCCCGTGCGAATCCCATTTCGTGGGTGACGATCAGCATCGTGCGGCCTTCCTCGGCCAGCTGGCGAATGACGCGCAATACCTCGCCGACCAGTTCGGGGTCAAGCGCCGAGGTCGGTTCGTCGAACAGCATCACCCGCGGCTCCATGGCCAGCGCGCGGGCGATGGCGGCGCGCTGCTGCTGGCCGCCGGACAGGTGGCTCGGATAGTGGTTGCGCTTGTCGCCGATGCCGACCTTCGCCAGCAGCGCTTCAGCCCGTTGAATCGCTTCGGCTTTCGGCAATTTCAGCACATGCACCGGCGCCTCGATGACGTTCTCCAGGACGGTCATGTGCGACCAAAGGTTAAAGCTCTGGAACACCATGCCCAGGCGCGAGCGGATGCGGTCCACCTGCTTATGATCCTCGGGCAGGGCGTGGCCGTTGCGCGTCGGCCGCATCTTGATCAGCTCGCCCTCGACATAGACGCGGCCGGCATCCGGGGTTTCCAGGAGGTTGATGCAGCGGAGCAGCGTGCTTTTTCCCGAGCCGCTGCTGCCGATCATCGAGATCACGTCGCCTTCATTGGCCGAAAGCGACACGCCTTTGAGGACTTCCAGTTCGCCGAAGCTCTTATGCAGATCTTCGACCACCAATGCCGCAGCCGGCTCTGCCATCGTCTTGTTGCCTCGCCCTGTCGTTAGCGGTCATGACGCCGCTTTCCCGCTAGGGTATGCCGTCAGGCAATTGCTTGCAAAGCGGAATCCGGCGGAAAATTCAGGCGGCCTGATCCAGGGATTGGCGCAAAAGATCGTGAAAATGGCGCACGCCTTCCTCATGGCGCGGGCTCAGCGGTCCGCGCTGGAAGATGCCCGCCGACAGATTGCCCTGGGAGGTTTCGCAGATGCCGAAATCCTCCCGCACCACCTGGCAGTTGCGGGCGATGGTTTCCCGGTGGCGGGTCATCGCCGCCGCGGAGTCGTCGGCAAAGAAGAAATTGTAGACCAGCCGCGTGCGCCCGGGCGCACCGGGCAGGATGCGCGACATGTTCATGCCCTCGGGGAACACCGACAGCGTGGTGTTGGGGTAGCGCCAGAGCCAGAGGCCGCCATAGAAGGAGCCATCCTTCTGCGGCGCCTGCATGATCACGGTGCGGTTGCGGCCCTCGGTCGTGAAGCGGTCGAAGTCGATCACGGCCGCGAAGGGCGGATGGATGCCCGGTACGTGATAGCCTTCGACGAAATTGTCGGTGTAGGTTTTCCAATTGCAGTTCATGTCGAAGACTTCCTGCTGCACGAAGCGGTAGTCTTCGAGGGGGAATGGCGCCGTTTCCCGCACCAGGTCGCCGAGCCCGTCTTCCAGCGGCCCGGCGGCGGGATCGAGATTGACGAACAGCAGGCCGCGCCAGACGGCGACGGCGACCGGCAGCAGGCTGAAATCCTCTTTGCGGAAATCCGCCGCCTCGCCGAAATAGGGCGTCTTCCGCAGATTGCCCGCCGTGTCGTAGACCCAGCCGTGATAGCGGCAGCGCAGAACGTCGCAATGGCCCTCGTCCTTTTCGACGATGACGGACGCGCGATGGCGGCAGACATTGTGAAAGGCGCGGAGCACGCCGTCGCGGTCCCGGATGGCGAAGACGCGGTAGCCGGCGATTTCCGCCGCCACATAGTCGCCCGGCGATTTCAACTGCGACTCCCGGCCGATCCACTGCCATTCCCGGGCGAAGACCTTGCGGCGCTCCTGCTCGTAGATGTCGGCCGAATGATACCAGTCGGCGGGCAGGCCGAAGGCCAGCGGCTTGTTATGACCGACGGTGGCGGGATCTGCGTTCATCTGGCCCTCGATGGTGCGGACAGGAATGTTAGCCGCCACCGCCGAGGCCGTCCAGGCGCTGCTGGATCTCGGTCCGCTGCGGCGAATCCGCCGGCAACTCGCGCAGCAGCTGTTCCCACAGGCTGCGCGCCGCCGCAATGTTCCCTGCGTCCTGTTCCGCCAGGCCGCCGAAGAACATTCCTTCAAGGCTCTGGGGATCGAGCTCGCGGACGCGCTGGGTCGCGGCGGCAAACTCCGGCGGCAGCTTTTGCCCGCTCTCCGAATTTGCCAGGATCGCTTCGGCGTAGTGGACCCAGGCATCGGAATCCGCCGGCGCCAACTTCGTCGCCTGCAGCCACGCCGCCAGGGATTGCGGATGATCGCCGAGCAGCATGGCGGCGCGGCCCAGCATCTTCCAGCCCTGGAGGTCGTCGGGCTCATGCTTCAGTCGAGCCGCCAAGGTTTGCGTCTTCTCGGCGAGCAGCGCGATCCGCTCGGCTGGCGTCAGGCGCGCGGCGGCCGTGAGATCCTTGATCGACGGTTCATTGGCCGGTCCGGCGCCGCCGCGGCCGGGAAGATTCTTCGGATCGAGGCCCAGGGTGTTGGCCGTCTGGTCGATGCGGGCGCTGAGGGATTTGCGCCAGGGCGCATCCGCCACGGACTCGTTCTCCAGCTTGATCCATTGATCCAGCGCTTCATGCAGCTTGCCATTCTGCGCATCGGACAAGGCCAGATAGTAGCGGGCGCGGGGTTCGGCCGCGTCCTTGGTCAGCGCCGCCTGGAACGCCGCCAGCGCCGGTTCCGTCACCTGCCCCGCCGCCGCCATCACCTGCGCCTCGCCATAGGCCGACTGTACCGCCGCGCCATCGGCGCCATTGTCGATCGCTGATTTGTAAGCAGGTACCGCATCGGCGAACTTTCCCTGCAGGACATAGGTGCGGGCCAGGCCTTGCCACAGCGCCGCATCGGCCGGCGCCGACTCGAGCTGCTTCTTGATTTCATTGGCTTGCTGATCCAGCGCCGGATTCGGCGTGATAGCCGTCGGCTCGACCGGCTGCGGCGCGCCACTGCCGAGCCACAGATACGCGGCGATCGCCAACACCGCGATGATACCGGCGCCGGCGGTCGTCAGTTTCTTCAGTCGCAGGTTCATCATCAAATCCGGTTGCCGCTCACAGCGTGGCGAAGATCGCCGTTCACGCGGGTGGGCGTCAACGGCTAGGAACCGCCGCCCCGCAATAGCGGCAGGACCTCATCCCGAATGACATCAGGCGTAAGCGGTCCCGGCTGGCGAAAGCGCACGATTCCGCCGGCATCGATGACATAGGTTTCCGGCACGCCATAGACGCCGAAATCGATCGCCGTGCGTCCGTCGCGATCCTGGCCGATGCGGTCATAGGGATTTCCCATCTGCTGCAGCAGCGCGGTCGCCGCTTCCGGCTTGTCCTTATAGACGATGCCGATGATGGTCACGTCGGCGTTCTTCGTCAGTTCCATCAGGTAGGGATGCTCGATCCGGCAGGGAATGCACCAGGAGGAAAAGAAATTCACCAGCACCGGCTTGCCGCCGAAATCGGCGCGCGCGGCGCCCGGCAGATCCGGCAGCAACTGTGGCAATGAAAACTCCGGCGCCGGCTTGCCGATGAGCGCCGATTCCACGCGTTGGGGATCGCGGCCGCTCAGCAGCGCCCAGGTGAAGTAAGCCGCCAGCACCAGGAAAAGGACAACAGGCAGAAGAAAGGCGACGCGCAAGCCGCGGGGTGCGGGCGTTTCCGTCACGGCGCGGTCCCGCTGCCATAGCCGGTGGAATCCTGCCAATGGCCCTGTTTCTTTAGAGCGGCCGCCACTTCCGGCGGCATGTAGTTCTCGTCATGCTTGGCGAGAACTTCGCTGGCGGTGAAAACGCCGTCGGCGCCCAGGCGGCCTTCCGCCACCACCCCCTGACCTTCGCGGAACAGATCCGGCAGGATCCCGTGATAGGAGACGGTCACGGTATCGGCCATATCGGTCACCCGGAAGCGCACTTCAACTCCCGTGCTGTCGCGCTGGACGCTGCCGGTTTCCACCAGGCCGCCGAGACGAAAGGGGCGGTTCAGATCGAGCTGCTGGGCCTGCAGTTTCTGCTGCAATTCGCTGGGCGTGTAGAAGAACACCAGGGTGTCATTCATGGCATAGAGTACGAGTCCCGCCGCGGCGGCGAGCAGGATCACGCCGGCGGCGACGAAACCGAGACGTCGATGCTTTGGTTTCACGATCGATTGCTGCCGGACGGTGAATCGTAGCGGCGCAGCATTTCCCGCGCCTGGCGCAGTTGGTGCATGCTCACGACAAGCAAGCCGAGCAGCACCAGAGCCGCGATGCCATAGGCCGGCCAGATGAAACCGGCATATCCGCCCATGGCAAAGAACTCGGCGAGCGATTGATTCATCTGTTCACCCGCGCACCGCAGCCGGCGCCCCATCGAGCTGCGCGATCTGCAGGACGCGCAGCCGCGCGCGCAGCAGCGCCGCATGCATGCGGACCAGCAGCACAGAGATAAAGAACAGCAGATAGGCCAGGGCCATGACCGCCAGTGGCCAAAGCATTGCCGCATCGAGGGTCGGCCCGCCCGCGCGGAAGATGCTGGCCGGCTGATGCAGCGTGTTCCACCAATCCACGGAGAATTTCACGATCGGCACATTGATGAATCCGGCAATTGCCAGGATCGCGGCGGCGCGGCGGCCCCGCTGCGGATCGTCGAAGGCCTGCGCCAGCGCCATATGGCCGAGATAGAAGAAGAACAGGATCAGCACGGAAGTCAGCCGCGCATCCCACACCCACCACGTACCCCACATCGGCTTGCCCCACAGCGATCCCGTGGCGAGCGCGATGAAGGTGAAGCAGGCGCCGATCGGCGAGGCCGCCATGGCGGCGATGTCTGCCAGGGGATGGCGCCAGATCAGGGCCGCCGCGCTGGCCGCGGCGACAAAGGTATAGACCGACAGCGCCAGCCACGCGGCCGGCACATGGACATACATGATCCGCACCGTGTCGCCCTGCTGATAGTCCACGGGCGACACCACCAAAGCCCAGTAAAGACCCGCGGCGAACAGCAGCAGGCTGAGGCCGGCCGCCCAGGGAAACACCGCATTGGCGATCCGCATGAAGCGGCCGGGATTGGCGAAACGGTGCATCAAGCTGCTGACATCCCACGCAAGAATGGAAATCGGGGTTGGCATACGCCATCAGGTCCGGCCACGCCACCCCACGCGATGCCGCAAGTCAAGCGGCTGATCCCAAACGTGAATTGCCGCCTGTGCCGGCGACGAACCACCAACAATGCAAAAGGTGGGGCTATTCCAGCTTCAGGCAAGGGCCTGGCGCAAGGCCGCCGCCGTTCCCCAAGGACAGAGGGCCAGCGCCACCAGCAGGCAAGCGCCGAGGATCGCCAGATGAGGCAGCGCCGGCAGGCCGAGGATGGCCGCATCCACCGCCGCCACGCCAAAGATCAAGATCGGGATATAGAGCGGCATCACCAGCAGGGCCAAAAGGCCGCTCGACCGACGCGCGCCCAGGATCAAGGCGGCGCCAAGTCCGCCGATCAGATTGAGCGTCGGCGTTCCCAGGGCGAGCGCCGCCACCAGCATGCCGAACCCCCTGCTATCCATCCCCAAGGTCACCGCCAGGGGGATGGCAGCAACGGTCAGTGGCAAACCCGTAGAGAGCCAGTTGGCCAGCACCTTCGACAGCGCCACCAAAGGCAGCGGCAGTGGTAGGAGAGCGAGCTGGTCCAGGCTGCCATCTTCGAAATCCTGGGCGAACAGCCGGTCCAGCGCCAGCAAGGTGGCGAGCAGCGCGGTAACCCACAGCACGCCGGGGCCGATGCGGGCCAGCGTGGCCGGTTCCGGCCCCACGGCGAAGGGAAAGAGCAGCACCGCGAGCAGATAGAACACCAGGATCAGCGCCGCGTCGCTGCCCTGGCGCAGGGTCAGCAGGAGATCGCGGCGGACCATGGCCAGGAACAGGTTCATGCCGCCAGATCCTGAGCCGATGGGCGGAACTCCATGAGGTCGAGAATCCGGCTGCTGCCCGCCACCTCCCCATGGCTCGACAGCACGACGCGCCCGCCGCCGGCGAGGTGATCGCGAAGCACGCCGTCGAGACGGTCCGCGCCGTCCGCATCCAGCGCCGTCGCCGGTTCATCGAGCAGCCACAGCGGCGCCGCTATCGCCACCAGCCGCGCCAGCGCCAGCCGCCGCCGCTGTCCGGCCGACAGCAGGCGCGCCGGCAGGTCGGCAAGGCGCGCTATACCGAGCTGCTCCAGCGCCAGATCGATCCGTTCCGGCGCGCCGTTCCGCAGGGACTGCCAGAGTTGCAGATTCTGACGGACCGTCAGCACAGGCTTGAGCGCATCCTGATGGCCCAGATAGTGGCAGCGGCTGTTGTGGGCCAGGCGATCGGCCTGGATCGCCCCGGCGCCCCAGCGGATGTCGCCACTGAGTACAGGCGTCAGCCCCGCCATCACCCGCAGCAGCGTGGATTTCCCGCTGCCGTTGGCGCCCCGCAGTACCAGCATCTCGCCCGCAACCAGGGAGAAACCGAGGCGGGCGAAAACCAGCCGGCCGCCGCGCTCGCAGGCGAGGCGGTCGCCACGAAAGTTCGCATTGTCATCGGGCATTATCGGGCGGGATCCATGCTTACGGACTGGAACCGCTTCTTAGACGGAATTTCCCATCAGCAACAGTAGCCCGCCAAGGAACCGAAGAACCATGGTGCCGGAAAAAAGACGCCGCGTTCCGATGGATGGTCGGAACGCGGCGTCCGGGTCGGTGGGCCGACGCCGGGGGTCGGGTCCGGCGTCGAAGCCCTCATCCCAGCCATTTTGGGGGCTAGCAGGGAGGCTGGCTGGGGGTGCCTCTGACAGAGAGGGAAGGTCTCCGTGCGCCTATGAAGGTGGCGGCCGGATATGGCGCGATTGAGCCGCGATCATGGCGAATCTGTGAATTTGGCCGCCGCGCAATTTGGTCACAGAAGGGATGCGATTCTGAATATCTGTGGCATATATTTTGAATGATCCCATCTGTTGCGGGAACTCGCGGGCCAGCTTAAGCAAAGGACGGGTTTATCCACAGGCGATCGGCACTGTCGCAATTGATGGCGCGCGCAATCATCACGGTCGGTAAGCTTCGTTACCAAATTTTGGGCAGGTAATTGACGGAGGGGATGTAGTGACCATCGGTTTGGACAGCCTGAAGACGCGCCGCACGCTGAAGGTCGGTCGTAAGAGCTATGACTATTTCAGCATCACCGCGGCCGAGAAGGCGGGATTGGGCGATGTGAGCCGGCTCCCGGTCTCCATGAAGGTCCTGCTGGAAAACCTGTTGCGCCATGAGGACGGCCGCACAGTGAAGGTAGACGACATCAAGGCCATCGGCGCGTGGATTAAGGAGCGCAAGTCCGACCGGGAGATCGCCTATCGCCCGGCGCGCGTGCTGATGCAGGACTTCACCGGCGTCCCCGCCGTGGTGGATCTGGCGGCCATGCGCGACGCCATGCAGTCCATGGGCGGCGACGCCAAGATGATCAACCCGCTGTCGCCGGTGGATCTGGTGATCGACCACTCGGTCATGGTGGATCACTTCGGCGACAAGAAGGCCTTCGCCGAGAATGTGGGCCTCGAGTATGAGCGCAATGGCGAGCGCTACGCGTTTCTGCGCTGGGGCCAGAAGGCGTTCGACAATTTCCGCGTCGTGCCGCCGGGCACCGGCATCTGCCACCAGGTGAATTTGGAGCATCTGGCGCAGACTGTGTGGAGCGCCGACGTCAAGGACGCCAAGGGCAAGAAGAAGACCATCGCCTATCCGGATACGCTGGTGGGCACCGACAGCCACACCACCATGGTCAACGGCCTGGCGGTGCTGGGCTGGGGCGTCGGCGGCATCGAGGCCGAAGCAGTGATGCTCGGCCAGCCAACTTCGATGCTCATTCCCGAGGTCATCGGCTTCAAGCTGACCGGCCGCCTGCGGGAGGGCGCCACCGCCACCGACCTAGTGCTGACGGTCACGCAGATGCTGCGCAAGAAGGGCGTGGTGAACAAATTCGTGGAGTTCTATGGCCCCGGGCTGGACGAGCTGTCCCTCGCCGACCGCGCCACCATCGCCAACATGGCGCCGGAATATGGCGCCACCTGCGGCTTCTTCCCGATCGACGCTGAAACCCTGCGCTACCTCAAGGCCACCGGCCGCAGCGCCGCGCGCATCGCCCTAGTGGAGGCCTATGCCAAGAAGCAGGGCCTGTGGCGCACCGCCAAGACGCCGGACCCCGTGTTCACCGACACACTCGAGCTGGATATCGGCTCGGTGGAATCCAGCCTGGCCGGCCCGAAGCGGCCCCAGGACCGGGTGCTGCTGTCCCGCGCGGCGGAGGAGTTCAGGGTGGGGCTCAAGGACGGTTTCGCGGTTAAGGATGCGGCGCTGAAGGCACCCGTGGCCGGCGCCGACTACCAGCTCGGCCATGGCGCCGTGGTGATCGCCGCCATCACCAGTTGCACCAACACCTCGAACCCCAGCGTCATGCTGGGCGCGGGCCTCGTCGCCCGCAACGCGGTGAAGCTGGGCCTCAAGGTCAAGCCGTGGGTGAAGACCTCATTGGCGCCGGGCTCCCAGGTGGTCAGCGACTATCTAGCCAAGGCCGGCGTGCAGAAGGATCTCGATAAGTTGGGGTTCAATCTGGTCGGCTATGGCTGCACCACCTGCATCGGCAATTCCGGCCCGCTTCCCGATGCGATCGCCGAGTCCATCACCAAGAACGATCTGGTGGCTGCGGCTGTCCTTTCTGGCAATCGCAACTTCGAGGGCCGGGTGAATCCCCATGTGCGCGCCAACTACCTGGCGTCGCCCATGCTCGTTGTCGCCTATGCCATCGCTGGCTCCATGACCATCGACCTGACCAAGGATCCCCTGGGCACCGACAGGAAGGGCAAGCCGGTGTATCTGCGGGACATCTGGCCGAGCAACAAGGAAATCCAGGACACGGTGCGCAAATGCGTCACCGCGGCGATGTTCAAGAAGCGTTATGCCGATGTCTTCGCCGGCGATCGCGCCTGGAAGCGGGTCAAGACCGCCATCGGCCTGACCTATCAGTGGGACGGCGGTTCGACCTATGTGCAGAACCCGCCCTATTTCGCCCGCATGGCGGCGGAGGCCGGCAAGTTCGGCGACATCAATGGCGCACGGCTGCTCGCCTTGCTGGGAGACAGCATCACCACCGACCACATCTCGCCCGCCGGCTCGATCAAGAAGGACAGCCCCGCCGGCAGCTATCTGGTCGAGCATGCCGTAGCCGTCGCCGATTTCAATTCCTATGGCGCGAGGCGCGGCAATCACGAGGTGATGATGCGCGGCACCTTCGCCAACATCAGGCTGAAGAACGAGATGGTGCCGGGCGTGGAAGGCGGCGTCACCCGCCACATGCCCGACGGCGCGCAGATGCCGATCTATGACGCGGCCATGAAGTACCAGGCCGAAGGCGTGCCGCTCGTGGTGGTGGCCGGCAAGGAATACGGTACCGGTTCATCCCGCGACTGGGCGGCCAAGGGCACCAACCTGCTGGGCGTGAAAGCCGTCATCGCCGAGAGCTTCGAGCGCATCCATCGCGCCAACCTGGTGGGGATGGGCGTGCTGCCGCTGCAGTTCAAGGACGGCATGACGCGCAAGACGCTGAACCTGACAGGCGCCGAGATCTTCGCCTTCACCGGCCTCAGCACCGGCATCAAGCCGCGCATGGACGTTCCCATGCGCATCAGCCGGCCCGATGGAAGCCACCAGGACATCACCGTCACCTGCCGTATCGATACCCTGGACGAGGTGGAGTATTTCCGCCATGGCGGCATCCTGCCCTATGTCCTGCGCAACCTGATGAAAGCGGCTTAGACGGATTCAAAGCGTGCATGAATCAGGGGCCGCGTAGCGGCCTGCTGATCGGCCGGGGAAGAAGCCGAACCATTTACGTCTTTGGATCGCTGGCATCCCCGGAAAATTGCGGCATAATCCCAGCGGGCTGTGGGCCCAAAAGAACAAGAACGCTGGGAGAACGGACATGAAAATCAAAAACAGGTCCTGGGCCTGCGGGCGCCGGGTCCTCATGGCATCATTGGTGACATTGGCGGCCGCCGGCGTCCTCGCGGCCGATCAGGCGGCGGCGCAGGACGTCAAGCGCGGCGGCACCCTGGTCATCGCGCGGCCGGAAGAGCCGCTATCCTGGAACCCCTATACCCAGGGGGACAACGGCTCGATCTATGCGATCGAGCAGGTATGCGATTCCCTGATCGAGGCGGACGCGACCGGCCACGGCCTGCGGCCCGGACTGGCGGAATCCTGGGAAGTGGCTCAGGACGGCCTCTCCTATACCTTCCAGCTCCGCGACGCGAAATTCAGCGACGGCACGCCGGTGACCGCCGACGACGTGGTGTTCTCGCTCAACAAGCTGATCGATCCCGCCGCCGCCTATCAATTCCTGTTGAAGCCGGTGAAGGCGATCGAGAAGGTCGACGACAAGCATGTGCGCGTCTCGCTGAACGAACTCTACTCGCCGTTCGAGTCCGTGGTGTCGGTATTCGCCTCGGCGGTCGTGAAGAAGGCGGCGTTCGAAGCCAATCCGGACGAGTTTGCCAACAAGCCGGTCTGCTCCGGCCCCTTCATGGTGGAAAGCTATGAACGCGGCACCAAGGTGGTGCTGGTGAAGAACCCCCACTACTGGGAACTAGGCGCCGACGGTCAGCCGCTGCCTTATCTGGACAAGATCGAGCTGCTCTATGTGCCGGATACCAACGCCCGCGTGCTCGGCCTGCAGAACGGCGACTACGATGTCTCGACGATCGTCCCCTACAACCAGGCCAAGGCGGTGAGCGAGACACCGGACATGACCCTGGAGGTCGCCGAGATCTTCCGCCTGGATTATGTCTATCTGAACCACAAGCAGAAGCCGCTGGATGACAAGCGCATCCGGCTGGCATTGAACTATGCCGCCAACCTGCAGGCGATCAACAAGGCGGTGTTCTTCGACTACGGCCAGATTCCGACCTCGATCAATCCGAAGATGAACTTCTGGTCGCCGGATATCGCGCCGCTTGGCTTTGATATCGAGAAGGCAAAGGCCCTGGTGACGGAGGCCGGCTATGACGGCACGCCGATCAAACTGCGCATCGACACCGGCAACGCGCCGGCGAAACAGGTTGCCACCATCCTGCAGCAAGGCTGGCAGGAAGCCGGCCTGAAGGTCGAGATCGAGGAGCTGGATGGCGGCACGGCCTGGAACTCCGTCGTCGACGGCAGCTACATGGCCTATGTCAGCTACATCACCAGCGACATCAATGACGATGACGAACTGCTGGCGCTGCAAACCGATCCCACCGATGCCGGCACCCAGGGCTTCTTCTCGCGCTACAAGAACGACGAGGTGACGGCCCTGATCACGCAATCCCGCGCCACGACCGATCCGGCCAAGCGCGGCGAGGTGTTCAAGCAAATCCAGCAGATCACCTACAATGACGGCTACAGCGTGGCGCTGGCCTATACGCCGTCCATCAACGCCTACCACAACAAGGTCAAGGGCTGGAAAACCCTGGCGACCGGCTGGTGGTGGCTGAAGGATGTGTGGGTCGACCAATAAACGTTTTTGAGTATCGGCAGGGGCGGGCATCTTGCTCGCCCCTGTTGCTTTCTCGAGCTAGCGCGCGACCATGCTGCAGTTCATCGCCGGCCGCCTGGTGCAGATGATCCCCGTTCTGCTGGGGGTGTCGCTGATCGCGTTCTTCTCCGTCCATATGGTGCCCGGCGATCCCATCGAGATCATGACCCTGGGCCGGGCGACGCCGGAAACAATCGCGGCGATGCATGCCGA
>DATKFM010000068.1:0-2831 GCA_035544395.1 Verrucomicrobiia bacterium
GCCGGGGTCGAGCTGTGGCTGAAGGTCGTCACCGGTGATCGCTGCCTGCGCGGCGACGAAGTCCGCCTGCGGCAGATCCTGCTCAATCTGCTCAACAATGCCGTGAAATTCACGCCGTCGGGTGGCCGCGTCAGCCTCACCGTCGCCTGGAATGACGAGAATGCGCTGGATATCGAGATCATCGACACCGGCATCGGCATCGCCGCCGACGATCTCGGCAAGGTGATGCTGCCCTTCGGCCAGGCCGGCGATATCATGACGCGCAGGCACCAGGGCACGGGCCTCGGCCTGCCGCTGACGAAGGCGCTGGTGGAACTCCATGGCGGCCACCTGCGGATCGAAAGTGCGCTGGGGCAGGGGACGACGGTACGCATCGCCTTCCCGCCGCAGCGCACGGTCACGGCTGTGCCGGCATCGTTGCCGGCGGCTGCGTCAAAGCCGGCGACAGCGGATTCCGAACTTGATGACGTCCGCGCCGCGCGCGCTTAGCGTCAGGTCGCCGCCGACATGGAAATCAATCTTTGCCGTTGGGCGTTGCTGCTTGGAGTTCGCCGGGATCCACCGCCCGCAGCGCCACGACGCCGCTGTCGATCAGCAATTTGCCGGCATTTTCGAAGTTAACCGTGACGCGCCGGCCGACCACCGATTGCACCTGTCCGAGGCCCCAATCCGGGCGGTCGGGATGAAGGACATAGGCGCCGGGCGTTAGAGTTTGCAGCGGTTCCAGACCCATCGTCGCTCCTTGAAGACCCTGCGAACTCCGCATAGGTTCTGCGGCGGCAAAGCTAGCGCGGGGGATGCGGCGGCTCAATGAGCAGCGGCAGCGCGGGTTTGGCGGATCTGAAACGACCGGTGCTGATCGTGCCGGCGGCAGGAACAGAGGGGAAGCCTATGGCCGTTCAAGTCGACCTCCGGGTGCTGGAGTTAATGGCGTCGAAGATCTGCCACGATCTCATCAGTCCGGTGGGTGCGATCGGCAACGGGCTTGAGCTTCTGGAAGACGATGGCGGCGGCGACACGGCGAAGGAAGCGCTGCAACTCTCGCAGAACTGCGTGCGGCGGGCCTCGGCCCTGCTGGAGCTGTTCCGCATGTCCTATGGCACCGCGGGCTCGGATACCGGCCTGGCCTGGGACGCCGCCAAGGCGCTCGCGGGCGGCTTCCTGGCCGGCACCAAGATGACGCTCAATTGGCCGGTCCTGCCGGCGGGCACTGTGCTGCCGCCGGGCGCCAATAAGCTGCTGCTCAACATGGTGGTGCTGGCGGGGGATCTCCTGCCGCGCGGCGGCACGATTGCCGTGGGCGTGGCTCCGGGGCCGCGCGGGCAGGTCCTGCGGGTCACCGCCTCGGGCCAGGATGCGCGCATCAGCGAGGACCTGGCGGGCGTCCTGAAGGGCGCCGTGGCGATCACATCGCTCTCCGCCAAGACCGTGCATGGCTATTTCAGCCAGAAGATCGCGGAATCCATGGGCAGCCGAATCGATGCGGCGCCGGGCGCGCCGGGCAGCATGATGCTGACGGCCCAGCTGCCGGCGTAACGCTTTCAAACTTCGGCGGTTTTGTCGCATCTGCCGCAGATTTTCACGCAATATTAAGGGCAATTTGCCATTCTGCCTGCCATTCGGCCGGGCTCGCCGCCTATGGGGGCGGCGGGCGCTGGCCATGATGCTGCCCGCACAGAGGCAGCGGACACCGGGCGCGGTAGTGTGGAATGGACGATCTGCTGAATGTTTTCATCGCCGAGACCTCGCAATCCCTCGATGAGGGCGAGGTCAGCTTTTCGGCGATTCAGAAGTCGCCCGGCGACCACGAGTCCATCGACAATCTGCTGCGCCTGATGAGCTCGATCCGCGAGACGTCGGGTTTCCTGGGCCTGCCGGCGCTGAATGCCATGGCGGTCATGGCCGTGGATCAACTCAGCCAGCTGCGCACCTCCAAGGGCACCGACGCCTGGGAGCGTATTCCTGCGGTGAAGGAATCCCTGCGCGTGCTGCGGGCGCTGCTCAGCGACCTGGCACAGCGCTCCGGCGCGCCGGAGGCGACCAAGGCAGAACAGAAAGCCAGGGAAGCCAGAGTGGCGAAAGAACCGGTCGCGAAAGATCCTGCGGCCAAAGATCCCGTGGCCCGGGAGCCGAAGGACGCCAAGTCCGACAAGAGCCCGTTCGAGACCAAGCCGAAGCGCGCGCCGAAAGCGCCGCCGAAGCCGCTGGTGGATGCCGACGAGGAAGAGGAATTGCCGCCCGCCAAGCCGGTGAAGGTCGCCAGGGCGCCTGAACCGCCGGTGGATGAGGCCGACGAGGAAGAGGTTACACCGGCCAAGCCAGCCAAGGCGGCCAAGACCAAACGTGCCCCGGCCCCCGTTACGGACATCCCGCCGGCACCCGCGGCAGAGGCCCCGGAAGCAGTGGCGTCCGCCCCGCCGGTGGCGGCGCCCGTAGCCATGGCAGCCCCGGAAACAGCACCGCCGGCGGCGAAATCCGGTCCGGCGCCCCAGGTTCCCCAGGCGGCTGCGCCACAGGCGGCAGAGGCTCCCGTGCTCGCCCCGGCGCTAGCAGCTCCCACCATTGCCCCCGCGGCCGCGGAAGCCGCACTGGTGCCCGTTGCGCAGCCCTTGATGGCTGGCGCCGTGGTGGTCCAGGCCCAGACCCTCGAGAACCTGCTGAGCACCGTTAACAACTTGATGGCGGCGCAGGCGGAGATGATCCAGCTCATGCGCGGCCTCGGCGTTACCATGCCCCGCGGCAATGGCGCGCCGAAATCCTCGGCGCGGCAGCCGAGTGAGCCCAAAGTCCTGGCTAACCGGCCGCGGGTCGATAACGGCGCCCAGCCGACC
>DATKFM010000069.1:0-5155 GCA_035544395.1 Verrucomicrobiia bacterium
GATCCTCGCCTCCCTCACACCGGATGTCATAGGCGCGCAAGAAGGCCGGATAGTCCTGGGTCATCATGGCGGTGACCGTTTTCCGGTTCAGCCGCTGTTGCAAATCGTTGAATGGCGCCACGGCCTCGGGCGCACCCACCAGCAATTCGCCGTCAACCACCGCATCGAATGCGAATTGCTCCAGCAACTCGGGAAAAGCGCGGCCGATATCGTCGCCGGTCCTGGAGAAAAGCCGCCGCTCGCCCGACGGCCGCGACACCGCCTGCACCCGGATGCCATCCCACTTCCATTCCGCCAGATAGTCGGCGGGATCGAGGGTCTCCAGTTCGCCCTCCTCCAGCGGATTGGCCAGCATCAGTGGCCGGAACAGTGCGAGATCACCCACTTCCGGCCGCGGTGCCCGCTTCTCGAGCCAGGCGAATAGCGGTTCGTAAGGCGGCATCAGCCCGTGCCAGACCTCCTCCACCTCGTCCAGCGCCACGCTACCGAACTCCGCCAGCGCCGTCTTGGCCAGCCGCGCCGAAACGCCGATGCGCAGCGCGCCGGTGATCAGCTTCAGTAGCGCCCAGCGTCCGGTGGGATCCAGAGCGTCCAGCCAGCCCGCCACCAATTGTGGCGCCTCCCGGCGGCTGGCGGCACGCAACGTTTCCACCACTTCGGCCAGATCGGGCGCCCGGTTGGCGCCGGGCTGCGCCGGCCAGATCAGCGCCACTGTTTCCGCGAGATCGCCCACATAGTCGTAGGACCAGCCGAACAGCAGGGGATCGACCCGCGCCTCGGCCAGCGCCCGCACCGACGCCGCCTTGACGGCATCGATGGTGAGCGTGCCGGTGATCGCGGCCAGGGCGTAGCCCCGCGCGGGATCGGGGGCGTGGCGGAAATAGTCTGACAGCAGCCGCAGCTTGCCGTTGCGGGCCGGTGTATAGGACAGCCGGTCCAACAGTGCCGCAAACTCCTTCATGAAAGCCCGCTTTAGGTCGTGATCAGCCGATCGAGATCGTACTCATAGCGCATCAGCCAGAAAGGCTCGCGGCCGTCGGGCTGCTCGCGCATCTGCCGCAGGGCCGGCCGCCAGCCCTCGCGCTCGTAGAAATGGCGGGCGCGGCTGTTGACTTCAAGGCAGAACAGGCTGGCAGTGCGGTGGCCTTCTGCGGCCATGGCGTGGAGCGCATGTGTCAGCAGGCGCGGGCCGATGCCGCGGCTGCAATAGAGCGGATCGACCCAGAGATCCTCCACCAGCGAACCGTCCCGGTGGGCGAAGCCGACCACGCGGCAATCAAGCTCGGCGATGACGAAGCAGCGCATCAGCGGCAGGAACTCCTGCCAGATGCTTTGCAGCCAGGGCGTATCGTCGGCCCCGGTGTTGAAGTAACCGGCATAGCTTTCGCGCCAGGTGTCGCGCCAGATGCGGATCACATCGTCCAGGTCGGATTCCCGCCCCGGACGCAACCGCAGGCCGTGGAGAAGAGGCGGAGTCACTGCCCCTCCTCCTCGCGGCCGATCAACGCCAGCGCCCGCGCCCGCAATCCCTGCTGCGTGGCGTAGTGCATCAGCGCCTCTTCCCGGCCGTGGGTGACCCAGATTTCGCTCGCGCCGACCTCGGTCAGTGTGCGCGTCAGCTCCTGCCAGTCCGCATGGTCGGAGATGATCAGCGGCAACTCGGCGCCTCGCTGCCGCGCCCTGGCCCGCACGCGCATCCAGCCGCTGGCCATCGCCGTCACCGGCTCCGCCAGCCGCCGCGACCAGCGGTCGGCAATGGCGGATGGCGGCGCCAGCACGATCTGGCCTTTCAGGCTTTCGCCCTTGGCCGTCGCCGGCCGGAGATCGCCGAGTTCAACGCCCTGGGACTTGTAGAGATCGCACAGGTCGGTCAGTCCGCCATGGAGGTAGATTGGTGCGTCATAGCCGGCGCGGCGCAGCATGGCGATCACCCGCTGGCATTTGCCCAGGGCATAGACGCCCACTACATGGCTCGACTCCGGAAACAGCGCGAGAGAGTGCAGCAGCTTGCCGATCTCCTCGGCATCGGGCGGATGTATGAACACCGGCAGGCCGAAGGTGGCTTCGGTGACGAACACATCGCAGGGCACCACCTGGAACGGCGTGCAGGTGGGATCGAACCGGCGCTTATAGTCGCCGGACACCACCGCGCGCATGCCGCCATATTCCAGCACCACCTGGGCGCTGCCGAGCACATGGCCGGCGGGCGCCAGCCACACCGTCACGTCGCCCACGCGCACGCGCTCGCCATACTCCAGCGCCTGCATCACATCGGCGCAGTCCTCGCCATAACGGTTGCGCATGATCGCCAGGGTTCCCGGCGTCGCCAGCACCCGGCGATGACCGGGGCGCGCATGGTCGCTATGGCCATGGGTGACGATGGCGCGATCGACCGGATGGCCGGGGTCGATATGAAAACCGCCGGGCTCGCAGTAGAGCCCGCTGCCCGCCGGTTTCAGCCACTGATCTGGATGAATAGTCATTCAAACTAACTGGGCTTGGCGACCATCAGATAAAAAATGGCGACGATGGCCGAAAATGCCGGCCAGCCCAATATGAACCATATCTGCATATAGCGATGATAGAGCGGCGGCAACGCCGTGCCGTCGCGGACCGCGGCACCCGCGAGATCGCGCATGTGGATTTGCAGCCAGACCACGGGAATCCAGCAGGCGCCGGCGATGGCGTAGAGAATATAAGTGACAACCAGCCACTTCCCGCCAGGCGGAAAACCTGCAAGTTCGGCGAGCCAGAGGCCCGAGAGCGGCTGGATGAGTATCGCTGGCAAAGTGAAGAGATAATCGGCCCAAACCACATGGCGCGCTGTGACATAGATCACAACCGCCTGCCGGGAACGGTCGGCGCGCCACATGAACCAGGCGGTCCCCAGACCGGTGCCGAAAAGCACGGCGGCGGAAATGATATGGATCGTCTTGACGATCTCGTACATCTAGCGCTCCCCATCGATCGCCATCATCACCAGCGTGGCGGCCATCAGCACGAAGACGATGGGCAGTGGCGTGATCGGGTAGATCCACTCCGCCGGCGCCGCCATGGTGACGAACACCAGATAGAACGCCGTCACCGCCACCATGAACCCGCCGACCGCCTGCACCCGCCAGCGGAGCAGCAGCAGCAGGCCGAGCACCACGTCCAGCAGATAGCCGAGATAGTAGGCGGCAGGCAGCCAGCCATCGGGAATATGCGCCGAGCGCAGCAGGAAATAGGCGCCGTCCTTCGGCCAGAACAGGAAAGTCACCAGCCCGGTGTAGAGCCAGAACAGCGCAATGGCGATCCGCAACAGCGGCCGCAGGAAATACAGCCGCGCATGCCAGCGGTCCTGCACATGGGCCGGCTCGCTCTCAAGCGCGTGGGCCATTGACCGCGGCGTGATGCCTGTGGCCTCCATGAATTCTGCAGGATCTGCCGCGTTGCCGGCGAGCAGCATCGTCAGCGAGGTGCCGGTGATCGGCCCGCGGCCGCCGAACAGGTCGCTCACTTGCGCCACGAAGCGGATCAGCCTCAACGGCATCCGCAGGAACCAGGCCGGCGCGAAGCCGAGCCAGTTGCGCAACTGGGTCAAGATGTCACGCATGGCCAACCGCTCAGGACCCACCGCCGCGAGCAGGCGACAGTTTACGGCCCGCTCCTCCAGCAGCTTGCGCACAGCCTGCGCCAAGTCCGCCCCATGGATTGGCGCGAAGAGTTGGCCGCCATCGCCCACCAGGGGAATGAACAACGGCAGCGCCGCCAGGCCGCGGAACAGCGAGCTGCCGCCGAACGAGCCGGCGCTGCTATAGACCATCGAGGGCCGCAGGATCACCCAGTCGAGATCAAGCGCCCGCAGATGAGCTTCGGCTACCAGCTTGCTTTCCGAATATTCCAGCGCCAGATCCGGCGCCACGCCCAATGCCGAAATATGCACCACCCGCCGCACGCCGGCCGCGACGCAGGCCTCGAACAGCGCCTTGGGTGCGGCGTCGTGGATCGCCGCCATCCCCTGCCCACGTCGCGATTGCAGGATGCCGGCGCAATTCACCACGGCGTCGATTGCCTCCAGCCGTGGGAGCCACGCCTCGGCCGTGACATCGCGATTGAAATCGCAGGCCACCACATCCTGCCGCGGAAACATGCGCCGCGCCCGCTTGGTATCGCGCACCGCGCAGCGCAGGCTGTGGCCGGCGGCGATCAGCGCGCCGGCGATCTGCCCGCCGATGAATCCGGTGGCTCCAGTCAGGAGGATGCGCACGGGCCTTGTCTCGCGAATCGGTGCATGGAAGAAGTATAGTCAGAATAGGCCGATGCGGCGATGGCGAGGGCGTGATGACGGATTTCATCCTGCACGAAAAACTGAAAGCCGATGCAATCGAGCTGGCGCGGCTCGATCTCACGCTCCTGCTGCTTATGAATGCGCGGCAATGGCCCTGGCTGATCCTGGTGCCGCAGCGGCCGGATGTGCGGGAGATCCACGAGCTGCCGGCGCTGGACCGCACCATCCTCATGGACGAGGTCGCCCATTGCAGCCGCCTGCTGACCGATCTGTTCAAGCCGGACAAGATCAACATCGGCGCCCTCGGCAACATCGTGCCGCAGCTCCATGTGCACGTGATCGCCCGCGCGACGTCGGATCCCGCCTGGCCGAAGCCCGTCTGGGGCACGGTGGCGCCGGAGCCGTATGGGGCGGAGGAACTCGAGGCGCAGGTCCAGAAAATCCGCGACGCACTCTAGGCGCGAAGAAGAATCACCACAGAGGGGCTCAGGTACAATTCTTCCTGAGCCCCAGTGTGCTGGAAGGCATGAGGCAATTACAAATACGCACGAATTGCTGGCGGTCGATCTCGCCAGATCAGAACGTCAGATCTCGATTGCCGTAGATATCGGGCGAATAATACTTTCGTTCGATGGCTTGCAAAGTTCCGTCCGCCAAAACTGAGGCGGTCGCCTGGTTCAGCAGCTCGCGAAGGGCACTGTTCGACGCCCCTTAGGTAACGGAAAGACTTTCAATCACCAGTTGACAGACCATCTGTCGATCACCCAAAGCCACGTTCCATCGTCTTGGCGCCGCGCAACCTCAGAGGTTATGTCACCATCAAGGCTGCGGGTCGAGGTGAGGGCCAGATCACCGCAAACAAGTGCTGGGCGCTGCTCCCCGAGC
>DATKFM010000070.1:0-7033 GCA_035544395.1 Verrucomicrobiia bacterium
GTCTTGCCGGTCTGGCGGTCGCCGATGATCAGCTCGCGCTGGCCGCGGCCCACGGGCACCAGGCTATCGATCGCCTTGAGGCCGGTCTGCATCGGCTCATGCACGGATTTGCGCGGGATGATGCCGGGCGCCTTCACTTCGACGCGGCTGCGGGTGGCGCCGACGATCGGGCCCTTGCCGTCGATCGGATTGCCCAGGCCATCGACCACGCGGCCCAGCAGGCCCTTGCCGATCGGCACGTCGACGATCGCGCCGGTGCGCTTGACGGTGTCGCCTTCCTTGATGCTGCGGTCGTCGCCGAAGATGACGACGCCGACATTGTCGGTTTCCAGGTTCAGCGCCATGCCGCGGATGCCGCCGGGGAATTCCACCATCTCGCCGGCTTGCACTTTGTCGAGGCCATAAACTCGGGCGACGCCGTCGCCCACCGACAGGACCTGGCCGACCTCGGCCACGTCGGCCTCGGTGCCAAAGTTCTGGATCTGCTGCTTCAGGATAGCGGAGATTTCCGCGGCGCGGATTTCCATTATCCGACCCCTTTCATGGCAAGTTGGAGACGTTGCAGTTTGGATTTCAGCGAGCTGTCGACCATGCGGCTGCCGACCTTGACGATCATGCCGCCGATCAGCGCGGGGTCGACTTTGACGTCGAGAGAAACCTTGCCGCCGACGGCGCGGCGAATCGATTCAACGAGCGCCGCCTGCTGCTTGTCGTTCAGCGGCTGGGCGGCGGTGACCTGGGCGCGGATCTCGCCGCGGCGGCGCGCCAGCTCGGTCAGAAAGGCCTCGATCATGTTCGGCAGCGCGAACAGCCGGCGGTTCGAGGCAACGAAGGCGATGAAACGCTTGCTGAGTTCGCCGAAACCGGCACTGGCGGCGACCGCCGCCATGGCCTTGCCCTGGGAATCCCGGGAGATCACCGGCGAGCGCAGCAGCTTCTGCAGATCGGCGCTGCCGCCGATCATGGCGCGCAGGCTCGTCAGGTCGCCGGCGACCTGGTCCACCTGTTTTTGCTCGTCGGCGAGTTCAATCAGCGCCGCGGCGTAACGCGCCGCGATGGCACTTGAACCGCTGTCCCGGCCTGCCACGAGATCTACCCCTGCCTCTTCTGGGAGACGGCCGCTAAGTGGCCGCCCTTAAACAATAATTCCGCCTGCCGACCGAACCCTCCCGGGCCGGCGGGCGGTGCGGTGTCTAACATACGAAACAGGGCCTTGCAACGAGTCCCGGCGCGACCTTCTGTCATGACTTCTATGGCTTAGGGGATGCTGGGCGTCGCGGCCGCGGCCGGCCTCAGAAGAAGCTGTAGGGATCGATGTCCAACTGCAGCCGGACGGCATTGGGCAGCTTCACGCGCCCGAGCCAGTCCCGGAGACTCCCTTGAGGTGCAATCTCGCGGCGACACTTCAGCAGGAACCGGCGGCGGTGGCGGCCGCGGAGGATGGCCAGCGGCGCCGGCGACGGCCCTAGTATAGAGAATCCATCATCATGGGGCGCCGCCCGGGCGAGCGCCGACGCCGACTGGTCAGCTATCGGGCCCTCGGGCGCGGACAAGATTAGCGCCGCCAGCCGGCCGAAGGGCGGCATGCCCGCCTGGCGCCGGTCGTCGGCCTCCTGGCGCAGGAAGCGGTCGCGGTCGCCGGCCACCAGGGCCTGCAGCACCGGATGATCCGGCTGGAAGGTCTGGAGATAGACCTTGCCCGGATGGGCGGCCCGGCCGGCGCGCCCCGCCACCTGATGCAAGAGCTGATAGGTGCGTTCCGCCGCCCGCAGATCGCCGCCCTGAAGCCCGAGATCCGCATCCACCACCCCCACCAGGGTCAGCATGGGGAAATGATGGCCCTTGGCGATCATCTGCGTGCCGATCAGCAGGTCGATCTCATGTTCCTGCATCCGCCGCAGCAGCTCTTCGGCCGCCAGCGGCCCGGTGATGGTGTCGCTGGTCATGACCTCGACGCGGGCCCGGGGCAGCACCTGGGCCACCTCCTCCGCCAGCCGTTCCACGCCCGGACCGCAGGCGGCAAGCTGGCCCTCCGCCTGGCAGCTCGGACAGTGCGACGGAAACGGAATCTGGAAGCCGCAATGATGGCATTGCAGCCGGCCGATCAGGCGATGCTCCACTAGCCAGGCGGTGCACCGCGGGCATTGCAGGCGATGGCCGCAGGACCGGCAAAGGGTCAGCGGCGCATAGCCGCGGCGATTTAGAAACAGCAGTCCCTGCTCGCCGGCGGCGATGGTCTCCGCCAGCATTGTGCGCAGCGTCGGCGACAACCAGCTCTGCCGCGGCGGCTTGTCCTTGCGCAGATCGATGGCCGCGATCTCCGGCAGCAGCGCTCCGCCATGGCGGTCGGGCATATGCAGCGCGCGGTAGCGGCCGGTCTCGACATTCTGCACTGTCTCCAGCGACGGCGTGGCCGAAACCAGCAGGATCGGGATCTCGGCCAGCCGGGCGCGCACCACGGCCATGTCCCGCGCCTGATAGATCACGCCGTCTTCCTGCTTGTAAGCGGCGTCATGCTCCTCATCGACGATGATGACGCCGAGTTCGGCGAAAGGCAGGAACAGCGCCGAGCGCGCGCCCACGAGCACGCGCACTTCGCCGGTTGCCACGCCGCGCCAGGTGGCGCGCCGCTCGTGGGACGGGACATCGGAATGCCAGAGCGCGGGCGGCACGCCGAAGCGCTGCACGAAGCGCTCGAGCCATTGGGCGCTGAGGGCGATCTCCGGCAATAGCACCAGCGCCTGCTTGCCCCGGCGCAGCGCGGCGGCGATCGCCTCGAAATAGACCTCGGTCTTGCCGGCGCCGGTGACGCCGTCGAGCGCGATCACGCCGAAGCCGCCGGCGGCGACTTGCTCCGCCAACGATTGGGCTGCCGCCGCCTGCGCATCGTTCAATTCAAATCCTGCGCGCTCGGCATCCGGCATCTCGAACGGGCTGGGCCGCGGCAGGCTGACCGCCACGATGGCGCCGCTGTCGGCCAGCGATTTCACCACGCCGCTGGAGACGCCGGCTTCCCGCGCCAGATCCGACGTCACGCGCGGCGGCCCATCGCGGAGAATTTCGAGCACCCGCCGCCGCGCCGCTGTCATGCGGACAGACAAATCACCGGCAGGCGAATCGGCCAGCCGCCAGGCCGAGATTGGTTTCGGCGGCTCCAGCGCCGCCGGCACGCTCATGGCCATTTTCAGCACGGCCCCCGGCGGCGACATCGTATAGTTCGCGACCCAATCGACGAAATCGCAGACGACGGCCGGCAGCGGCGGCGCTTCGATTCGCCCGGCCACGTCCCGCAATTTTGTTTCCGCGACGTCGCCCAGCGCCTCGCCCCAGACCACGCCGGTCACGTCGCGGTTTCCCAGCGGCACCACGACGAAATCGCCGCGCGTTAACGACTGCGCCGGATCGGCGCGATAGTCATAGGCGCCGGTCAACGGCAACGGCAGCAACACGCTGACGCGCCCGAGAGGCGCGGCACTATTGTCCGTGCTTCTGGCATCGGCGGCGGCCATCGACTACACTCCGCCCGTCATTGGGATTCGGGGCAGCATCGGTTCATGAAGTTCTTCATCGATACGGCAGACATCAACGAGATTCGCGACCTGGCCGCAACCGGTCTGGTGGATGGCGTGACCACCAATCCGTCGCTGGTGGCCAAGAGCGGCAGGCCGTTCCTGGAAGTGATCAAGGAGATCTGCGCCGTGGTGCCCGGCCCGGTCAGCGCCGAGGTCACCGCCATCGATCACAAGACCATGCTGGCCGAGGGCCGCAAGCTGGCGAAGCTGGCGCCCAATGTCACGGTGAAGGTGCCGCTGACGCCCGACGGCCTGAAGACTTGCAAGGCGCTGGCGGACGAAGGCACCAAGGTGAATGTCACGCTCTGCTTTTCCGCTGCGCAGGCGATCCTGGCGGCAAAGGCGGGCGCCGCCTTCATCTCGCCGTTTGTCGGGCGCCTCGACGATATCGGCACCGACGGCATGGGCCTGATCTCCGACATCGTGCAGATCTATGACGCCTATCCCGCGTTCACCACCGAAGTGCTGGTGGCATCGGTGCGCCATCCCATCCATGTCATCGAATCGGCCAAGATGGGCGCTCATGTGGCGACGCTGCCGCCCAGCGTGCTGAAGCAGATGTTCAACCATCCGCTCACCGACAAGGGCCTGGCCGCCTTCCTGGCGGACTGGGCGAAGACCGGCCAGTCGATCCTGTAGCGGCTGCGCCCATGCCGAAGACGCCGGACGATATCCGCTCCGCCTTCACCGTCGACAAGGTGAAGGCGCGTATTACCTCCTCGCAGGTGGCGGAGTATCTGCGCCGCCATCCGCAATTCCTGGTGCGCCACCCGGACCTGCTCGATTATCAGATACCGCCGGCGCGCAACAAGGGCGAAGGCATCATCGACCTGCAGCAATTCATGGTTGAGCGGCTGCGCCGCGACATCGCCAAGCTGCGCGCCGATCAGGACGATCTCCTGGCCAACAGCCGCGACAATCTCTCGACCCAGGAGCGCATGCACAAGGCGATCCTGTCGATGCTGGCGGCGGAGACCTTCGAGCATTTCATCGAGATGGTCACCACAGATCTGGTCGTGCTGCTGGATGTGGATGTGGTCACGCTTTGCGTCGAAGCGCTCGACGACAAGGCGCCGCTGACCGAGATCGAAGGCGTGCATGTGATGTCGCCGGGCGGCGTCACCGAGGCCATGGGCGATGAAGACATCCTGCTGCGCGACGATGCCGAGGGCGATCCCGCCGTGTTCGGCGGCGGCGCCGGCCTGGTGCGGTCGGATGCGCTGATCCGCCTGAATATCAGCGATCGCACGCCGCCCTGCCTGCTCGGATTCGGTACCCGCCATCCCGGCTATTTCAATCCGGGCCAGGGCACGGAGCTGCTGCATTTCCTGGCCCGCATCGTCGAACATTGCATCCGCCAATGGCTCGGGCTGCCGCACCCGGACAAGTAATCGCCGCTGACTCAGCGGCCGCGCGGGACGATTGGCTCGCCTGGCTGCGCCATGAGCGCCGCGGCTCGCCGCACACCTTGGCCGCTTATGGACGCGATCTCAGCGCCTTCCTCGGATTTCTCACCGGGCATCTGGGCCAGCCGGCGGCGCTTGCCGATCTTAGCGGGTTGGACCGGGGCGATTTCCGCGCCTGGCTGGCGGCGCGCGGCCGCGAAGGACTGACCGCCAGCTCCACGGCGCGGGCGCTCAGCGTGCTGCGCAGCTTCTTCCGCTTCCTGGCCCGGCGCGGCCTCGCGACCAACAGCGCCATCGGCCTGCTGCGTTCTCCTAAGCTGCCGCGCTCGGTGCCCAAGGCGCTGACCGCCGGTGAGGCGCTGGAAGCCGTGGATGCGGTCGGCGATCTCAGCGACGAACCTTGGGTCGCCAAGCGCGACACGGCGCTGCTGGCGCTGCTGTATGGCGGCGGCTTGCGGCTGAGCGAGGCGCTGTCACTCAATGTCGGCGATCTGCCGAAGGCCAAGGCCGGCGAGACGCTGTCCCTCACCATCACCGGCAAGGGCCGCAAGCAGCGGCTGGTGCCGATGCTGCCTGCCGTGCGGGAAGCGATCGACGACTACGTGCGGGCGGCGCCGTTCTCCGGCGAACGGGATGGGCCGCTGTTCCGTGGCGTTCGCGGCGCGCGGCTCCATCCTCGGCTGGTGCAGCTGCAGCTTCAGAAGCTGCGGCCGCTGCTGGGACTTCCGGAAACCGCGACGCCCCATGCGCTGCGCCACAGCTTCGCCACCCATATCCTGGCCGGCGGCGGCGACCTCCGCGCCATCCAGGAACTTCTGGGCCACGCCTCGCTGTCGACGACGCAACGTTACACCGACGTGGATGCGGCGGCGCTGCTGGCGGTCTACGACAAGGCCCATCCGCGCGCGCGCAAAGCCGACTGAACGAGTTTCCATGCCCGTCACCATCCGCCCGCTGACCGCAGCCGATGCCGATTCCTACATGCGCATGTGGTCGAATTTTGCCGACTATCTGCGCAATCTCGGCGACAGCGATGAACAGGGCATGACCCGCGAGCGGTTCCTGCGCGACGGCTTCGGCGCCGAACCCGCCTTCGCCGGCCTGATCGCCGAGGCCGACGGCGCCGCCCAGGGTTATCTGCTCTATCACTTCGGCTATGACGTGGATCGCGCGATCCGCATCCTGCATGTAGCCGATCTCTGGGTCGAACCGTCGGCGCGGCGCCACGGTGTCGGCCGGGCGCTGATGGCGGCGGCCGCGGATCTGGCCAAACAGAAGGGTGCGCCGGAATTGATCTGGGCGGTATTCAAGCCCAATCGCCTGGCGTCGCAATTCTATGAGAAGCTGGGCGCCGAGTATTTCCGCGAACTCGAGTTCATGCATATCGCCGCACGGGACATCGGCGGCAGTTAGGGCTGCTTCAGCCGCTTTTCCATCATGACTTCGTAGGGCTCGAAGCCCTGCTTGCCATAGGCGCGCTTGGCCGAATCGTTGGCCACCAGCGTGTTGATGCGCAGCCGCACCATGCCCTTGGCGCGCAGGAAATCCTCGACCGCCTGCAGCAGCCGCGAGGCGACGCCGCGGCCGCGCCGGTGCGGCACCACATAGACGTCGTTGATATAGCCGCAGATGTTGGAATCCTCGGTCTCCGCCGGGTTCTCGTCCCGCAAAACGAATCCGGCCGCATAGCCCAGAAAGCCGCCATCATCCTCGGCGACGAATATCTCGCCGTCATTGGCGTTGATCAGGGATTCCAGCAGCCGGAAGGTCGGCTCGGCCGCTTCGTCGCCGGGGATGCGGGTATCGTGGAGCTTCCGCTCATATTCCTGGAGATCCGCCTCGGCGGCGATCACATCGGTGCGGTCGCGCGGCTCATAGGGACGGACGCGGACTTTGGAAAGATCGAAGGCGGTCATGGACTCCGCCTGTAAACCGGCCGCGCCGCTGCGTCAAATCCCGGGCATCAAAAGCAAATGCGCCGCGGCCCGGCAGGACCGCGGCGCGCCCTCGTGGAAGCGTTACTCCATTGCCTGCAAAAGCTCATTGCTGTTGCCG
>DATKFM010000071.1:0-5481 GCA_035544395.1 Verrucomicrobiia bacterium
GTCCAGGCATCCCAATTGTAGGTGCCGCCGAAGCCATAAACGAGCTGGTCGGCGCCATCGTTGCCGAAGTTTTGGCGGTACTCCATGGCGCCGCCCAGCACGATTCCGCCAAATGCGACCTGCAAGTAGGCGTTCGAGTCCTGGGCTTCATTCGTATTGTTGATGTTAGCTTCCTTGTCGAAGCTGAAGGTTTGGGCGCCGCCAACGGTCAGTTTCACGCCATTGAAGTCGTGGATGAACCAAGCGGCCATTGAGAGATTCTCGGAATTCTGGCCGGCATTGTTTTCGAACCGGGTCCCGGCTCCCGACGTCGTGTTGCGCGTATCTTCGGTCTGGTCCGGCGTGAACGAAAAGGCAAAATGGAAACCGGCGAAGTCCGGACTGAAATAAACGAGCTGCGTGCTGTAGCTGTCGACTCCGTAGCAGGTGCCGTTCGTGGCTGCATAGCCCGCGATGCCCGCATTCGACAGGTTGAAACCCTTCACGGCCGGGCTGTCGGCACCGAATTCCTGCGACGCCGTCGGCACCGTGTAGCATACCGCGGCCAGCGCGCCATCCTGATCACCGAACTGCAGCGTACCGAAATCGCCAGAGAAATAGGCATAGACCTTCTTGATCTGGTCTTCATTAGTCTGCGCCCGCAGTTCGACGTAAGCGCCAACTGTGAGGCCATTGTCGAGCGTGGTTTCGCCAGTGAAGGTGATGTCGACATTCTGCTTCATGACGTAGGGGCGCAGATCGTCCTCATCGACAGTGGACGAGGCGCTGAAATCCTCGGCGGGCATGCCGCCGAAGGCCGCATTGTAGTATCCGCCGAGCGTCAGCTTCACCCCGTCCGCCGCGAACGCTTGCTCCGTGAAAAGACTCACTGCCGCGATCGCCGTCGTCGCCAGCACCTTTTCCTTCGTCGTCATGATGCGTTCCTCCCCAGGGATAGCACGCCGTATCGAGCCGTTCGCCTCAATCGTTCTTCAGGACCCAGACATGATAGACGCCGTCCTTGACGATGGAGCCCTCGACTTCCTTGCCGAAACCCGGGAACTCCGTACACCAGTTCTGCAACGACCTCATGAAGGAGAGCCACGGCCCGTCCTTGGCACCGAAGCTCTCGCCGGGCATGACAATCGGTATGCCAGGCGGATAGGGAATGATGCCGACGCCGGAAACGCGATTGGCCAGCTTGTCGATCGGCAGCAGCTCGCATTTGCCGGCGTTGAGCCGCCCGCTCGCCTCGCGCGGCAGCATCTTGGGTTCGGGCAGCGAACCAAAAGCCTGCGCCTGCCATTTGTCCATGTTGTTTGTCTTCATGTACTCGAACATGTGATCGGAAAGATCCTTCAAGCCCATCTTTCCGTACTTGTCCGGCGCCGCCGCCACGATATCGGGCAGGCAAGCCTCCAGCGGCCGGTTGGAGTCGTAGTCCTTCTTGAAGTCCAGCAGGGTGCCGGCGAGCGTGCCCCACTTGCCCTTGGTCACGCCCATCGAGAACAGGCATAGCACCATGAAATCCGTCGTCCGCGAAGGAATGGTGCCATGCCGATAGAGATAGGAGCTGAGCATCGCCGCCGGTATGCCTGTCTTCAGCATCTTGCCGTCGTCGCCCATGCCCGGACAGGTGATGCCGACCTTGATCGGGTCCAGCATGCACCAGCCGTCGGGGATATTGCCGAAGCCGTGCCAAGTCTCGCCCGGGTGGAATATCCAGGCCTCGGGATCGCTCGCGAGCATCTTGGGGTCGGCATCGACAAACGCCACCTTCTTGCCCTTGGCGTCTTTCACCTCCGGCGCGTTCCACGGCCAGAAGAACCATTCGCCGCGCTTCTTGTACTCAATATGGGCGCGGCCCAGCGCCTGGCGGAACGCGATCGCCTCGTCGATGACATCGGTCGTCAATGCCTCGCCGGCCGGTCCGTCCATCATCGCCGCCGCAATCTCATTCGAAGAGATGATAGCGTAGAGTGGTGACGTGGACTGATGCGCCATATAGCTTTCATTGAAGATGTGGGGCTCCACCTCCCGTCGGCCTTCCCGAAGATGGATCCATGAGGCCTGCGACAGCGCCGCCAACAGCTTGTGCGTGGAGTGCGTGGCAAACACCGTCGGCCCCTTGGCCGGGTGATCCTTGGGATCGCCGCGCATGGCATGACGACCCTTATAGAGCGGATTGAACCGCGCATAGGCATACCAGGCTTCGTCGAAGTGGATCACATCGACGCTCTTGTCCAGCAAGTCCTGCACTTTCGTGGCGTCATAGCAAACGCCGTCATAGGTGCAATTCGTGACGACGGCATAGACCGGATCGGGTGAAACCGCCTTCTTGCGCAGGGGGTGCTCCTGCAAGCGCTTGCGGATTGCCTTGGGATCGAGCTGTTCCGGCAGGATGGGGCCGATAATGCCGTAGCGGTTCCGCGTCGGCACGAAGAACAGCGGAATGCCCCCGGTCAGGATGATTCCCTGCTCGATCGATTTGTGGCAATTGCGGTCGCACAGCGCGAACTGGTTCTCGCCGATCATCGATTGCATGATCGTCCGGTTCGCGCCCGAGGTACCCGTCAGCACTGAATAGGACCGGTGCGAGCCAAAGACGCGCGCCGCATACTTCTCGCTCTCGCCGATCGGCCCGCTATGCTCGAGCAGGGAACCAAGCGAGCCGCGCTCGACGCCGCTGTCTGTACGGAACAGATTCTCGCCGAAGAAGTCGAAGAAGACGCGGCCGGCGGGACTCTTCGTGAAGGCGATGCCGCCCTGGTGGCCCGGCGCCGCCCAGGAGTACTCAGCGACTTCCATGTATTCGAGCATCGCCTTGGTGAAAGGCGGCAGCAGGTTGGCGCTATAGCGCTTGATGGCGGCAATCACGCGGCTGCAGATGAAATTTGCCGTATCCTCCAGGAGGAAGACGTACTCATCGGCCATGGTCATGATGTCGACGTTCAAGGTGCCCGTTGCCGGCCGGTCGGCGAGCAGAATGACCGGCACGTCGGCGTTGCGCCGGCGGATCGCGGTCAGCAGCGCCTCGCCCTCTTTCTTTGTCTCGGCGGCCGGCCCTTCCCGTGTCCAGCCGATGAGGATTGCGTCGATCGATGCGTCGGCGGCGACGGCGGCCCGCCCATCAGCAAAGCTCACGGACTCGATCGTCTCGATGCCGCGGCCGTTCAGTTCCTGCACCAGCGCGCGAACCGCGCGACCGCCGAAACTCGCGGCGGCCGCCAACTTTTCATCGATGACCAGAACGCGGGTCTTCTGATCGGCAACGGTTCTGGCGAGCATCGATAGTCTCCTTCACATCACAGCCGAGAACGCCGGGCGGATAAGCTCATTCAGGCAGCGCGTTCTGCAGGTAGAAGGCAAGCGTGCTGTCGTCGGGCTCGCCGAACCACTTCGCATACAAATCACGAAATTCGCCGGACCGGAACAGCCGGCTCAGGGTTCGATCTACGATCAGGCGAAGGTCTTCATCGCCCCGTTCCATTGCGATGGCCAATGGTTCGTTTGTGAAGAGGCGGTCGATCAGGATCAGTTCGCTCGCAGACGAACCGCCCGTAGCGGCTTCCAGGAGGATAGGGCGGTCCCCGAAGAAGACGTCGGAGTTGCCCTCCAGCACCTGCTGGATACCGGCGTCATAGCTGTCGGCCGTGGATACGCTGGCATCAACGTGGAATCTTTGCATGCGTTCTGCCAGCCACTTCTCGCCTGTGGTTCCCTTGACGACCGAGAATGTCTTTTTGTTCAGGATTCGCGCCGGAGAACCGCGCCAGACGGGCCCCGCCGCCGGCTTGCCGGCCAGGACCTCCCGCAGCGGAGCGGGAGCGTCCCGCCGAAGGATGGCGCCGATCCCGCTGGGAAATATCGGAATCGAGAAGGACACTTCCTTCCGCCGCTCCAGCGTCGCGGTATCCGCGCCGCACAGGATGTCGATTTTGCCATCCCGTAAGGCGCTGAACCGGTCCTCCAGCGTGACAGGCACCCACTCCACTGTCATTGCCGAGAGTCCAAGCTCTGTCTTCACTGTCTCGGCGACCTTCTCGCAAAGTGCGACGGTATAGCCGGCCGCCTTGCCGCCTTCGTCATACGAAAACGGCCGCGCATCGGCCCGGTAGCCGAGCAGCAGCTTGCCCGACGCTTTGACTTGATCGAGCGTGGCGGCCACTGCAGGTGCGAACGGCAGCAACGCCATCGCCGCCGATGCGATAAGAAACGCCGCGAGCCGAACGCGTTGCCGTTGAGGGCTCTTCGATCCTGCGATTTGCATGTTCAGTCTCCTCTCGACAATACGATTTGTCGCGGTCAAGCGGCACCTGCCGGCCGCTTCGATACGAACCGGAAGGCAATGAAGCCCCAGACGATGAAGCCGATCGCCATGACCAGCGTGCCGCCCATCACCGCATCCTTGCCCGAGGCATAGATGGCATAGGTGCTATAGAGCAACGCCACCAATAGCACGACGGTGTTCAGCCGGTATTTTCCTTGGGGAACCCCGGCGGCTTTCATCATCACGAACAAGGCAGACAGTGACATTACGTAGGGAATGACATTGGTGACGACAGCCAGGTTGACCAGCACGCTGAACTGTTCGCTGAGGCTTGGCGAAATTGTCGACAGCGCCAGCAGGGATTGGACAACGCCGAGAACGATCATGCCGGTAATCGGTGCACCCATGCTGTTCACCTTGGTGAAAAAGGCGGGGAACATGCGGTCTTCCGCCGCCCCCTTGCCGGTCTGGGCGATGGTGAACTGCCAACCCAGCAGCGAGCCGAGGCAGGCCATCACCGCCAGCGCCATGATGATGTTGCCGACGGTCGGATTGAACATCTTGGCGTAGGCCAAGGCGAAAGGACCGGTTGAATTGGCCAGCTCGGCATTGGGCACGATACCCTGAATCACCGTAGTGGACAGGACGTAGACGACAGCGGCGCCAAGCGTGCCAAACAAACAGGCAAGGGGAACGTCCCTCTTCGGGTTCTCCACCGCATCTGAGTTCTGTGCAGCCGACTCCATGCCCAGGAAGGCCCAGAGGGTGAGCGCGATGCTGGACCCCATGCCTTCGCCCAGGCTAAGGCCGTTCGGATTCCAGGCCGCCGTGAAGGTCTCGGAGCTGAACCAGAACCAGCCGATGAATGAGAGAAAGCCAACGGGGATGATAACGCCCCAAACCGTGATGGAGCCGATCTTGCCCGTCACGCTGGGACCGCCGAAATTCGCCACCGTGGTCAGCCAGAGCAGGGCGATGACGCCGATGCAAGTGGTGATCGGCGTCGACGACAGCCAGGGCAGGAATGCCGAGAGATAGCCGAGCGCCGAAATGGCAATGGCCACATTGCCGATCGCCAGCGACAGGAAATAGAGAAAGAACACGATGAAGAAGCCCGACTTGCCGTAGGCGTCCTCGGCATAGGCCGACATGCCGCCCGTGCGTTGATTGAAGATGCCGGCCTGGGCAAAACCATAGGCGATGGCCATCGATCCTATCGCCGTGACGATCCA
>DATKFM010000072.1:0-4834 GCA_035544395.1 Verrucomicrobiia bacterium
CGTCCAGGGCCGGATGCGCCGGCTTGACGACCGGGAATCCGGCGTGGACCGTCGTCGACTTGTGATCGTGGTATTCGATCTCTGCTTCGGCCAGCGCAGTCTTCTCGACGACCGACCACATGACCGGCTTGGCGCCGCGGAACAGGCCGCCATTCATCAGGAACTTGCCGATCTCCCGGAGAATCTGCGCCTCGGCGGCGAAGGACATGGTGGTGTAAGGCTTCTCCCAATCGCCCTCGACGCCCAGGCGGCGGAATTCCTTGCCCTGCTCGTCCACCCAATGCTGGGCGAATTCGCGGCATTCCCGGCGGAACTCGATGATGGGAACCGCATCCTTGTCCTTGCCGGCGGCGCGGTATTTCTCCTCGATCTTCCATTCGATCGGCAGGCCGTGGCAGTCCCAGCCCGGCACGTAGTTGGCGTCCTTGCCGAGCATCTGCTGCGAGCGGTTGACCACATCCTTCAGGATTTTGTTCAGGGCGTGGCCGATATGGATGGCGCCGTTGGCATAGGGCGGCCCGTCATGGAGGACGAATTTCGGCTTGCCCTTGGACTCGTCGCGAAGCCGCTTGAACAGATTCATCTCCTGCCAGCGGGCGAGGAACTTCGGCTCGCGCTCCGGCAGGTTGGCCCGCATCGGGAAGTCGGTCTTCGGCAGAAAGACCGTCGATTTGTAGTCCACGCTCATGCGTCGCTCATGCTCGATTTCGGCCCGAGGGCCTGTTGATAGAACTCGCCGCCCTCGCGTGAGAGCGGCGCGGCCGGCCGCAGCGGCGCCAGGGCGCCGGGCGCCGGCCCGTCGTAAGAGGCGAGGATACGGCGCGCCGTCTGGCAGTCCTCGGCGATTTGTGCCTGCAAAGCAGGCAACCCGTCAAACGCCTTGTCCCCGCGGATATGGTCTATGAAGGCCGCCCGCATATGCCGGCCATAGAGGTCGCCGTCGAAATCCAGGAGATGCACCTCGAGGTGCGCCTTCGTGCCGCCCACCGTCGGCCGCGGACCTACATAGGCGGCGCCATCGCGCCAGACCGTGCCGCGCCCCTCGTCGATGCCCGCCTTCACGGCATATATGCCGTGGGCCAGCAGCGCATATTCGCCCAGCGCGATGTTGGCGGTGGGAAAACCGAGGCCGCGGCCGATCTTGTCGCCGGACTCGACGCGGCCTTCCATTTCCCAGGGCCGGCCGAGCAGCGCCGTGGCCGCGCGGATACGGCCGGCCGCCAGATGATCGCGGATGTGGGTGGAGGAATAGACCTCGCCGCCGCCCGTGGCCTGTGGCGACACCGACGTCACATCGAAGCCATGCACGGCGCCGAGATCAGCGATCAGCGCCGCGTTGCCGGTGCGACCGCGGCCGAAGACGAAGTCATAGCCGATCACCACATGGGCGGCGTCCAGGCCCTCGCTCAGGACTTCGATGACGAAGGCTTCGGCGCTCTTGGCGGCAAGCTCGGCATCGAAATGCAGCACGAACAGATGCTCGATGCCCAGCGCCTCCAGCGCCCGCACCTTGATGCGCAGCGGCGTAAGGCGGAACGGCGGCTGGTCCGGCTTGAAATAGCTGCGGGGATGGGGCTCGAAGGTCATGACCGCCAGCGGCGCCCGCTGCGCCGCCGCGCGCCGCGCCGCTTCCGCAAGCACCGCCTGATGGCCCAGATGGACGCCGTCGAAATTGCCGATGGCAACGACGGCGCCGCGGGCCTCCGCGGGGACTTCCGTATAGTGGCGAAACAGCCGCATCGTTCCCGACCTAGGATCCCATCCCAATATGTAATCGCGCCCGGCACTTGGCCGGTGCGAGCATAGCGTCAGCGCGCCCTTATAGGGCGGCTGACCGGTTTGCGTAAGGGCCGGCGCCGGGCCGGCCCACAATCAGGGAGATAGCTACTCCGCGGCCTGCGCCAGGCTGGCGCGGCGGGGCACCATCAGCATCGCCTCGCCGTCGATCACCTGGGTCTCGCCTACATGGCAGACCGTGGAGACCGTAATTCGGGCGCGCTCCTGGTCGACCGCGGTGACGGTGACCCGTGCCGTAACGGTGTCGCCGATGCGCACCGGGGCCTTGAACTTGAGATTCTGGCTGATGTAGATGCAGCCCGGACCCGGCAGCTTGGTGCCGAGCACGGTGGAGATGAAGCTGGCCGTCAGCATGCCATGGGCGATCCGGCCCTTGAACATGGTCTTCTGGGCGAACTGTTCGTCCAGATGCACCGGATTGCTGTCGCCGGAGATGCCGCAGAACAGCACGATGTCCGCCTCGGTCACGGTGCGCGAATAGATTTCCGTCATGCCGACGGTCATGTCTTCGAGAAAGTGGCCGTGCAATTCATGCATCGCTGCTGGTCCTTAAGGGCCGCTGTAAGACGGAGGGCCAAATCGCCCTTCGCACTTGCAGTATTCTTGTGCGCCGCAAAATTCGCAAGCACTATGCATACGATCACAGACGCATGCGACATCTTGCAGAGCAATAATTTCAGCAAGATTAAAGAACAAAACAGGAACTTTGCTGCAGTCCTGACTCAACCCCTTGGTTCAGGCGCCGTTCCCGCTCGCTGATTGTGGGTTCCTCTAAGCGGGCCTTCCGGCCCGGGGATCGATCGGAAGCTGCTTTGCCAGGCCGGTCATCTCCTCGAAGGCGGCCGCGGCGGACAGCAGGGCCGCCTCGCCCCGCGGCTTGCCGACCATCTGCAGGCCGATTGGCCGGCCGTCCCTGGTGAATCCGCAGGGCACGGAGATCGCCGGGCAGGAGGTCAGGGTGATGGCATAGGCAAGGCGCAGCCATTCGACATAGTTGTCGAAGACCACGCCATTGATCTCGCGGATCCAGCGGGTCTTCACGTCGAAGGGAGCGACGGGAGCCACCGGACACAGCAGCAGATCGTGGGTCTGGAAGAACTGCACGATCCGGTGATAGAGCGTGCCCCGCGCCAGCTCCGCCCGCGCGATATCGCCGGCCGTGACCTTCAGACCATGCTCGATGTTCCAGATCACGTCGGGCTTCAGCTTGTCCCGCCGGGTTTCGTAGAGCGCGGCATAGCCGGCGACGAATCCGGCGGCGCGCAATGTCTTGAACGAGTCGATGGCGCCGGTGAAATCGGGGCAGGCTTCCTCGACGGCGGCGCCCAGATCCTGGAAGCGCCGCGCCGCGGCGGCGCAGATCTCCCGCACCTCCGCATCCACCGGCACGATGCCGAGATCGGGCGAGAAGCCGACGCGCTTCGGCCGCCGCTTTGCCGCCGCCGCGGCCTGAAAAGATTCCCGGGGCGATTCCAGCGACAGCGGATCTTCGATATGCCAGCCTGCCATGGCGTCCAGCAGCAGCGCCGTGTCGCCGACCGTGCGGCCCATCGGTCCTTCCACCGAGAGCGTGCCGAAGGGCCGTTCGTTCGGTCCGTTGGCGACGCGGCCCGGACTCGGGCGCAGGCCGACGACCGAACAGTAGCTGGCCGGCGTACGCAGGCTGCCGCCGAGATCCGAGCCGGTGGCGAGCCATACCTGTCCCGTCGCCAGCGCCACCGCGGCGCCGCCGGAAGAACCGGCGCAGGTCAGCCTGGTATTCCAGGGATTGAGCGTCTCGCCGAACACCTCGTTGAAAGTGTTGGCGCCGGCGCCGAACTCCGGCGTGTTGGATTTGCCCATGGTGATGCAGCCGCGCTCTTCCAGCCGTTCCACCATGAGGTCGGACCGCTCGGGCACATGGTCGGCGAAGATCGGCGACCCATAGGTCGTGCGCACGCCCGCGACGTCGTTCAGGTCCTTCACTGCGATCGGCAAGCCGGCGAGCCAGGGTGACACTTCCGGCGCTTTGCCCGCCATGATGCGCTTCGCATGATCCCGCGCACGGTCGAGGCAGAGCGTGGGCATGGCATTCACCGCCTTGTCCGTCGCGGCGATGCGCGCCGCCGACGCCTCGACCAGCTCCAGCGGCGAGACCTTGCGCTCGGCCAAGAGACGCACGGCTTCCTGCGCGGTCAGCGATGTGAGCTGTGAGTCTGCGGCCATGATGTTGATCCCCTCGTTGCCGCGCCGACATTATCGGCGGCCCCGGCAAGCAGCAAGGCCACGGCGATTCCGCTGGCCTCCCGCCGCCTCGTGCGGCAGGTTGCGCGGCAGAGGACAGGGGTCGTGAACAAGAAATCCAGCGGCATCATCGGCGGGATAATAGAATTCCTCCAGCTTGAGTCCGCTGGCGGCATCGTGCTGCTGGGCGCCGCCATATTGGCGCTGATCGTCAGCAACACGCCGGTCGCGCCGTTCTACAAGATCTTCCTGACGATGCCGGTGGAGATCCGCATCGGCGCGCTGGAGATCGCCAAGCCGATGCTGCTCTGGATCAATGACGGGCTGATGGCGGTGTTCTTTCTGCTGGTCGGGCTGGAGATTAAGCGCGAGCTGCTGCAAGGCGAACTCTCCAGCTTCGGCCGGGCGCTGCTGCCGGCGGTCGCCGCCATCGGCGGCATGGCCGTGCCGGCGGCGATCTACTGGGCGGCCACCGCAGGCCACGGCGATGCGGTTCATGGCTGGGCGATTCCGTCGGCGACCGACATCGCTTTCGCGCTCGGCGTGCTGTCGCTGCTGGGCAAGCGCGTGCCCGCCGCGCTCAAGGTGTTTCTGCTGGCGGTGGCGATCTTCGACGATCTCGGGGCCATTGTCATTATCGGGCTGTTCTATACCTCGCAGCTTTCGCTGATGTCGCTGGCGCTTGGGGCCGTCGTCCTGGCGGCGATGTTCGCGCTCAATCGCGCCGGCGTAACCCGCATCGCGCCCTATGCGTTGCTGGGCATCGTCCTCTGGGTCTGCGTGCTGAAGTCGGGCGTGCATGCGACGCTGGCGG
>DATKFM010000073.1:0-3389 GCA_035544395.1 Verrucomicrobiia bacterium
GGTGACTGAACCTATCATCGCGCGGCCGGTCGATCCGTCGACCATCGCCATGACTTTTTCGGTGAACGACTCACCGCTCGCCGGCACCGAAGGCGACAAGGTCACCAGCCGCATGATCCGCGCGCGCCTCGAGCGCGAGGCCGAAGGCAACGTGGCCATCCGCGTGCGCGAGGCCGAGGGCAAGGAAGCCTTCGAGGTGGCGGGCCGCGGCGAGCTTCAGCTCGGCATCCTGGTGGAGACCATGCGCCGCGAGGGCTACGAGATGTCCATCGGCCGTCCGCGGGTGATCTTTAAGACCGACCCCACCACGGGCCAGCGGCTGGAGCCGATCGAGGAAATCCAGGTGGATGTCGATGATGAATTCTCCGGCGTGGTGGTGGAGAAGCTCGGTCAGCGCCGGGGTGAGCTGCAAGACATGCGGCCTTCCGGCGGCGCCAAGTCGCGCCTCACCTTCTTCGTGCCGACCCGCGGCCTGATCGGCTATCACGGCGAGTTCCTCACGGATACCCGCGGCACCGGCATCATGAGCCGCATGTTCCACGGCTACGCGCCGTTCAAAGGCCCGATCGAGGGCCGGCGCAACGGCGTGCTGATCTCCAACGCCGAGGGCAACTCCGTCGCCTACGCCCTCTGGTACCTGGAGGAACGCGGCCCGATGTTCATCAATCCGGGCATCCAGGTCTATGAGGGGATGATCATCGGCGAGCACAGCCGCGGCAACGACCTGGAAGTGAACCCGATGAAGACCAAGCAGCTCACCAATATCCGCACCACGTCCAAGGACGAGGCGATCCGCCTGACCCCGCCGCGGCAGATGACGCTGGAGAAATCCATCGCCTATATCGGCGACGATGAGCTGGTGGAGGTGACGCCCAAGAGCATCCGTCTGCGCAAGAAGCTGCTCAGCCCCCATGACAGGAAGCGCGCCGAACGGGCCGCCGAGGCGGAAACCGGCTGATCCCGCCGCAGCAATGCCTTTTGACGGCAAAGCCGAATCCAGGCGATTGTCCCCGCCGTGACCGACGACGTGCAAAGCCCGCCATCAGCGGTGCCGAAGACGGCGCTGCAGACCCTGGCGACCTATCTCGAGCCGCGGCTGATCGCGGTCCTGTTCATGGGCTTTTCCTCCGGCCTGCCGCTGGCGCTGACTGCCGGTACTCTGCAGGTCTGGCAGGCTCGAGCCGGCGTGGATCTCACCACCATCGGTTTCTTCGTGCTGGTGGGCGTGGTCTACAGCCTGAAGTTCGTCTGGGCGCCGTTCATGGACCGGGTAACGTTGCCGGGACCGCTCGGCCGCCTGGGCCACCGGCGCGGCTGGGCCATCCTGACCCAAGTCGGCTTGATGGTGACGATCCTGATCTTGGGTTCGACCGATCCGGTGACCTCCCCGGCCACCACCGCCTTTTGCGCCGTGCTCGTCGCCTTCTGTTCGGCCAGCCAGGACGTGGTCATCGACGCCTACCGTATTGAGTTGCTGGACGAACATCAGCAAGGCGCCGGCGCGGCGATGACCCAGTATGGTTATCGCCTGGGCATGCTGGCCTCCGGCGCCGGCGCGCTGCTGCTGCATCAGAATGGCGAAGGCCTCGGCTGGTTCGGCGTCTATAGCGTAATGGCGCTGCTGGTGCTCATCGGTATTGGCACTGTGCTGCTGACGCGGGAGCCAAGTCGCCGGCCGTCCCCGGAACCTGTCGTCCATTCAAAACAGTCGACGGTCATGCGCTTCGTCGCATCGGCGCTGTTGTTGGCTGCCGCCATCGCCGGCTTTGTCGTTATCCGCTTTGTCGTCTTCGGCGATGCGGTTCTGCCGGCCTGGGCCAAATGGGCGCCGAACGTCCTGGCGACAATCTTCGGCGCGGCGGTTCCGGTGTTGCTGCTCCTGCTGCTGCCGCGGCCCAAATCGGCGGCGACCGGCCTCGCCGCCGGTTACGCCGATCTGCGCGACTGGCTCGACCGGATCATCAACAGCCCGTTCCGCGATGTGGCGCGGCACCAGGGCTGGATACTGATTCTCCTGTTCATCGTCCTGTTCAAGCTCGGCGACGCCGTCGCCGGCGTGATGGCCAATCCCTTCTATGTGAAGATGGGTTTCTCCGATGCCGAGATCGCGCTCGCGAGCAAGACGTTCGGCCTCGTCGCCACGCTGGTCGGCGTCGGCGCCGGCGGCCTGCTGGTGGCCCGTGTCGGCTTGATGCGGGCGCTATTGATCGGCGGCGCCATCCAGATGCTGTCGAACCTGATGTTCGCCGCGCAATCCCTGGTCGGCCATGATTTCAATTT
This sequence comes from Verrucomicrobiia bacterium, assembly GCA_035544395.1. Lineage (GTDB taxonomy): Bacteria > Pseudomonadota > Alphaproteobacteria > Dongiales > Dongiaceae > DATKFM01. Next base: position 2,281 of record DATKFM010000073.1, read on the forward strand.
CCTGCTGCTGACGGTCGCCCTGGAAAATTTCAGCGGCGGCATCGGCTCCGCCGCGTTCGTCGCCTACATCTCCGGCCTCTGCAGCCTGTCCTTCACCGGCACGCAATATGCGCTGTTCTCGTCCCTGGCCGCCATCGGCCGCACGGTACTGTCGTCGCCCGGCGGGCTTCTTGCGGAGACGATGGGCTGGTTCAGCTATTACGTCCTGTCGACGATCCTGGCGCTGCCGGGGCTGATCCTGCTCCTGTACATGATGCGGCGCTATCCGCCGCCGGTGACTTCGCGATAGAGTGGCGCGGGCGGCCCAAGGCCGCGCGACAGGGAGGGATCGCTTCCCATGGACATCTCCAAGATTCCCATCGGCCGCAATCCGCCCTGGGACGTCAACGCCATCATCGAGATCCCGCTCGGCGGCGAGCCGGTGAAGTACGAGATCGACAAGGATTCCGGCGCCCTGTTCGTCGACCGCTTCCTGCACACGGCAATGACCTATCCGGCGAACTACGGATTCATCCCGCACACCCTCTCGGAGGACGGCGATCCCTGCGACATCATGGTGGTCGGGCCGACCCGCGTGGTGCCCGGCGTCATCATCCGCTCACGACCCATCGGCGCGCTCTTGATGGAGGACGACAAGGGCCTGGACGAAAAAATCCTGGCCGTACCGGTGGACGACCTGCACCCCTTCCACCGGGGCATCGTCTCCTACCGCCAGCTCCCCGAAATCCTCACCGAGCAGATCGCCCACTTCTTCACCCACTACAAGGACCTGGAGAAGGGCAAATGGTCCAAGGTGGGCCGCTGGGCCGAGGCCGAGGAAGCCAACAACATGATCGTCGAGGCGATCAATAGGGCCAAGGGATAGTGAACCCGCTCCGCGGCTGGATGGAGATCGCTGAAGGTGTCATGGTCAGACTTTGTCGCCTCTCCCCACAAAGTGGGGAGAGGCATGCAACATCCGCGTCCAGCGGATGTTGCAGGTGAGGGGCCGGCGCCGATTTTGCGGCGTGCATCATATCGCCATCAACATGAGGTGCAGCGTGAGGATCCGTCCCGCTTCAATGGCGTAATCTTTAGAGTCCTCAGCAGAGGCCCTCACCCGCAAGACA
>DATKFM010000074.1:0-3019 GCA_035544395.1 Verrucomicrobiia bacterium
TCGGAGTGATCGGAGCTCTCGACCGAGACGAAGACCGAAATGCCGAGCCCGATCTTGTTCTGGTCGACCAGCGCCACCCGGCGCAGGATGACGCCATCGGCCTCCAGCCGCTGGATGCGCTTCCAGCATGGCGTCGACGACAGCCCGACACGGTCCCCGATCTCGGCGACCGACAGGGAGGCGTCCTCCTGCAGCACGGTCAGGATCTTGCGGTCGATGGCGTCAAGGCGGCGGTTGGCTTCGGGGAGCTGAACAGCTAGGTCGGTCATGAGAAGAATGTTCCATACAGAAGGTTTGGTACCCTCATATATAGAAAATTCTTCTATAGCAAGCCTACTTATTGGCCAGTCGAGACCCGGCCGGCTGCCTGGCCCTGGATCAAAAGCTCTTCAACTTCAGCACGTTGCGGGGCCGCGAAGGCGCCGCCGAACCGGGTGCATTTCAACGCTGCGGCAGCGGAGGCAAATCGCAACGCCTGCCGCAATTCATGCCGCTCGGTGATGGCGAGCGCAAACGCGCCGTGAAAGACGTCGCCGGCGCCGAGGGTGTCTACCGTGTGCACCGGGAAGGCCGCGGTTTCCTGAATGGCGCCTTTCTCGTCGAGCCAGATCGTGCCCCTCGGGCCCCTTGTGCCTGCCAGAAACGACGGGGTCAGCCTGGCGATCTTCTTGAGTGCCTGGGCGTCGTCGGCGATGTCGGCGGTCTCCTGCAGCGGCTCGCTCGAGAACACCAGGTGCGAGGAGGCGTTCAGCAGCCCTTCGCGAAGCGACATCGCGCGATCGACATCGACGATGACGGGAATACCGCGCCGGACGGCCTCGGCGCAGAGGTCCGTGCAGAATTCGGCGCAACGGCTCTCGGTGAGGATGGCGGCGCAATCGTCCAGCAGCGTCGCGATGGGGGGCAGCTTGACCTTCCACAGCTCCGGATCGCGGAAGGTCACGATGGTGCGCTCGCCGCTGGGATCCACCAGCACGGCCGAGATCGGCGTCACCAGGCCCGGCATGTGCACGATATGCGTGGTTTCGATGCCCTCATCGGCGAGCTTGTCGAAAATGAATCGGCTTGAGGTTTCGCCGACGTCGCCCATCGGGCCGCAGACCGAGGCCCGGCCGCCGAGGCGCACGATGCCGATCGCGGCGTTGAGGGCATTGCCGCCGCAAATTTCGTCGAAATGCGTGGCGTTTTCCTTGGAGCCGCGTCCGGGCACGCCATTGACGTGGAATGTCAGGTCGCGCACCGGTATTCCGATGCAGAGAATGCGCGGCGGAGTTTTGGGCGCTTTGTCTTGAAAGTTCATCCGGAGATCCGTCATGCCGGTTCCGCCTTCGTCCGGAACCAATGTCCGGAGTTAATCGACTGCTCCATGACCCGTTCCCGCTATGCGTTGGCGGCGGTTTCCCCATGCACCCAGCGGCCGATCAGATGATGCGCGATCGCAAACGGATGGGCCGCAAACAGGCCGTCGGGATGCTCGCGCCGGTGCATCAGGGCGACCTCTTCGCGGCTGAACCACCGCGCGTCCTCGAGCTCGGTGCGGTCCACCACGATGTCCTCGTTGAGCGCGCGGGCGGCGCATCCAATCATCAGCGATGACGGATATGGCCACGGTTGCGTCATGTAGTAGGTCACGTCGGTGCAATGAATCCCGGATTCCTCGAAGATCTCCCGGCGGACTGCGTCCTCGATGGTTTCGGCCGCTTCGACGAAGCCGGCAAGACAGGAATACATCCCGGGCATGAACTGCTTCTGCCGGCCGAGCAGGCATCGGTCACCATGGGTCACCAGCATGATCACGACCGGATCGGTGCGCGGAAAATGCTCGGCCTTGCAACTCGGACACTCGCGCTTCCAGCCGCCGTCCTTCATCGCCGTGCGCGTGCCGCAATTGGCGCAATAACCGTGGCGCTGATGCCAGGTCACCATCGATTTCGCCATGGCGATCGCGGAGAGCTGTTCCAGCGGGACGGCGCCCTGCATCGCCATGCCGCGCAACTCGGTGACGGCAACGTCGTCGCGCGCGATCAGCTTCTCCACGGCGGTTGCCGAAATTCCCATGCCGAAGATGGGCGCACCGTCGCGCAAGCCCAGAAAGATCGTGCCGGGATTGGCTCCCAGCTTCACCGCCTCTTCGAGGCCAAGCAGCACGCGCGGCCCGTCCGCCTCCTGTCTCACCAGAAGCGAGTCGCGGTAGATCACATAGGCGCCGGCGTTGCGCTGGCCTTCCAGCGCGAACAGCTTTTCGTCATTGGCGCGCAGATGCGCGGCGCGATCGAGAACATGAGTAACGAAAGCGGGCTTCCCCAGCGGATATTTGTCGAATGCAGACATCTATTCAACCCAACCAGATCTTGCGGCGAAGCGCGTTGATGAAATTTTGAACTTCCTCGGCGTCATGCGCCAGTGGCGGCATCACGCCCCATACCGGGCGCGGCCAGGCCGCATCGCTGGTGCGCCGCGCGATCACGTGGACATGGAGTTGCGGCACCAGATTGCCCAATGCCGCGATATTCAGCTTGTCGCATTTGGTGACCTCTTTCAGGCCCCGCGCAACCCGGGAAACTTCGGTCATCAACTGCGCCTGCTCGACCTCATCGAGGTCGATGATTTCCACCGCGCCCTCCCGGCGCGGCACCAGCAGCAGCCATGGGTAATGGGCATCCTTGATGACCAGCACCCGGCACAGCGGCAGGTCGCCGATGTCGATGGTGTCCTTTTTGAGCTGGGAGTGCAGCGACCAGGCGGAGGCATCAGATGGCATACGAATTCACTCCTGAAATAGCCTTGCAGACAGTGACCCGGCAAACAACACCCGTCATGCCCGGCCAGAAGCGCGTTTTCGCGCCAGATGACCCAGGCATCCACGCCTTTTTTGCGTGCAACTGAAAAAGCAAGACGTGGGTGGCCGGGTCAAGCCCGGCCATGACGAAACGTGGGTAGTTCCGCACACGGCTCCCATCCGACCCCGCTTGCTTTCCGGTCCATTTGGCCCCAAATAAGGACCGGGAGATTGGCGGTG
>DATKFM010000075.1:0-2018 GCA_035544395.1 Verrucomicrobiia bacterium
CATCAGATGATCCGCTGGCGATATTGGTGGTGACCGCCAGGGCTTCCGCGCTGAACAGCCCGCCGGCCGCCGCCATCACGAACGGCGCCGCCGCGGCATCGATCGGCCGGTCGAGCGAAAACTGGATCGCGAGCGGGGGCCTGGGTTCGTCGGCGGCAAACACGTGACTTGCCCCAAAGACCGCAATTCCGCACAGGCCGACAAGCGAAGCCAGAATTGAGCGGAAGGCGTTGGTCCGGGTTGTACGCATCGGGCTTACATCAGCAAGAGATGAGACAAGTTGCCACGTCGGTGATGCCGGTTTCGTGACATCGCCAGCAGCAAGCCTGCGAGCAGGCATTCTGCCGCATCTAACCTGAATGGCTGATGACTGCCACGATTTTGCCAGGGATCGTTCAGCTCCCGTTCGGATTGGGGAACTTAATGTCCGGCCTGTGGTTAGCTATCGAAGGCCTGTCAGGCCAGGCTACCACGGAGGATATCGAGAATGTTTGCGCGAAAAGGTGTGTTTTCATCGATCGGCCGCGCCAGCGCGGTAGCGACCGTTGTGGCGGTAACGCTGACGGCAGTGCCGCCGTCGATGGCGTTCGCGGGCTCCGCGTCGTCGGCGAAGGGCGTGACCGCTTCGACCGGGACCAGTGACGCGACCGATATCAGCGCCCGGCGCAGGTACTACCGTGGTGGTGGCGGCGGTGCCGCTGCTGCAGCGGCGTTCGCCGGCATCGTCGGCACGGGCCTCGCGATCGCGGCCACCCAAAACCGCCGAGACTATTATGACAGCTATGGCTACTACGGCGGCGCGCCGGCCTATTACGGCGGCGGACCGGCCTACTACGGCAGCCCCGGCTACTATGCCAGCCCGGGTTACTATGGCGGCGGTTACTATCGCTCGGGCGTGCCCCACTATCGCGGGCATCCCCTGGCTAGCTGGTAATTTGCGGCCGCTGCTTAAACCGCTGTTTAAGATGAATCCACCGGCCGCTCCGGCCGGTGGATTTTTTATGGTTGCAGGCCCGGCCGTTAACACGCCGGCCACGGCCTTCGATTAGGATCAGAGGATGGGTGATTCGCTCGAGCGGCTTTATCAGGCGGTGATCGCGGCCAAGGATCTCGATCCGGCAATTTCGCGCACGGCCCGCTTGTTTCAGCGCGGCCCGTCCAAGATGGCCAAGAAACTCGCCGAGGAAGCCATCGAAGTCGTGATCGACGCCGTCAACGGCAACGCCGAGGCGGTGATTCGCGAGAGCGCCGATCTACTCTATAACCTTACCGTTCTTTGGGCAGCCGCCGGCGTCAAGCCGGAGGACGTCTGGCGCGAGATGGGCCGGCGCGAGGATCTGCTCGGTATCGCCGAGAAGCTGCCCAAATCGGCGGTCAAGTCGATGGACAAGCCGGCGGCAAAAATGCCGAAATCCATTACGAACAAGGCACTGCCGGCCAAGCCGCTGGGCAAGGCCGTGACGCCTCCCGCCGTCCGGCGGCGAATTGTCGCGCTGGAAGGCCGTTCCTTACGCAAACGGCACTAATTCCCCGCAAAATCTCGCATTCGCCGGCATGGACAAATCCGCTCCATGATGGTTCATGCCCCCATGCTGAAACGGACCTACGAGTGGTGCATCGACGCCGCGGACAAGCCCTACGCGCTCTGGATTCTGGCTGCGGTCGCCTTCGCGGAAAGCTCGTTCTTTCCGATCCCGCCCGACATCATGCTGCTGCCGATGTCGCTGGCGCGGCCGAAGAAGGCATGGTGGTTTGCAACCGTGTGCACGATCGCTTCCGTCGCAGGCGGCGTAGTCGGATATGCCATCGGCGCGCTGCTCTATGACTCGCTCGGGCACTGGCTCATCACCGTCTACGGTCTCAGTGACAAGGTCGAGACCTTCCGCGCCTCCTACGCCGAATGGGGCGCGGTGATCATCCTGCTGAAGGGGCTGACGCCGATCCCCTACAAGCTCGTCACCATCACCTCCGGCTTCGCAGGCTACAACATCTGGCTGTTCATCCTGTGCTCGATCGTG
>DATKFM010000076.1:0-15871 GCA_035544395.1 Verrucomicrobiia bacterium
ATGCGCTGGGCCAGGCCTTCGACGATGGCGGTCTTGCCGACGCCGGGCTCGCCGATCAGCACGGGATTGTTCTTGGTGCGGCGGGCCAGCACCTGGATGGTGCGGCGGATCTCCTCGTCGCGGCCGATCACCGGATCAAGCTTGCCCTCCTGCGCCGCGGCGGTGAGGTCGCGGGCGTACTTCTTCAGGGCGTCATAGCTGTCTTCCGCCGAGGCGGATTCGGCAGTGCGTCCCTTGCGCAGATTGTTGATCGCGGCATTAAGCGACTGGGCCGAGATGCCAGCCTGTTTCAGGGCGTCGGCTGACGGGGAGCCGCTGGCCATCGCCAAAGCGAGCAACAGCCGCTCGGCGGTGACGAAGCTGTCGCCGGCCTTGTCGGCCAGCTTCTCCGCTTGCTCAAACAGGCGCGCGGTCTCAGGCGCCATGTAAAGCTGGCCGGCCCCGGCGCCTTCGACCTGGGGAATCTTGCTGAGGGCCGCCTCGGTGGCACCCAGGGCGCGTGCGGGATCGCCGCCGGCGGCGCGGATCAGATTGCTCGCCAGGCCTTCACGATCGTCCAGGAGTATCTTGAGAAGATGTTCGGGAGTCAGCCGCTGATGGCCGCTCCGCTGAGCCAGGGTCTGCGCCGCCTGCACGAATCCGCGCGAGCGTTCGGTATATTTCTCGATATCCATCACTTTCGCCCTCTGTCCCCGCGCCCCATCAGGCACGCCGGAACGATGCAATCGAATTGCTGTCCTGGGCTGGATATAGGTCGGCGCAGCCCCGGCGCAAGAGCGGCGGGCTGGCGCAGGCCGAAAATGAAACCGTCAGAAAACTCTTAAGATCTAGCGGGTTAAGGGCAAGCGGGAAGAAGGGCCGGGCAACAGCTAATTCTGGGAATTCTCGTCCGTATCCGGCTGGTCGCCCATGCCGGGCGGCACCGAGGAGCCGTTGGGCTTCCGCACGGAAACTTCGGCTTCCGCCGGCTGCTGTTCGCCGCCTTCAGGCGCCTGACCGTCTTGTCCGTCCTGCCCGTCCTGTCCGTCATTGCCGGGGCCGTTGGGACGGAAGCGCCCGTTGGCGCCCTGCTGCTCGCCATTGGCGTTGACGATGCGGAAATAGTGCTCGGCATGCTGATAGAAATTCTCGGCGGCGATGCGGTCGCCGGCGGCCGTGGCATCGCGGGCCATGGCCAGATATTTTTCCAGGACCTGATACGCGTTGCCGCGGATTCGCACATCCGGCCCGTTTGAATCGAAGGTCTGTTGACGCGGATTCTGGTGCTGGCGTCGCTGGCCACGGCCGCGCGAACGCCTGTTATTCTGACCTTGTCTCATATCACCTTCACTCGTGCTGGCCGGCTCTTGCCCCTATTACCGAAATCAGCGCCGCCATCTTTGGGAGGCGGCACAAGCCGCTGCTGATCCGGATCGACGAATGGGGAACGAATAGGCGCCTTCACGGCGCTCGACCCCTACGGGTTCGTTCTTTAACGCTGTCACCCTACGCGGCGAGTCAGGGCTTGCCAAATGTTTTTTTGATACCGTCCACAGCTATGTAAATCACTGTTATTGTTTATTATTCCGGAGAATTACGCAACGTTTACGGCCGCCCAGATCGGCCCTGACGCCAGCTGGCTCAAGCCCGGCGGCGGCCAGAATCGCCGCGGCCGGCTCAGCCTGTCCCTGCCCCACCTCCAGCAACGCCAAGCCGCCGGGCGCCAGCAGTGCTGCAATCTGCGGCGCCAATTGCCGGTAGCAATCGAGGCCGTCGCGACCGCCATCGAGGGCCATCAGCGGTTCATGACGCGACACTTCCGGCATCAGGCCGGGAATTTCGTCCTGGGGGATATAGGGCGGATTGCTGACGATGAGGTCGAAGGCGCCACTCAGGCCCTCAGCCCAGTTGCCGAGGGCAAATTGCGCGCGACCGGCGAGGCCGAGCGCCGCGGCGTTGCGCCTTGCGACGGCGAGCGCCTCCGGACTCCGGTCGATTGCCAGGCCGCGGGCCGCCGGCAGTTCGTGCAGCAGCGCCAGCAGCAGGCAGCCGCTGCCGGTGCCGAGATCCAGCAGCCGCAGCGGCGCCCCGCGATCCGGCAGCAGATCGAGCGCCACCTGCACCAGCGTTTCCGTGTCCGGCCGCGGCGTCAGTGTTGCTGAGGTCACGAAGAACGGCAGGCTCCAGAATTCCCATTGGCCGAGGATCTGGGACACCGGCTCGCGGTTGCGGCGGCGGGCGATGAAAGCCTGGAGTTCGGCGATCTTGTCCGGCGGCAATGGCTGACTATCGCTGCCCGCCGTCCCCGCGCAATGGTCCAGCAGCAACCGCGCCTCGCGCCGCGCGTCCTCGATGCCCATGTCCCGCAACGCGCGCGACGCCCAATCCAGCGCCGCGCCGCGGTCCATGTCATTCGATCTCGGCAAGGCGCTCGGCCTGGTCATGGGAAATGAGGGGATCGATCAGCTCGTCCAGTTCGCCGGCGAGGATGCGGTCGATCTTGTACAGCGACAGATCGATGCGGTGATCGGTGACCCGGTTTTGCGGGAAGTTGTAGGTGCGTACTTTCTCCGACCGGTCGCCGGAGCCCACCTGGCTCTTGCGCGCCGCGGCGCGTTCCGCCGCCAGCGCCGCCCTCTGCGCTTCGTAGAGCCGGGCACGCAGCACTTTCATCGCCTTCGCCTTGTTCTTGTGCTGGGACTTTTCATCCTGCTGCTGCACCACCACGCCGGTGGGGATATGGGTGATGCGCACGGCGCTGTCGGTGGTATTCACCGATTGGCCGCCAGGACCGCCGGCGCGGAACACGTCGATGCGCAGGTCCTTGTCCTCGATCTTGATGTCGACCTCTTCCGCTTCCGGCAGCACGGCGATGGTGACGGCGGACGTATGAACGCGGCCGCCGCCCTCGGTCGCCGGCACGCGCTGCACCCGGTGGGCGCCGGATTCGAACTTCAGCCGCGCGAACACGCCGCGGCCGTTGATTTCGGCCGTGGCCTTCGAATAGCCGCCGAGTCCGGTCTCGCTGACATCCATCTGCTCGAATTTCCAGCGCTTGAGCAGGGCGTAGTTGCGATACATGTCGAAGAGTTCGCGGGCGAACAGCGCCGCCTCGTCGCCGCCGACGCCGGCGCGCACTTCCAGGATGACGTTGCGGTCGTCGGCTTCGTCCTTCGGGACCAGCAGGATGCGGACCTTCTGCTCCAGTTCCGGCACCCGCTGCCTGAGCGTCTGAATCTCCTCTTCCGCCAGCGCCTTCATTTCCGGATCGGTGCCGGCGTCCGTCAGCATGGCGCTCAGGCTTTCGATCTCGCCTTCGACGCGCTGGAGTTCCCGGATACTATCGACGACCGCCGTCAGTTCCGAATATTCCTTGGAGACGCGCTTGAACTCTTGGGGATCGACGCGGCCCTCCGTTGCCAGCGATCCCGCCAGATCCTCATGCCGCCTGACGATGCGGCCGAGCTTGTCGGCCAGCTTCGCGGAAAGACCCGCACTCACGATTTATCCTCCTTACGATCTGGCCCTGGCGGCGCGATGCCGAACAGGCGGCAGAGAAATTCTTCGGCGGCACCCTCCCGGTTTCCGTCGGCGGCCAGGGCGCGCAGCGCCGCAGATGGTGTATGCAACAGCTTGTTGACGAGCAAGCGGGTCGCCGCCTCCGCGTCGCTGCCGGTCTCCGCCAGCACCTGGCGGCGGACCTCGTCGAAGTGACTCCGCAGCGCGACGATGGACGCATCGCCGCCCGCCGCAGCGAGGCCGTGTGTAAAGGCCGCCACCTCGTCATCGACGATTTTCCAGGCCGGCGCCGAAGCGGCCTGCCGCGACTGCTGGCCCTCGAGCGCCATCTTCTCGAGATCGGCGAGATCGAACAGGAATATCCCATCCAGCTTGTCGGCGCCCTTGTCCACGTCGCCCGGGATGGCGCAATCGACGCAGAGAATCGGCTGCTGCCGCCGGGCCTTCAACGCCGCCTGCAACATCGCCGCGCTGACGGCCTGCCGGTCGTCGCCAATGGCGCAAATCAATACGTCGGCTGCCGCCAGCGCCGCCGCCATCTCGTCCCAGGGCCGCATATGGCCGCCGAGGCGATGGGCGATCAACCGCCCGCGCGCCTCTGATTTGTGCAGCACTGTGACGCGGCTTAGGCCGCCCTGGCGCAGTTGCTCGATGATCAGCTCGCCCATCTCGCCGCCGCCGAGCAGCGTGGCGCCGGTCTTGTCGAGCTGACCATGGACCCGGCGCGCGAGCTGCAGCACCGCGGCGGCCAGCGAAACGGGCCGCTCACCGAGCGACGTCTCGCTGCGCACGCGCTTGGCCGTACGGAACGCTGCTTGAATGACCGTCTCCAGCACCGGCCCGGCTGTGCCGGCGGCCTGTGCCTCTCGATGAGCTGTCTTCAATTGCCCGAGCACGAAGGGTTCGCCGATCACCACGCTGTCCAGCGCGGAAGCCACGGCGAACAGGTGGCGCAGCGCATCCTCGCCCCGGAGATCGTAGCCCTGAGCCTTTACGTTTTCGGCCGGCAATTGGCCGATGGATGCCAGGCGCTGCCAGATCGCCTCGACTGCATTTCCGCAGTCGGCGCCCGCAATAGTCAGTTCGGTACGATCGCAGGTGGAGAACACCAGCGCCTGGTTGAACCCGGCCGCCTTTAGCCCCTGCAGCAGATCGCCATAGGCGGCTTCCTCAAGCAGCAGGTGTTCCCTGAGTTCGGCGGTGGCGCTGCGGTGACTGACGCCCACCGTGCGCAATTCCAGTCCAGCGGCGGCGGCCACGGCGCTATCGCCCGAAGGCGGCAAGCCGGCTCGCGAGCTGTTCCAGCGAAACCTGTTCCTGCGCGCCCGTGGTCATATCGCGCACCGTTGCGACGCCCTTGGCGATCTCGTCATCGCCCAGCAATATGGCCGCGCGGGCATTGAGCTTGTTCGCCCGCTTCATCCGCTTGGCGAGATTCCCGCTGAAGCCGAGATCGACGGCATGGCCCGCCGACCGCAGTGTCTCGGTGATCCGCGCCGCAAGAGCCGTTGCGCCTTCGCCGATGGGAATGACGGCGATGGGATGCGGCGCTTCATTGCCTGCGGCCAGCATCATCGCCACGCGCTCGATACCCGACGCCCAGCCAACGCCTGGTGTCGGCGGCCCACCCATCATCTCCACCAGACCGTCATAGCGGCCGCCGGCCATCACCGTCTTCTGCGCGCCCAGTTCCTGCGCCGTGAATTCGAAACAGGTGTGGCAGTAGTAATCAAGGCCGCGCACCAGCCGCGGATTGAGCGAGTAGCTGATTCCCAGGGCATCGAGACCGGATTTCACCGCATCAAAGAAGGCCCGGCTCGCGTCGTTCAGGTGATCGGAATAGAGCGGCGCATTGGCCACCAGTTTCTGGTCGCCCGGATCCTTCGAATCGAGCACGCGCAGCGGATTCCGTTCCAGGCGATCGAGGCTGTCCGGTGACAAGCTCGATTTATGACTGCCGAGATAGTCGACGAGAACCTTCCGGTACCCTTGGCGGCTTTCATTGTCGCCGAGCGTATTGAGCTCCAGCACCGTGCGATCGAGCACCCCGAGCTGGCGCAGGATCGCCGCGCCGACGGCGAGAATCTCCACATCGCCCTGGGGATGAGGCACGCCGAGCAACTCCACGCCGGTCTGATGGAACTGGCGCATGCGGCCCTTCTGCGGCCGCTCATAGCGGAACATCGGACCGTGGTAGAAATATTTCAGCGGCAGGTCCTGGCTCAGCCCTTCGGAGATCAGCGCGCGGGCGAAGCTCGCCGTGCCTTCCGGCCGCAGGGTCAGCTGTTCGCCGCCGCGGTCGGTGAAGCTGTACATCTCCTTGGTGACGATGTCGGAGGTATCGCCGAGGGTGCGCTTGAACACGTCGGAGAATTCGAAGATCGGCGTCTGCGCTTCCAGATAGCCGTAGCGCTCCGCGACCGCGCGCGCGGTATCAATGACGCGCCGGTGCTTGCGCATCTCCTCGGGCAAAATGTCATGCGTGCCGCGAACCGGCTGCAAGGACGACAAGCGAAACCTCCGAAGTTCGGAAATCTAGGAGGCGGCCCGGACGGGCTCGGCCTGCTCCGCGGCTTTTTTCGCGGCTTCGAGTTCCGCCGCCTTCTTCTCCACCAGTTCCACCAGATGGTCGACGATCTTGCCGTCCTTCAGGCGATGGTGGGGCTGGCCAGCGATATAGACCTGATGGGTGTTGTTGCCGCCGCCGGTGAAGCCGATGTCGGTTTCGCGGGCCTCGCCTGGGCCATTCACAACGCAGCCGATCACCGAAACCGTCATGGGCGTGGTGATATGGGCGAGAGCCTTCTCCAGCACCTCGACAGTGCGGATGACGTCGAACTGCTGCCGCGCGCAGGACGGGCAGGCGATGACGTTCACGCCGCGATGGCGAAGGTTGAGACCCTTCAGGATCTCGAAGCCGGCGCGGATTTCTTCCTCGGGCTCGGCCGACAGCGAGACGCGCACGGTATCGCCGATGCCCGACCAGAGCAGCATGCCCAGGCCGATGGAGGATTTCACCGTGCCCGTACGCAGGCCGCCGGCCTCGGTGATGCCGATATGGAGCGGGTAGTCGCAGGCGTCGGCCAGACCCTGATAGGCGGCGACGGCGAGGAAAACGTCGGACGCCTTCACGCTGATCTTGAATTCGCGGAAGTCGTTGTCCTCGAGAATCTTGGCGTGGGTCAGGGCGCTTTCGACCATCGCTTCCGGGCAGGGCTCGCCATACTTCTCCAGCAGGTCCTTCTCCAGGCTGCCGGCATTGACGCCGATGCGCATGGAGCAGCCATAGTCCTTCGCCGCCTTCACCACTTCCTTGACCCGCTCGGCCGAGCCGATATTGCCGGGATTGATCCGCAGGCAGGCCGCGCCCGCCTGGGCCGCCTCGATGGCGCGCTTATAGTGGAAATGGATGTCGGCCACGATCGGCACCTGGGCTTCGCGGACGATCTGTTTCAAGCCTTGGGTTGATTCTTCGTCGGGGCAGGAAACGCGGATGATGTCGGCGCCCGCCGCCTCGATCCGGCGGATCTGCTCGATCGTCGCCTTCGGATCGGCTGTCAGGGTATTGGTCATCGACTGCACGGTGATCGGTGCATCGCCGCCCACCAGCACATTGCCGACGCGGATCTGGCGGCTCTTCCGCCTGGAAATGTCGCGATAAGCGCGAACGGACATCGGTCTTCCTATCCCGCCCCTGGTCGACCCGGGGCAAAAAATGCTGAAATCAGGGATACTTAAAGAGCAAATTGCCCAACCGGCTGCCGATGTCAAGCAAAGGCGGCCAAGCTATTGAGGTATCGCGGTTCCCGCCTTGAGCTTTTCCGGGTCCAGCTCCACGTCCCGGCGCACCTTGCCGGGTTCGCCCAGGGGGGCGATAGCCGCGCCGTCCACCATGATATCCATGCCGCCGGCATTGCCTGTGATCATTTTCAGGCCGGCCTCGTCGGGCACATCATAGCCCTCGCCGGCGTTCAAGACCCTGTTGAACACTGACCGGCCATTGTGGTCGGTGATCTTGATCCAGGTATCCAGCCGGGCGGTGATATGGATCCGGGTGGCGGTGACGGGGGCTGCGGCCTGCTGCGGGTCAGCCGGTTCGGTGGTTTCAGGCGCCGCCGGCAGGGTGGGGGCGGACGGGATCACGCTGCCGGTCTGGGCGGTCTGCGACGAGTCGGAGGCGGCCGGCGCCGTGGGAGCGGCCGGCGCGGCGTCAGTGCCGGTGGTGTCGGTGGTCCCCGGCGCCGGCGGCGTTGTCCCATCGGCCACCGTGGGTGCCTGCGGCAGCGCCGCCGGGGGAGTGGCATCGGTCCCAGCTGTCGTCGATGGCACGGGCTGGACAGTCGGCGTGGCGGGTGCAACCGGCGCGGTAGTCGGCGTCTCTGGAACGGCGGCCGTCGGCGCTGGCGCGGTTGCATCGGGCGCCGTCGCTGCCGGCGCGGCTGGCGGCTGGGTGATTGCGCTGCCTTCGGCGGCCGTCGCCGCCGGCGGCGTCGTCTCCGGAGCAGCTGCAGGGGGCGTTTCGGCAGTTGCAGACTCAGGCGGCACCAGATCCGTTTCCGTGGATCCGCCATCGGTCGCGCTCGGCAGCGGCTCCGGCGCCATGATGGTGGAGAGTGTGGAACCGGTGGTGGCCCCCTCTCCATCGGATGGCGCTTCCGTTGAGGTTTGCGGCTCCGCAGGGGGTTCCGTCGGCGCCGCTTCCGGCGTCGCGGCGGGCGGCGGCTCAGCAGCCGGGGCCGGCGGCGCCTCGGCCGCGGCACCGCCCTGGGTCGAGCCGGCCGACGGCGCCACATTGGCCTCCGGCGCGTTGATCAGCCGGTCCGGCACCTCCTGAACCGTGGTGATGTCTGGCTGACCGGTGCTGGAGAGGTAGTACCAGGTGCCATAGCCGATGCCGATGCCGATTACCGACAGCAGCAGGATGGCGGCCGGTGGGATGGTGCCCTCGGCGGTGATGGCCGGGAAGATCAGGCGGGTGCGGCCATGGATGCGGGCCACCTCTTCGCGGAACCGGCGCACGATGTCGGCGCCATCCAGCTCGAGATAGTCGGCATAGCTGCGCACGAAGCCGACGGCATAGGTGGATCCCGGCAAGTCCTTGTAGCGGCCATCCTCGATCGCCTCGAGATAGGCCAAGCGGATGCGGAGCTGGTTGGCGACGGACTGCAGCTCCAGCCCCCGGCGCTCGCGATTCAAGCGCAGGATATCGCCGACACCCAACTCGACGGACGCACCCAGAGGAGACACTTCGGTAACCCCTCTCTGCGGCAGGAACTGCAAACCTCGTTTGGCCATTGCGTCAGTTCATACTTTTGTCGTTGCGATCTTTTTTGCGCGGTCCCGCGATCCAGTCCCTCAGCGGCCTCGACAATCGGCCAGCCCGCGCCGGAGTTCAAGACCGCTGACGAACCAAAAGCCGGCTGGAACTTATGGTAAATAGCGACTTTTCCGCCACTTAGCCGATCATCACCCCATGATCCCGGGCGAAGGCCGCCAGCTTGGCCCGCATGCCGCCGCCGCCGCGGCTCATCACATCCATCACATAGGGTGTCAGGAGGGAAAGATCGATACTGCGAATCATCTGCCGCACCGGGCCGATCGAGGGTGCCGCCATGGACAGGCTGCGGAAGCCGATGGCCAGCAGCGCCATGGCATCCACGGGATTGCCCGCCATCTCGCCGCAGAGGCTGAGCGGCACGCCGGCCGGCCTGGCATGGCCGGTCAGCCGCCGCAGCAGCTCCAGCATGGCCGGCGACAGGTTGTCATAGCGGCCCGAGAGCCGCGCGCTGCCGCGATCGCTGGCGAACAGGAACTGGCGCAGGTCGTTGCTGCCGATCGACAGGAAGTCGACCCGCTTCAAGAGGGCGTCCATCTGGAAGGCCAGCGCCGGCACTTCGAACATGGCGCCGATCTTGACCGAGGAGGGCGCGCCATTGCCGTTGCGCTCGAGGCGCGCCCGCTCCAGTTCCACCAGCCGCCGCGCGGCATCGAATTCCGTCACTTCCGTGATCATCGGGAACATGACGTGGAGTTCCCGGCCGGCCGCGGCGGCCAGCAGCGCCCGGATCTGCTGGCGCAGCATCAGCGGCCGGTCGAGGCCGATGCGGATGGCGCGCCAGCCCATGGCTGGATTTTCCTCGGCGGTCCCGCGCCAGTAGGGCAGCACCTTGTCGCCGCCAACATCCAGGGTGCGGAACACCACCGGCTTGCCGCCGGCATGGTTGAGCACGCGGCGGTAGATCTCGGTCTGGGTGGCCACATCAGGAAATTCTTCCCGCACCATGAACGGGATCTCGGTTCGGTAGAGGCCGATGCCGTCGGCGCCGCTGTCGGCCAGATGAGGCAGATCGATCAATAGACCGGCATTGATGTTGAGCGATATTTTCGTGCCGTCCAGAGTCACCGCCGGCAGATCGCGGGTCGCCGCGAACATGGCCCGCCGCTGGGCGCGCACCTGCATGGCTTCGCCCACGCGGTTGCGGATATCGTCCGCGGGCCGGACGAAGATCTGGCCGTTGTCGGCATCCAGCACCAGGGTGTCGCCCGGCTCGACCCGCCGCAGCAGGCCTTCGACACGGCCGATGACCGGGATATCCAGCGCCCGCGCCACGATCGCCACATGGGATGTGGGCGAGCCCTCCTCCATGATCACGCCGCGCAATTTGCGGCGGTCGTAGTCCAGCAGTTCCGCCGGGCCCATGTTGCGCGCCACCAGGATGGTGTCCTCGGGCATCGTCTGCGGCGTCGGGGAATCGCCCACCAGATGGCGGATCAGCCGGTTGGCCAGATCCTCGAAATCATGGATGCGCTCCCGTAGATAGGGATCGACGATCTGCTCCATGCGGCCGCGCATGTCGTCTTTCACCTTCTGCGTCGCCGCCTCGGCGGTGAGGCCGGTGTCGATCAGCTCGGTGATGCGGCTGAGCCAGCCGCGATCCTCGGCGAACATGCGGTAGGTTTCCAGCACGTCGCGGTGCTCGCCGCCGGCGGCGACGTCGGGCGAGGCCAGCATGTCATCCAGCGCCGTCTGCATGCTGTCGACTGCCGCACGGAATCGCTGCTGCTCCTGGCGCGGATCGTCGGCCACCATCTGCTTCAGCAGGATGCGGGGCTCATGGAGCAGCGCCTGGCCCATGGCGAGCCCGGCATTCAGCGGGGTGCCTTCGAGGCGCGTCGGCAGCAGGCCGATGCCCTCGCTGCTCTGCATCTCGTCCCGCGCCACCAGCTCGCCGCCGGCCACCAGCTCGGCCAGCACGGTGGCGACGGTTTCGAGGGTTTCCATCTCCTCGTCGGTGTATTGCCGGGGCGTGCGGTTCTGTACCACCAACACGCCGAGCACGCGCCCGCTGCGCAGGATCGGCACGCCCATCAGGGAGTGGTAGATCTCCTCGCCGGTCTCCGGGCGGTAGGCGAAATTGGGATGGGCTTGTGCCTCCGCCAGGGCCAGCGGCCGCTGGTTGGCGGCGATATCGCCCACCAGGCCCTCGCCGACCCGCAGCCGCGTCTTGTGCACCGCTTCGGCCTTGAGGCCCTTGGTGGCGAACAGTTCCAGCACCTCGCCGGGGCGCATGATGTAGGCGGAACAGACCTCCGTCACCAGCTCGCCGGCGATCAGCGTGACGATCTTGGCAAGACGGTCCTGGGCGCTGCCGCCTCCCGCCATGACATCGCGCAGACGACGGAGGAGGAGGCGGGAAACCGAGATCCCACCCGGCTGTGGCATCAGCCGGCGACCTCTACTTGGGGACGCGGTTTTTCGGCGCTGACCACATGGGCGCGCTCCGCCAGGGCGGCGACCGCCTGGTCCACCAGCTCGGCCAGGATGTCCTTCACCGGCTGCTCGGCGGTGACCATGCCGACGCTCTGGCCGGCCATCAGGGAGCCGTTCTCGACATCGCCGTCGATCACGGCGCGGCGCAGGGCGCCGGCCCAAAAATGCTCGATCTCCAGTTGCGCCGCCTTCTGCTCGATCTCGCCGCGATCGACGCGGCCGATCATCTCGCGCTGATACTCGGTGAAGCGGCGGGTGCCGTTGTTGTTGAGGGCGCGGACGGGTATCACCGGGAAACGGGGGTCGAGCTGCACTGACGGCGTTGCGTCGCGCGCCGCGGCGCGCAGGAAGGCCTGCTTGAATTTTGGATGGGCGATGGATTCGGTAGCGCAGACGAACCGCGTGCCGAGCTGGCAGCCGGAAGCGCCCATCTCCAGATAGCTCACGATCGCCTCGCCGCGGCCGATGCCGCCGGCCACGAACACCGGCACTTCCCGGATCATCGGGAGGATTTCCTGGGCCAGGACGCTGGTGGAAACCGGGCCGATATGGCCACCCGCCTCCATGCCCTCGATGACGATGGCATCGACGCCGGAGCGCAGCAGCTTCTTGGCGATAACCAGCGCCGGAGCAAAGCACATCACCTTGGCGCCCTGCTTGATGCGGGCGATGGCGGCGCCGGGCGGCAGGCCGCCGGCCAGCACGATATGGCCGACCTTGTGGTCCAGGCAGACCTCCACCAGCTCCAGCAATTGCGGATGGAGGGTGATCAGGTTGACGCCGAACGGCCGGCCGGTCATCGCCCGGGTGGCGGCGATTTCCTTCGACAGCAGATCGGGCGACATGGAGCCGGAAGCGATGACGCCGAAGCCGCCGGCGTTGGACAGGGACGACACCAGGTTGCGCTCGGACACCCAGGTCATGGCGCCGCCCATAATGGCGAGTTCGCTGCCCAGGAAGCGCCGGCCGCGCTCCCACAGTTTGTCCAGATGGTCGCGGGCGGCGCGCCGGTTCATCGGCTCAGGCCGCGTCCAGACCATAGGCCGTGTGCAGGCTGCGCACGGCAAGCTCGGTGTATTCCTCTGCGATCAGCACGCTCACCTTGATTTCGGAGGTGGAGATGACCTGGATATTGATGCCTTTCTCCGCCAGCGTCTTGAACATTCGTTGGGCGACGCCGGCATGGCTGCGCATGCCCACGCCGATGACCGAGACCTTCACCACATTGGAGTCCGGCCGCAGTTCGGCGAACTTCAGCGTGGCGTGGTTGTCGTTCAGGACCTTCATCGCGCGGTCGAGATCGGCCTTGGTCACGGTGAAGGTGAGATCGGTGGTCTCGCCGCCCTGGGACACGTTCTGCACGATCATGTCGACGTTGATATTGGCATCGGACAGCGGCCCGAAGATCGCCGCGGCCACGCCGGGCCGGTCGGGCACGCGAGTCAGCGTGATCTTTGCTTCATCGCGGCTATAAGCGATGCCGCTTACCATTTCCTGTTCCAAGATCTCTTCCTCATCGACGACGAGCGTGCCGGGATTGTCGTTGAAGCTCGACAGCACCTGCAGCCGGACGCCATGCTTCATCGCCATCTCGACCGAGCGGATCTGCAGCACCTTGGCGCCGAGAGATGCCATCTCCAGCATCTCTTCATAGGTGATCTTATCGAGCTTGCGGGCCTTCGCAACGATACGGGGATCGCTGGTGTAGACGCCATCCACGTCGGTGAAAATGTCGCAGCGGTCGGCCTGGAGCGCCGCCGCCAGCGCCACCGCCGAAGTATCGGAACCGCCGCGGCCGAGGGTGGTCACGCGGTTGTCCGGGCCGAAGCCCTGGAAGCCCGCCACGACAGCCACCTGGCCGTCGGCGAAGCGCCGCTCGATCTCCGTGGTATCGATCTTCTGGATGCGCGCTTTGCCGTGGGCGTCGTCGGTGCGGACCGGGATCTGCCATCCCAGCCAGGATCGCGCGGAGACGCCGAGTTCCTGCAGCGCCAGCGCGGTCAGGCCGCTGGTCACCTGCTCGCCGGCCGCCACCACCACGTCATATTCGCGGGCGTCGTGGAGCGGCGCGATGGCCCGGGTCCAGTCGACGAGCTGATTGGTGGCGCCGGCCATGGCCGACACCACGACGGCGACATCCGTGCCGCCATCCACCTCGCGCTTGACCCGTTGGGCCACGGCCTTGATGCGCTCGGGATCGGCCACCGACGTGCCGCCGAACTTCATCACAATCCGCGGCTTGCGCGGCTGTCTGGACATCAATTCCTCGCCTGATTCCGTTGGATTTGCTGACGGTGCGACGAACCGTCCAGGCACCCCCGCGGTTGCCGTCCGCGCGGCGCGTATCCATACTCATTCGAGATCGCCGAAGCAAGGCGACTGCAGCGCCGCTAACAGCTCCTAACCGACGGATTTGTCATGAATTCAGCCGCAGAAATGGATCGCAACGCTGCCGGAGCCACGGTCGATCCGGCCGAACTGGAAAAATTCGCCCGCATGGCGGAATCCTGGTGGGATCCCCGGGGCAAATTCCGCCCGCTGCACCAGGTGAACCCGACGCGGATCGCCTTCATCCGCGATACCCTGGCCAAGCGCCTCGGCCGCGAACCGCTGGCGCCCCGGCCGCTGGAGGGTCTGCGGCTGCTGGATATCGGCTGCGGCGGCGGGCTGCTGTCGGAGCCGATGGCGCGGCTGGGCGCCAAGGTCACGGGCATCGACCCGACCGCCAAGAACATCGGCATCGCCCGCCTGCATGCCGAGCAGTCGGGCCTCGCCATCGATTACCGGATCGAAACCGCCGAGGATCTTGCCGCCGCCGGCGAGACCTTCGACGTGGTGCTGAACATGGAGGTGGTGGAGCATGTGGCCGATCTCGACGCCTTCATCGCCGATTGCTGCCGGCTTCTGACGGATCAGGGCGTCATGTTCGTGTCCACCCTGAACCGGACGCCGAAATCATTCCTGTTCGCCATTGTCGGCGCGGAATATGTGCTGCGCTGGCTGCCCCGCGGCACCCATGAATGGCGCAAATTCGTGCGCCCCTCGGAACTGGCGGCGGCGGCGCGCCGGGCGGAAGCGGAAATCGGCAGCCTGACCGGTGTGAGCTACGACCCGCTGCGGGATAGCTGGGGCTTGAGCCGCGATCTCGACGTCAACTACATGGCTACCGTGACACGCGCCGCCGCCTGACCCGCGTCAGGCGAGTTCCAGGTTTCCCTCGATCATTGCCTGGGCCACGTTGCTCAGCGTCACGTCCTGCAGCACCGCCACGTCGACGAAGCTCACGCCGTTGGAGATGCCATCAGCATCGATCCGCACCGTCGTGTCGCCGCCGGCATTGACGAACTGCAGGAAGTCGTTCGGGTCGCTCTGGCCGGGATCGAAACTGTCCAGGAGATCGGACAGGTCCAGCACGTCACCGCCGACGCCGATCTGGAAATCGGTGATCTCTTCCACGCCATCATTGACGATGTTGATCTGGAACCGGTCCTGGCCCGCGCCACCGGTCAGCGTATCGGTGCCGAAGCCGGCGGTCAGCGTGTCATTGCCGCCGGCGCCATCGAGGCTGTTGTCACCGATCAAGGCGCCGATGATGCTGTTGCCGAGATCGTTGCCGGTGCCGTCGACGGAACCCAACAAAGTCAAGTTCTCCACATTGGCATCCAGCGTATGGTTCACCGAGGCGATGACGGTATCCGTGCCCTGGTTCGCCGCCTCGACCACGTCATCGACGCCGCTGTCGACAATGTAAGTATCGTCGTTCTTGCCGCCGGCCAGATCATCGCCGCCCGCACCGCCATCCAGGGTGTCGTTGCCGTTGCCGCCGAACAGGCTGTCGATTCCGATGCCGCCATCGAGCGCGTCATTGCCGTCGCCGCCATCGAGCGTGTCGTTGCCGGCATCGCCGTCCAGCTCGTCATTCCCGGCCAGGCCCGCCAGCTTGTTCGCCGAGCCGTTACCGGTGATGACATTTGCCAGCGCATTGCCGGTACCATCCGCCGCCACGCCCACCAGAGTCAGGTTTTCCAGATTCGCGCCGAGCGTGTAGGAGGCAATGAGGCTCCACACCTCGTCGGTGCCCTGGTTCGCCAGCTCGGTGATCTTGTCGCCGGCGACTTCAATGCTGTAGGTATCATTGCCCAGGCCGCCAGCCAAGCTGTCGCTGCCTGCGCCGCCATCCAGAAAGTCATCGCCCCCGCCGGCCGAGATCGTGTCGTTGCCGGTGTTGCCGTCGAAAGCGTTGTCGCCTTCATTGCCGGTGATGACGTTATGCAGCGCATTGCCGGTGCCGCTGAACGCCGCACCCAGGAGCTGCAGGTTCTCCACCTCCGCCGCCATTGCATAGCTGTTGGCGGTGGACTGCACCGTGTCCTTGCCCTGGCCGGCCAGTTCTTCGACGACGTCGAAGAAATCATCGACGAGATAAAGATCGTTGCCGATGCCGCCGGTGAGAGTATCTACATCGCTGCCGCCGTCGAGTGTGTCGTTGCCGGCGAGGCCCGTCAGTTCATTCTTTCCGCTGTTGCCGGTTATCCTGTTTGCGGCGGCGCTACCGTCGCCGTCGAGATCGGTGGCGCCCATCAAGGTCAGGTTCTCCACGTT
>DATKFM010000077.1:0-2518 GCA_035544395.1 Verrucomicrobiia bacterium
AGCCAAATCGACGCCGGCAGGGAAGGCCTGCTGTCGGCGGCCGGCGATTTGCCGTGACTCAACACGCGATCCGTGTTGACCTCACACATCGGCGCCGCGGGACGAGTTGAAGTCCGAACGGGCCAGCGAAAGGGGCCGACCACATCAAATGAATGTTTGAGGGGTGGTCACGGCCGCTGCACCGGTCAGAAGGCGCAAGTCGCCAAGTCTTGCGACTATGGGCTCATTGAAGTCTTGTGTGAACACTTCAGCAGTGGCACTTTTACCACGTTATGGGGCTGGACCGCTTCGAAAAACTCGAACACAACTTTCTGAAGCTGCCGCAGGGACTCGTTCTGTGTTCTGTCACCCGCGGGTTCGGCCGCCTGACGGGCGGCGGGCGATGACCGCATCTGTCTTCTGCTTGCGGCACTAGGAATGGTCTTGGAACAGCTAGAAACTGGCACGGACGCGCGCGGAATATTTCGGCTCTGGTTGATCAAACCATCGCACTACGATGACGATGGCTATGTCATCCAGTGGGTGCGCAACGACGTGCCGTCCAACTCGCTTGCCGTGCTCTACGGACTGGCCAGCGAATGTGCTGAAAGGCGTCTGCTTGGCGAATCCGTGGACATTAGGATTTCCGTGCAGGACGAGACCAACCGCCGGATCAAAACAGCGCGCATTATCCGGCAGTTCCGAAAATCTGGAGGCAAGGGCCTGGTGGCGCTCGTCGGCGTCCAGTCGAACCAGTTCCCGCGTGCGGTCGACATCGGCCGGCCGCTGGTCGCGGCCGGGATTCCCGTCTGCATCGGCGGCTTTCACGCCGCCGGCAGTCTGGCGATGCTGCCGGAGCCGCCAACCGAGATTCGCGAGGCCTGGGCGCTCGGCATCTCGATTTTCGCTGGCGAGGCCGAGGGCCGGCTGGGCGGGCTGCTCCAGGATGCTTATCACGGCACACTGAAGCCGCTCTACGATCGCGATGCCGAGCTGCCGGGGCTGGAAGGCGTCCGCACGCCCGTGCTGCCCCGCTCGGCACTGCGCCGGCAGCTGAGCGCTCGCACGACCTTCGATGCCGGCCGCGGCTGCCCGTTTCAGCGCAGCTTCTGCACCATCATCAACGTGCAGGGCCGTAAGTCGCGCTACCGATCGCCCGACGATGTCGAGAAGATCATCCGCGAGAACCACGCCCAGGGCATCCACAAGTTCTTCATCACCGACGATAACTTTGCCCGCAACCGCAACTGGGAGGCGATCTTCGACCGACTGATCGAGCTGCGCGAGAAGGAGAAAATCAAGCTTCTGCTGATCATCCAGGTCGATACCCTCTGCCATCGCATCCCCAACTTCGTGACGAAGGCCGGCCGCGCCGGTGTCAACCGGGTGTTCATCGGCCTGGAGAGCATCAACCCCGACAACCTGATGGCCGCCAAGAAGCGGCAGAATCGCATCACCGAATACCGCACCATGCTGCAGCTCTGGAAGTCGATCGGCGCCATCACCTATTGCGGCTACATCATCGGCTTTCCGAACGACACGCCTGAGCGGCTGCAGCGCGACATCGAGATCATCAAGCGGGAGCTGCCGGTCGATTTGCTCGAATTCTTCTATCTGACACCGCTACCGGGTTCGGAGGATCATCAGACCCTGCATCGCAGCGGCGTCTGGATGGACCCGGACCTGAACAAGTACGACACCGAGCACGTCACCGCGCAGCATCCGCTGATGTCTGCCGAGGCATGGCGTCGCGCCTATCACGACGCCTGGCGGCGGTTCTACGATCTGGAGCACGTCGAAACCATGATGCGGCGGGCCGTCGCCTGCGGCATCCGGCCGCGCAAGATCGGCATAATGGCCCTCTGGTTCTACGGCAGCATCACCATCGAAAAGGTTCACCCGCTGCAGGGCGGATTCCTCCGGTGCAAGTACCGGAAGGACCGCAGGCCTGGCCTTCGGCTGGAGTCGCCACTTGCGTTCTACCCGCGCTATGCCTGGGAGGTCCTGTCGAAGGCCGCACGGTTCATCGCCTTGGCGCGCCAATACCACAAGATCCGCAAGCGCGTGGAATCAGATAGCGCAGGTGTTCACTACCGCGATCTCGCGCTGACTCCAGTGACCGCCGACGAAGTCGGCAGGCTGGAGATTTTCACCGCAACGGAGTCCGCCAGGCAGGCGGTCGAGAAGTCGCAGAGACGGAAAGCGCATCGGCTTGATGGCAGCACGGCTGCATCAGTCATAACCGCCGACTGGCGATGACGCCTGGCACGGCCGCAGCGGCCCGTTCCCGATCCGCCAACGCACGGCGAAGGATAACACCCCGTCGATGCGTGCCTTCGTTGTGGCTTCGGAAGCTATCGGCTTGACGCATGTATCGGATTTTAACGGCGCGACCCAGCATGGCGTCGGCCCCTGGGCACAACACCAGAGCGGCAGAGATCAATCGCATCAGGGACACAGGCCGCACCCTCCCCCGACGAACTAGAGCGTGATTGATTTTCGCTGAATCGGGAGGGATTCCCGAATCGGGTGATTTGTG
>DATKFM010000078.1:0-4169 GCA_035544395.1 Verrucomicrobiia bacterium
CGATGGCGTAGCTCGGCTTGCCCTTGAGCCGGTACGCCACCGTGCTGACCAGCCGGTTTTTCGATTCCACCGCCTTGTCGCCGGTGTTCAGCAGCACGAAACAACCTGTGCCGTAAGTGCTCTTGATCATGCCCGGCGCGAAACAGGCCTGGCCCACCAGCGCCGCCTGCTGGTCGCCGGCGATGCCAGTGATCGGCCAAGCGGCGCCGAAAAGAGATTTGTCGGTGGCGCCGAAGTCGCCGGAACTGTCCCGCACCTCCGGCAGCAGCGAGCGCGGGATCTTCAGCAGCCGCAGCAAATCGTCATCCCATTCTTGCGTGCGAATGTTGAAGAGCATCGTGCGCGAGGCGTTGGTGGCGTCGGTGGCATGGACCTTGCCTCCGGTCAGCCGCCACAGGAGGAAGCAGTCGATCGTGCCGAAGGCCAGCTCGCCTTTCTCGGCCAGCGCCCGTGCGCCGGCCACATTGTCCAGCAACCAGGCGATCTTCGTCGCCGAGAAATATGGATCGATCAGCAAGCCCGTGCGCTCCTGCACCAGCTTGCCATGGCCGCCGGCGTTCAGCGTGCGGCAGAACTCCGCCGTCCGCCGGTCCTGCCAGACGATGGCGCGATGGATCGGTGTGCCGGTCTTGCGGTTCCAGATGACCGCGGTCTCCCGCTGGTTGGTGATGCCGATGGCGGCCACGTCCTCCGGCTTGGCGCGGGCCTTCTCGACCACTCCGCGGACCACGGCGACGGTATCGTTCCAGATCCGGTCGGCGTCATGCTCGACCCAGCCATCTGCCGGATAATGCTGGGGCAATTCCGCCTGGGCGACGGCCGCCGGCTTGCCTTCCCGGTCGAAGAGGATGGCCCGGCTGCTGGTCGTGCCCTGGTCGATCGCCAGGATGTATGTCGCCGCCATGATCCCCCCGGTGTTCTCTGCATGTGTTTTGTTGTTTTCGGGATTGATGATCGGAAGCGCGGAGAACTATTGTCAACCGCTCCCGAATGTTGTGATGTGAAAATATCAACGAAAACGCCGATCCCGGATGAAACGGGACGCGACCTGGGAGGTTCTATATCGCCATGAATCACGAGCTGCGCCATGAGCAGATTCTTGATCTCGTGCGCCAGCGGGGCTTCGTCTCCGTCGAGGCGCTGGCCGAGCATTTCGACGTCACGCCGCAGACCATCCGCCGCGATGTCAATCTGCTCTGCTCCCAGGAGCGCCTGCGGCGCTATCACGGCGGCGCCGGATTGCCGTCGAGCGTCGAGAACACGGCCTACCAGGCGCGGCAGGTGCATTGCCTGGAGGAGAAGCGCCGCATCGCCCAACTCGTGGCGCGGCATATCCCCGACGACGCGTCGCTGTTCATCAACATCGGCACCACGACGGAAGAGGTGGCGCGCGCCCTGCTGCGCCATCGCGGCCTGCGAGTCATCACCAACAATCTGCAGGTGGCCAGCATTCTCAGCCAGAACGAGGATTTCGAGGTGATCGTCGCCGGCGGCGTGGTGCGCAGCCGCGACCGCGGCGTGGTCGGCGAAACCACCATCGATTTCCTCGGACAGTTCAAGGTGGATTTCGGCATCATCGGCATCAGCGGCATCGACGTGGATGGCTCGCTGCTGGATTTCGATCACCGGGAAGTCCGCGCGTCCCGCTGCATCATCGCCAACTCGCGGCAGATCTTCCTGGTCACTGATCACACCAAGTTCGGCCGCCGCGCCATGGTTCGCCTCGGCAGCCTGCAGGATATCGACGCCATCTTCACCGACCGCCGGCCGCCGGCCTCGATCGTCGCCAAGCTCGGCGAGCACAGCGTGGTGCTGCATATGGTCGACGAGCTGGCCGACGATAACGTCGCGGCGATGCCGCCGGCCGCCATGCCGCCGGTTGCCGCAAGGCGGTAGTCGCTCGTGTTCGTTTTCGTTTTCGCGCAAATGGAACCGATAAAATTTCGTTTGTGAAAAAAAATGTCCTGCCCTACCGTCGCTGCGAAAGCCGGGGGCGCTTCAAGCTTTGATGTCCCGACCGCAGGTGAACCGCGGCGGGGCAACCCAGAAAACCGGCAGTCACAGGGGAGGGCGGGACGTTGCTCCAATCGGACGCGTCCGGATCAGTCGATCTGTTTATCGTCGGCGGCGGCATCAATGGTGCCGGGATCGCCCGCGATGCCGCGGGCCGCGGCCTCAAAGTGTTGCTCGCCGAGCAGGCCGACCTCGCCAGCGCCACCTCGTCGGCCAGCACCAAGCTGATCCATGGCGGCCTGCGCTATCTCGAATATTACGAGTTCCGCCTGGTGCGCGAGGCGCTGATCGAGCGCGAGGTGCTGCTGAAGGCTGCACCTCACATCATCTGGCCGCTCACCTTCGTGTTGCCCCATGTGTCGGCGCTGCGCCCGGCCTGGATGGTGCGGCTCGGGCTGTTCCTCTACGACCATCTCGGCGGCCGCGAGAAGCTGCCGGCTTCCCGCGGCCTGGATCTGCGCCGCGATCCCGCCGGTACACCTCTCCGCGACAGCTATGGCAAGGCCTTCAGCTACAGCGATTGCTGGGTCGACGATGCGCGGCTGGTGGCGCTTAATGCGCGCGACGCCGCCGACCATGGCGCCACCATCCTGACGCGCACCCGCTGCACCGCAGCGCGGCGCAACGGCGACCGCTGGATCGCGACGCTGCAGAACGTCGCCAACGGCGAGACGCGGGAGATCAGCGCCCGGGTGCTGGTCAATGCGGCGGGACCATGGGTTGCCGATTTCATCGATACCGTCGGCGTAAAACGCAAGCACGCGCTGCGGCTGGTCAAGGGCAGCCACATCATCGTGCCGAAGCTGTTCGACGGCGCCCAGGCCTATATCCTGCAGAATGACGACCGGCGCATCGTCTTCGCCATTCCCTACGAGCAGAACTTCACGCTGATCGGCACCACCGATCTGACCTATGAGGGCGATCCCGCGCAGGTGCGCATCTCCACCGAGGAGACCGACTATCTCTGTTCGGTCATCAACCGCTATTTCAAGCGCAACATCTCGCCGGCCGACGTGGTCCGCACCTATTCCGGCGTGCGCCCGCTTTATGACGATGCGGCGCAGAACGCCTCCGCCGTCACCCGCGACTATGTGTTCGAGGTGGATACGGACGGCCCGCCGCTGCTGTCGATCTTCGGCGGCAAGATCACCACCTTCCGCAAACTGGCGGAACATGCGCTGGACCGGCTCCGCGATCTGCTGCCGCAGATGGGGCCGGCCTGGACCGCCGACGGCGTGCTGCCCGGCGGCGATATGCCCGACGCGGATTTCGAGCGCTTCCTCGGCGAGGCGCGCGCCGACTGGCCCTGGCTTCCCGCCGAACTGGCGCGGCGGCTGGCTCGAGCCTATGGCACGCGCATGCAGCGGATCCTTGCCAATGCGGGCTCCCTGGCCAATCTCGGCCGGCATTTCGGCGACGGGCTCTATGAGCGGGAAGTGCGCTACCTGATGGATCAGGAATGGGCGATGAGCGCCGACGACGTGCTGTGGCGCCGCTCGAAGCTGGGGCTGCATGTGGCGCGGGACACCGCCGCCGCGTTGGAATCATGGTTTGCCGCTACCGCACCGGGCGCCGTCCGCAGCGCCCAGGCCGGTGTGGCATGAGCGGAAAGTGGAATTTTCGATTTCAGGCACGCGCCTGGATGGCCGGCGGGGCTGAGGGGCCTTTCCTCGAAACCGGCAGCGCTAAGACAAAGGCCCAGCTTTTGGGAGGTCCGTAATGAAGATGAGTAGCAGAAGTCTGGGTGCAGGCCGATGGTTGGCCGGCGCGGCAGCGATTGCCGTCGTCGGTGCGATCACCGTCCTGATACCCGCTCCCGCTAAAGCCGACATGGCGGCGGCGGAGAAATGGGTCGATCAGGAATTCCAGCCCTCGACGCTGTCGCGCGATGATCAGCTCAAGGAGATGCAATGGTTCATCGATGCGGCAAAGCCGTTCCAGGGTTACGAGATCAACGTGCTGTCGGAAACCATTCCGACGCATACCTATGAGTCGGAAACCCTGACCAAGGCCTTCGAAGAAATCACCGGCATCAAGGTCAATCACCAGCTGCTCGGCGAAGGCGAAGTGGTGCAGGCGGTGCAGACACAGATGCAGACCAACCGCAATCTGTACGACGCCTACATCAATGACTCCGATCTCATCGGCACGCATTC
>DATKFM010000079.1:0-4509 GCA_035544395.1 Verrucomicrobiia bacterium
TTGCAGATCTCAGCATTAACGGCCGGATCGTTGATGTGGTCGATGAGTGCATGGGCATTCATCGGATGCGGAGCGTCCTTCGGAATGCAGAGATTGTCGACGAACACATTGGTGCCTTCGTTGGGCACGACATAGGCGAGATCTTCGTCTTCCGCGGCGACCTGCAGGATGTCGCCGTTCCACTCCATGACGATGTCCACATCGCCCGCGGCAAGCATGTTCTGGCCTTCATCGGGAGCGAAGGCCTTCAGATGCTTCTTCTGCTTGATCAGCAGGTCGCGCGCCTTGTTGATCTCGTCCGGGTTGGTGGTGTTCATGGAATAGCCAAGATATTTCAATGTGACGCCCAGCACGACGCGCTGATCTGCCAAAAGGGCGATACGGCCGGAATATTTGTCGCTGTCGAGGACGTCTTTCCAGGAAGTCGGCGTCTCGATCTTCGACTTCCGGTAGCCGATACCGACTGTGCCGAACATATAGGGCACGCTGTGCTTCATACCCGGGTCATAAGCCGGATTGTTCATTGCGGGATCTATGTTCTTCAGGTTCGGAATCTGGCCGGCATTCAGCTCGTCGAGGATGCCCAGAGTGATCATCGTGCCGACCATGTAGTCGCTGGGAACGATGACGTCGTAACCGGGATTGCCCTGCTTCAGCTTGGCCAACAGCTCTTCGTTGTTGGCGAAGAAATCCGATTGGACGGCGATGCCGGTCTTCTCGGTGAAGGTGTCGATCGTCGTCGCGCCGATATAGGTGTCCCAATTGTAGAAGTTCAGCGCCTTCTCCTCCTCTGCGAGGGCACGGCGTGAAAGTCCGGTGAAGGTCAGGCCGACGGCCGCGGCGCCCTTCAGGAAGTTTCTGCGGGTCGCGCGGGGAAGCATAAGGCTGTTCATTTTGGGGGAGTCTCCTCTGGCCGCCCGACCATCGGGTGGCCGATTGGGTGTGCCGCTCACGTATGGTCGCTTACAAGTTTATGTCGCGATGCGAACCATTTGCGTGAAATCAGCGTGAATTGTAGCGGTACTCGATGCAAGAGATCAAGCGGCACCGGAAACGGATTTCCGTTTGATATCAAGTAGATTTGAACATTGCCGCGGACCTGGGCGGACCGCCGCGGAAAGAATGTTAATCGCAGGAGACCAATTACTTGGCGCCCGTGGCGGGCGTCCGCAGCCGCGATTGCACCAGCTCTCCCGCTGCATCCAGGATCGGATAGGCAACCGATGTCAGATGGGAATTGATGCGCTTGAGGTCGCGCAGGATATCAAGATGCAGGCTGGTGGTTTCCAGGCTTTCGGGCGTGCCGACGCGCAGGCGCGCCAGATGGGCCTCGGCCGCCGCGCGCTCGAGATCGCGGAACGCCACCTTCTGCTCCAGCAACTGCCGCGCCAGCTTGACGTCGCCGGACATGAAGACGTTCAGCGCCAGGCGCAGATTTTCCAGCAGGCGGGTATGCATGCCGCAGATTTCGGCGAATCCCTGGCTGGAGAATTGCAGCTTATTGCGGATCTTCTTGTTGGCGAGCTCCAGCAGGTTCTTGTCGACGATGTCGCCGATATGCTCGAGGTTGGTGGTGAAGGTGATGACGTCGATCAGTCGCTGGTTGTCCTGGGTATCCAGCGTCTCCCGGCTCACCTTGGTGAGGTACAGCTTGATCGCCTCATGGAGCGCGTCGACGCTGTTGTCGAGTTCCTCCACTTCCTTCAGCAGCTTGCGGTCATCGTCGCGGATGACGTCCAAGGTCTGGGTCAGCATGCGCTCGACGATGTCGCCCAAACGCAGCGTCTCGCGCGCGGCGTTGGCGATGGCGACGGCGGGCGATTCCAGGGCGCGCGCATCCAGATAGCGCGGGCGGCCCGGATTCTCCTGCAGCGGCCGGTCCGGCAATATCCGCAGGCAGAGCTTCGCAACCGGGCCGATCAGCGGCAGGAAAATGATGGCGATCGCCAGGTTTAGCGCAGTATGGAAATTCAGCACCTGGTGGGCGGGCGCATCGGTGAGCCGCGCCAGTTCCGGCAGTATCCAGGGCAGGGCCACCAGCGCAACGGCGACGCCGGTGCAACGGAAGATCATGTTGCCCAGAGGCACGCGGCGGGCTTCCGGCGCGCCGCGCAGCGTGGCCATGACCGGCGTGATGGCCGAGCCGAGATTGGCGCCGAGTACGAACGCGATCGCGGTCATGATCGGCAGTACGCCGGCTTTCGCCAGCGACACCGTCAGCAGCACGATGGCGAGGCTGGAAGTAGAGAGCACTGCCAGTACCGCGCCGATGATCACGCCGGGAATCGAGGTGCCTTCCAGCGTTGGTATCAGGCTCACGATTACTGGCGATTCGCGGATCGGATCGGCGTTCGCGGAAATGAGTTGCAGCGCCAGCAGCACCAGCCCAAGGCCGATCCCCGCGCGGCCGAGATCGCGCCAACGGGTCGACTGGGTGCCGAGGAAGGCGATCACGCCGGCGAGAATCAGGATCGGCGACAACGAAGGCAGGTGATGGGCATAGGCCTGCGCCACCAGGCTGGTGCCGAGGTCCGCGCCGAGCATGATGGCCAGCGCCGGCGCCGCCGCAACCACGCCACGCGAAGCGAAGGACGCCGCCATCATAGCGGTGGCCATGGAGCTCTGCAGCAGCAGTGTGATGCCCACACCGGTGCCGAACGCGGTCAGCCGGTGGTTCATGCTGCGGCCCAGCCGGCCGCGCAGCTCGCCACCGAAGGCGCGCAGCACACCGGTGCGGACCATGCGCAGGCCCCAGACCAGCAGCGCCGCGGCGCCCAGGAGGTTCAGGAATATTTCACTGCCAGAAATGACCGGACTCCGACCGCGGCGCGCCGCGGCAAATGGTTGATGTAACTGCGCTGCCCCCAGACAACGTGGGAGCAGCGACGGTTCAGGCCTTGTAACAAAAATGCAATATACCGCAAAGGGGCCTGGGCCAAAGCCGCCGATTGCGGCCCGTAGCAGCCTCTAAGCGTCGCGGCGGCGCTCCACCACGCCCGCTGATGTCAGGAAAAAGCGGGTCAGCGTCCGCTCATCATGCTCCATGCGCCAGGATAGCATCTTCTGCGCGTATTCCAGCATACGGCCCGCATAGGCCGGGTCCTGGGCCACATTACGGAACTGGCCGGGGTCCTTCTCCAGATCGAAGAACAGCGGCGGCAGCGCGGTGAAATGCACATACTTGAACTTGTTGTCGCGGATGACGTTCAGCGTGCATTGGTCACTGTGCAGATCCAGCTCGGTCTCCGCCTCCAGCGTAGCGATCTCGCTGAAGTCATATTCCCAATGGGCCTCCTGGCGCCAGCCTTTGGGACGTTCGCCCCGGAGGAACGGCGAGAGGCTGTAGCCGTCGCATTGATGGGGCAGCTCCAGACCGAGCCAATCCAGGATGGTCGGCATGATATCGATGGCCTCGGTGAACTCGCCCACGATCTTGCCGCGGCCGCCATCGGCCTCGCGCCGCGGGTCGCGGACGATCAGCGGGATGTGATAGGCCTCGTCGAAATAGCCGGGCTTGCCCCACAGCCAATGGTCGCCGAGCATTTCGCCATGGTCGCAGGTGAAGATGATCAGCGTCTTGTCGTACTCGCCCGTCTCCTTCAAATACGCGATCAGCCGGCCGATCTGGTCATCGACCTGGGTGATCATGCCGTAATAGGTGGCGCGGACCTGCCGAAGCTCCTTCTCGTCCATCTCGGCGAGGGGTATCGGGTAGTTCTCGTTGTAGCCGTTCACCTCGAGCGTCCCCTTGAGCTGGTAGGCGAGATAGGGATGCTGGCCGGCTTCATTGGCGAAGGCGGCGGCGCGCTTCGGCATGGGCACTTTCGCCGGGTCGTACATCTTGTTGTAGGGCTCCGGTGCGATGATCGGCGGATGGGGCCGCAGGAACACCGCGTGGATGAACCAGGGCGAATCGCGGAGCGCCGATAGGCAGTTCAGCACGGCATTGGCGATGAAAGTGGTCTCGCTATGCTCGGCCGGAAAGATCGGCGGGCTGTAGGTGATGCCGCGCTCCTTGGCACCGGGATAGTTTGGCTGGGGACGGTATACATCGCGCCGCCCGCCCGGCAGGTCATAGCCCTTGGCGCGAAGATCGGCGACCCACGCGGCCATATGGTCGGGTAGCTGCAGCCCCACTGTCATGCCCGGCAGCACACCCTCATAGGTATGGACGGCGGGATCGTTGGGCGCGAAGCGCCGCGGGTCCATGCTGGTGTCGGTATAGCCGAAGAGAATGGGGTCGTAGCCGCCCTTGCGCACCTCCAGCGCGATGTTGGTATGCCGCGAATCCAGCGGCGTGCCATTGCGCAGGCTGCGGTGGTTCATCAGGTACATCCCGGTATGCAGGCTGGTGCGCGACGGCCCGCAGGGCGAGGTCTGGGTGTAGTGGTTCTTGAACAGCACGCCATCGGCGGCCAGCGCGTCCAGATGGGGCGTCTTCACGCAGGCATGCTTAAGAGCGGAAAGGCATTCGCCGCGCCATTGATCGGCCGAGATGAACAGGACTTT
>DATKFM010000080.1:0-3837 GCA_035544395.1 Verrucomicrobiia bacterium
GCTTGATCAGCGGCGTATTGCCAACCGTATCGATGAAGCCGTCGCGGATGTTCATGGGCGTGCTGCGGATTATAGGGGCAAGGGCGGCCACACTAATGGTGGCCGGCCGGTTGGATCAAGGCCTCTCAGGCCCTAGAGCCAGCGCTTCCTCAGCATCTCCCGGTTGAGCGCCAGCCACTGCAGGGCGATGATCGCCGTTCCGTTGCCGATCGCGCCATGCTCCAGCATGGTCCGCGCCTCGTCGTAGGGCACGATGGTCACGCGAATATCCTCATGCTCATGGGCAAGGCCGTGGATGCCGCCGAGACTGCGGCTGTCGATCCTCGCGCAATAGAGCCTGCAGGTCTCGCTGGTGCCGCCCGGGCTCGCCAGGTAATGCGCGATCGGCATCAGGTCCTCGAGCTTGCAGGCGGCTTCTTCCTCGGCCTCCCGGTGCGCCACCTGCTCGGGAGTCTCGCCCTCATCGATGATACCGGCGATGACTTCGACCTGCCATGCCGGCATTTTCCCGGCCAGGGCGCCGATGCGGAACTGTTCGATCAACAGCACAGCATCGCGCTCCGGGTCATAGGGCAGCACCGCAACAGCGTGGCCGCGCTCGAACACCTCGCGGCTGATCTCGCCGCTCCAGCCGCCGGCGAACAGCTTATGGCGGAAACGATATCGGTCGATCCGGAAATAGCCTTGGAAACTGGTGGTCTTTTCGATCAGTTGAAATTCTTCGTTGGTCATGGCGATCCCTGGGTATTGCACTGGTTGCTTGTCGCCGATACGGATGGTCCTAGGCAAGGGGACATAAGGAGCACCACCATGGCTTCGCGGTTCGAAAAACTCACCTTCCGCGGTTCGCAGGGAGCGGCGCTGGCGGCGCGGCTCGAACTTCCCGATGGTGAACCCTTGGCATATGCGCTCTTCGCCCATTGTTTCACCTGCACAAAGGACATATTCGCGGCTGGCCGGATCGCCGAGGGGCTTGCGGCACGCGGCATCGCCGTTCTGCGCTTCGATTTCACCGGCCTCGGCGCCAGCGAGGGTGATTTCGCCCACACCAACTTCACCTCGAATGTCGAGGACCTGGTGAAGGCCGCGGATTTCCTGCGCGACAACTATGCTGCCGCGAAGATCCTCATCGGGCATAGCCTGGGTGGCGCGGCGGTTCTGGCGGCGGCCCATCGCGTGCCGGAGGCGGCGGCGGTGGCGACAATCGGCGCGCCGGCTGATCCCGCCCATGTCGTCCATCTGCTGAAGGATAGGCAGGCGGAGATCGAAACGCAGGGCGAGGCCGAAGTGCATCTGGCCGGACGGCCATTCCGCATCAGGAAGTCATTTCTCGATGACATCGCAACCCACAATAACGCCGACAAACTGGGAAGGCTCGGCAAGGCGCTGCTGATCTTTCATGCGCCGCGCGACAAAACTGTTGGAATCGAGAATGCCGCCCTGATTTTCCAGGCGGCTAAGCATCCCAAGAGTTTCGTCTCGCTGGATGACGCCGATCACCTGTTGAGCCGGCGGCGCGACGCCGTCTATGTCGCCGATGTCCTGGCCGCATGGGCGGCGCGCTACATCGGCGAACGGCCGGCGAGCACTGATATCGCACCGGCGCCGGCCGACGCGGTCATCGTCAGCGAACGAGGCGCCGATCCCAGCCGCGGTATCAGCCGCATGGCACAGGAGGTGCGCATCGGCAACCATCGCTTGTCTGCCGACGAACCGGTGGAAGCGGGTGGCAGCGACCTCGGGCCCAATCCCTATGATTTCCTGCTCGCTGGTCTAGGCGCCTGCACATCGATGACCTTGCGGCTCTACGCCGATCACAAGAAGTGGCCGCTGGAGCAGGTCCGCGTTCGGCTCAGCCACGAGATGATACATGCCGTCGATTGCGCCGATTGCGAGACAAAGGAGGGTAGGATCGACAAGATCGACAGGCAGATCGAGGTCCTGGGACCGCTCGATGCTGGGCAGCGCCAGCGGCTACTGGAGATTGCCGAAAAATGCCCTGTGCATCGCACGCTCCATTCGGAGATCAAGATCGTTAGCAAGCTGGCGGAGCAAACCAGGACTTAACGAACATGCCTGCCGGGCTGATTAATTGACTTCTTTCGCTGAGATGGCTAAAATTGCCTCATGAACACAGCGTTTCTCCGC
This sequence comes from Verrucomicrobiia bacterium, assembly GCA_035544395.1. Taxonomy (GTDB): domain Bacteria; phylum Pseudomonadota; class Alphaproteobacteria; order Dongiales; family Dongiaceae; genus DATKFM01. Next base: position 2,149 of record DATKFM010000080.1, read on the forward strand.
ATTGCGCGAATTATTGGCCGGGCCGCCCTTTAGGCGCCCGGGTCATTGGTTCGTGCAATTTCTGGAGAAAGCCGTGTGTCATGTATCCCCAACATCGCGAAGCTGCGCCTGGCCTTGGCGCTAGCGTTCCCGTGGCGGCAAATGCCGCCGCTCTTCATACAGTCTGTTTCCTGGTCGAGGCGATTGCCCAATGCGGCGTGATGCCGCGCGTTCTCGAGCAGTTCGCCAAGCGCAACCTGCTGCCGCACCGCATCGCCGCCGATGTGGCGCCGGAGACCGGCATCCTGGAGATCAATCTGCAGATGCCTGGCCTGACGCTGGAGGAGGGCGACCAGATCGCCCGTGGCCTGCGCGCTATCATCGGCGTCACGCTGGTGCTCACCAGCACGAAGGAACACCGTTAATCGGTCAGGTGAGCGGCGAGCCCCCTTCGGCCTTGCGGCGTTCGACGAAGGCATGCAGGACCTCGCTGCGGCCGGGGTCAAGGGCCGGCGCCTTGTATTCTTTCAGCGCCTGCTTGTAGACCTTATGGGCGCGGGCGGTGGCGTCGAGCTTGCCGTTCTCGACCCATTGGCCGTGGCTCTGGGTATTGAACACGAGCGGCCGGTAGAAGGCGGTCTCGTACTTCTCGATCGTCTGCGCGGTGCCGAAGAAATGTCCGCCCGGGCCGACCTCGGCGATCACATCAAGCGCCAGGGTGTCCTTGTCGATGCGCAGCGGCTCCAGCCACACAGCCATCATCTGCAGCATTTCCACATCCAGAACGAATTTCTCGAATGATGCGCAGAGCCCGCCCTCCATCCAGCCGGCGGCATGCATCAGCAGGTTGGCACCTGCACCGATGGCGCTACAGGCGGCGAGCTGGGACTCGATGGCGGCCTGGTAGTCGGCGCTGGTGGAGCCGGTGAAGTTCGATGAGCGCATCGGCATTCGGTATTTGCGCGCAAGTTGTCCGGAGACATAGGTGGCGCGCACCGACTCCGGCGAGCCGTAACCCGGCGATCCAGTGCGCATGTCCACATTCGACGTCGCCGCGCCGTAGAGAATCGGCGCTCCTGGCCGCACCAGTTGCGCCAGCACCACGCCAGCTAGGATCTCTGCATTCTGCTGGGCGATGGCGCCTGCCAGGGTGATCGGCGTGGTGGCGCCTGCCAGCGTGAAGGGCGTGATCAGGGTGGGCTGACCGAAGCGCGCCATCTCGATCACGCCCTCGGTCATCGGCAGATCGTACTGCAGTGGCGAGTTGGTGTTGATGATAGAATAGGTGCTCGGCTTGTTCGCAAGATCGTCCATCGAGATGCCGCGGGCGATGGCGATCATCTCGAAAGCGTCGAGGATGCGTCTCTGACTCTGGCAGAAGACATAGGGGATCTTGTCCGACAGGTTCAGCATGACTTCGACCGCATCCAGATGTCGCACCGGCACCGGAATGTCGCCGGGTTCCACCGGCGAGCCGCCGATCAGGTGGATGATGTTGAAGAAATGCGCCAGCTTGATGAGCTCAGCATAGTCGGCCAGCGTGCCCTGGCGCCGGCCGCGTTCGATGTCGTGGCAATAGGGCGGGCCGAGTACAGTTGCGAACACCAGCTTGTCGCGGCCGAGTGTGACGGTTCGTTCCGGGTTGTAGCTCTCCAGCGTCACGCTGTCGGGTATCGTTCGCAATGCCTGGGCGACGATGTCACCGCCGAT
>DATKFM010000081.1:0-3806 GCA_035544395.1 Verrucomicrobiia bacterium
CGAGGCCGGGTAGAATTGCGGCCCCGGAGAATCCTCCGGGAAGCACTCTGCCTGACGTATCGTTATGCCGCTGACGGTCTGCACCACCGTGTCGAAGCCGCGCCGTGACGCCCACGGGCCGGCGTGACCAAAGGCACAGAGGGAGACGTAGACCAGCCCCGGTCGGGTCCCAGCCAGCTCCTCTGGCGATAAGCCGCGGTTGGCCAAGCTGCCAGGACGATATCCCTGCGAGAAGACATCTGCCTTGCGCACCAGCCCGCGCAAAATATCGAGATCGCCCGGAGCGCGCAGATCGAGCTCGGTCGAAAGCTTGCCGTGCCCGGTATCCAATTCCTGGTACCCAAGGCTGGGCAGATGTGCGCCAGTGATCTTCATCACGTCAGCGCCATGTTCGGCGAGTGTGCGAGCGCAAGTCGGTCCGGCAAGGACGCGAGTAAGGTCGAGGACGCGGATGCCCGAGAGCGGCCGATCACCGGTTGGAAGCGGTTCGGGGGCGCTGTCGCCGATGCGCATGATCTCCATGAGCGGCAGCGCCGCGACCGCAACACCTTGTGGATGTTTCGCCCATTCCGCCTGCGTTCGCGCCATGCCACCTGCGCCCTTCGCGGCAATGATCGCCTCCTCGAGATCGGCGGCGTTCCAAGTGGCCACCGCGCGCGCCACGGCCTCACGATCCTCCGGTACGCCGAGCACGCTGAGTGCCGCCGCGCGATGATTGGGAAAATTGCAGTGGAGATAGGACCAGCGCCCGTCCCGGGTGGGATAGCAGCCCATGACGGTGTTTCCCTTGGATGAAACGTCCGTGCCGGCGAGCTGAAGGTAGCGGCCGCTCCGCAACGCTGCCGCGGCCTGGCGAAGATCAACGGTCACGCGCTGACGCCGCCCGGTGCGAACCTGCCACAGCTCCGTGGCCGCGAGCGCGGCTGCAGCGAGAGTTGCAGCACCGGCCGCGCCGATACGGAACGGAGTCGGCAGCACAGGATCGGCACCACCGGTGAACATGACGTCCACTGCCTGTCTGTCACCCCAACCTGCGATCGGTAGGATCGTGCGAAGCGCTTCATTCGGTGTGGTCATGATCTTGTAGCCGCGAACCCGTGGACCCCGGTCATTGTGCATGAGGCCGCGGCGCACATCCATCCCTCAACAACATTCAGGAACGGCAGGGCTCTGGCCAACACACATTACCCGGATTCGGATAGGTCACGCCCGCGATGGAGATTTCACCCTTCTTTTTGACGACCTCGGCCGCCCAGGGGGCTGCAGGATCGGATCGGTGTAATCGCCGACAAGGCGGTGAGCACAGCTGCACATATACACGCCGGCCCTGGTCCTATAAGCTTTTCGGAAAACCAAGGCAGCGAATGACGAGGGAGGGGACCTATGCGCGCGCGCCTGACAGGATTTGCTGTTGCATTGTTCGCGAGCGTCGCCGCCGCCGAAATAGCGGGCGCGCAATCGAGTTATCCCTGCACGCAAACCAACGACAACCTGCCCAACCCCTACCGGCTGGTTGCGAATTGGGCCTCGCCGCCGCGACCATGGATGCCGGTCAATGCCGTCGCAGTCGATCCGAACAACAACCTCTGGGTCGCGGACCGTTGTGAAACGGACGACTGCGTTCCTGTGATCCAGCTCTCCCCCGACGGCAAGACCCTGAAGAATTTCGGCGCTGGTCTTTTTGTCGAGCCGCATCAGGTGGCCATCGACAAGGACGGCAATGTCTGGGTGGCCGATGCCGGTGTGAAGGGCATGAAGGGCTTTCAGGTGACGAAGTTCAGTCCCGACGGTCGCGTGCTGTTGAAGCTGGGCAAGCCCGGCCAGGGCGCCGGCGAGAGCGGCCTTGATATCTTCGATTCGCCGACCGGCGTCGCGGTTGCCTCCAATGGCGGCATTTACATCAGCGAAGGTCACGGCGAGGCCAGGCCCAACAACTCGCGCATCATGGTGTTCACCAAGGACGGCAAATTCGTAAAAACGTTTGCCAGTCGCGGCACCGGCGACGGCCAACTGCGTTCGCCGCATGCGATCGCCTTCGACAGCCAGGACCGCCTCTACGTCGCCGACCGTGGCAATAGCCGCGTCGTGGTCTTCGACAAGGATGGCAAATTTCTTGCGGCCTGGAAGCAATTCGGCCGGCCGAGCGGCGTCGCCGTCGACAAGAACGACATTCTGTACGTGATCGATTCCCAGTCCTCGGACAATCAGGGCGCCGCCAACTACAATCCAGGCTGCAAGCGCGGCATACGCGTCGGCAGCGTGAACGACGGCAAGGTGATGTATTTCATTCCCCCGCCGCTGCCGCCCGACCCGAAGATGCAGCCGCCGATCGGCATCACGGTCGATGGCAACGGCACTATCTACTCGGCCTCCGACGACCAGATGGACATCAAGAAATACGTGAAGGACTGATCCGCATGGCCGGCGGCACGCGCTTCGACCACGCGCAGAATCAAAGCACATTTCAGCTGCGGAATTGCAAGGCGCCGCGGTCGCTTACGTGTTTGTGTCAGAGCGTGGCTCGCCGCTGAGCGCGGTTGCTCGCACTGGCGCGGCCGCCGGGTTCGGCTTCCTGGTTCATAGCCACATGCTGCGCCACGGCTACGAGTTCAAGCTTGCGGCCGTTGGTCAGGCCACCCGCGCAATCCAGGGGTACCTTTGCGCCTAGCCGCCGCCACAACCGCCGCCGCCGCAGCCGCCTCCACCGCAGCCACTACCGCCGTCGCTGCTGCCTCCTTCGCCACCACCACCAACGACGCCGCTCGCGCCGCAGAAGCCGGCCGCGGCAGCGTGACCGCCGCTTCCAGCCGCCCCGCAGCCAGCCGCCCCGCAGCCACTGCCGCGCATGCCCGGGTTGAGCGCAGCGGTCGCGACATGGCGGTAGGCGATGATGCCCACAATCGCGACGACGATAGCCACCAGAATGTTGGCCACGTTGAGCGCAATTGCCGTACCCACGACCGCTGCGCCCGCGACCAGAAACTTCTTGCCATGCGTGCCGGGCTTTGCCGGCTTGCGCACCGGCCAGATGTCCGCCGGCGGCGTCTCGCCGAAGGCAGCCTTGTAGCTTTCAAGCGTCTGCTCGTACTGGCGCCCGAACTTGCTGCTCTCGACCGCGCCGCCGGCGCTCGGCTCGTGGTGCAGATGCAGCCCCAGGATCTTGCCGCAGAGCTCCTCCCAGTAGTGCCGTGTGTAGATCAGGTGCAGGTGCCAGGCCTGATCGACAGTGTCCGATGGTGTCACCGGATGGCGGGCGCGCGCGGCCAGATACAGGAACCGGCGATACTCCTTGGTCACCCGGCCGGCGAACTCGTCGGTCCACTTGTTGTATTGCTTCAGGCGGTGATGGAACCGGGTCGTGGCGTCCGGCGGGTCGATCTCCATGGTTTCGAGCTGGGCCCAGAGAACCTTGTCGAACGGGTGCAGCCCCAACTGGGGAGGTGCCGTTGCGTTTGGTTGGGCGAAGCCTGATGTTTGGGTCAGGATCATGTTCATTGCAATTATCCTTCTGTTTTCAATATGTTGTCTCTTATTCTCTGCCTCTACGCCTGCATCATGCAGCAAGGCGTATCTTATGAAAACTTGAATTTTTTAACCGATAGGTTTAGATTATCTCAACAATGAGCCGGACCCTGTCCATCGACTTCCTGCGTACCTTCATCGCCATCGCCGATGCGGGCACGTTCGCGGCTGCGGCCGAGCGCGTTGGGCGCACGGTGTCCGCCGTCAGCCTCCAGATCGACCGGCTCGAGGAGCAAGTCGGCCGCGCGCTGTTCCAGAAATCCGGACGTCGGATGGAGCCGACC
>DATKFM010000082.1:0-29360 GCA_035544395.1 Verrucomicrobiia bacterium
GTACTCGACCGTGCAGAACTGGTACCCCGGCGACGAGAACGGCAAGGGCGGCATCTATAACTTCGTCACCAAGCGCGGCGCCTGCCGCGGCAAGAACTCGACGATTTCCTGGACCCAGGTCGAAACCGGCTCGGCGATCACTTGGAAATATCCGAGCTGCATCCTCCAGGGTGAGAATTCCGTCGGAAAGTTCTACTCGATCGCCATCACCAACAACTACCAGCAGGCCGACACCGGCACGAAGATGATCCATATTGGCAAGAACAGCCGCAGCACGATCATCGCCAAGGGCATCTCCGCCGGCAAGGCGCAGAGCACCTATCGCGGCCTGGTTCGCGTCCTGCCCGGCGCCGCCAATGCGCGCAACTACACCCAGTGCGACTCCCTGCTGATCGGCGACAAGTGCGGCGCGCACACTGTGCCCTATATCGAAAGCCGCAACCGCACCGCCCGCATCGAGCATGAAGCAACCACCTCGAAGATCAGCGAGGACCAGCTGTTCTATTGCCGCCAGCGCGGTTTGTCGGCCGAGGACTCGGTCTCCCTGATCGTCAACGGCTTCTGCAAGGAAGTGCTGCAGGAGCTGCCCATGGAATTCGCCGTCGAAGCGCAGAAGCTCGTCGGCATCAGCTTGGAAGGCAGCGTCGGCTGAGGCCACGCTGAAATAGAGTAGTCAGAATGCTCGAAATCCAGAATCTCCACGTCACCGTCGCCGGCAAGCAGATCCTGAAGGGTCTGGACTTGAAGATCGGCACCGGTGAAGTCCATGCCATCATGGGGCCGAACGGCTCGGGCAAAAGCACGCTGTCCTATGTTTTGGCCGGCCGCGACGGTTATGAGGTGACCGACGGGTCAATCCAGTATCAGGGCAAGAACCTGCTGGAATTGAACACCGAGGAGCGGGCGCGCGAAGGCATCTTTCTCGCCTTCCAGTATCCCGTCGAGATTCCCGGCGTCGGCAGCAACAACTTCATGAAGTCGGCGCTCAATGCCGTGCGCAAGCATCGGGGGCAGCCCGAGCTGGACGCCATGGAATTCCTCAAGCTCATCCGGACCAAGCGCGACGAGCTCGGTGTTGCCGAGGACATGCTGAAGCGGCCGCTGAATGTCGGCTTCTCCGGCGGCGAGAAGAAACGTGCGGAGATCCTGCAGATGACTCTGCTGGAGCCGGTGCTGGCCATCCTCGACGAAACCGATTCCGGCCTGGACATCGACGCGCTCAAGGTCGTCGCCAAGGGCATCAACGCGCTGCGTTCCCCGAACCGCTCGATGCTGGTGATCACCCACTACCAGCGCCTGCTGGACTATGTGCAGCCCGACTTCGTGCATGTGCTGTCCGATGGCCGCATCGTACGCTCCGGCGGCCGCGAGCTGGCCCACGAGCTTGAGAAGGAAGGCTATGGTCGCCATCAGGCGAACAGGCCGGCGGCATAGGAACTAGGCCGATGCCGTCCTCGAACCGTTCTATCGCCCTGCCCTACGCCGACCGCTTTGCGGCGGTCTCGGCGTCGTTGCCCGGGAGCGATCTGCCGTGGTTGCGGGACATGCGCACGGAGGCGCTCGCGCGTTTTCGCCGCCAGGAGCTGCCATCGACCCGGGTCGAGCGCTGGAAGTACACGAATCTTCATCCGGTCGCCGCGCGCGACTTCGCGACGGCAGTCCCGGCCCCGGCGAATGACAAGGCGCCGGCCGTTGCGCCCGCGATCGCCGACGCCCTCGCCCGCCTCGTCTTCGTCAATGGCGTGCTGCAGGCCTCCGATACAAGCCGCCTGCCCAAGGGCGTGCGTTTGCTGAGCATGCCGGAAGCCGTAACTGCCGACACCGAATGGCTCCACCGCTCGCTCGCCGCAGCGAAGATCGATGATCCGCTCGCGGCGCTCAATCTCGCCTTCATGTCCAACGGCGTTGTGCTGCGAATTGACGACGGCGTTCAGCTTCCAGGGCCGATCGAGATCCTGCACGTGGCTGATACCCGCGGCGAAGCACGGGCTTTTCATCACCGCCATATCGTTGCCCTTGGCCAGGGCTCGGCCTGCACGATCGTCGAGCGTTTTTCCGGTACAGCCGCTGATCCATATTGGATGCATCACCACAGTGATGTCGCTGTCGGCGCGGATGCCCATTGCCGCTACTTCAAGGTCCAGGACGAAGGCGCGCAGGCAATCCACTTGGCCGCAATGACGGCCGCTGTCGGCAAGGCCGGCAGCTTTGACAGCTTCGTCTTGACCACGGGCGGCGGCCTCTCCCGGCATGAAATCACTGTCTCGCTGGATGCGGCCGGCGCCAACTGCCGTCTCGATGGCTGCTATCTCGGCCGCAACCGCCAGCATATCGACAACACGACCGATATCCGCCATGCCGCTCCTGAGACCACCAGCTCAGAGACTTACAAGGGCGTGTTGGACGAGCAGGCTCACGGCGTTTTCCAGGGACGCATTACCGTGCAGCCCCATGCCCAGAAAGTCGATGGCCATCAGCTCAACAAAACGATCCTACTCTCCGATCGCGCGGAGATGGATACCAAGCCGGAATTGGAAATCTACGCCGACGACGTGAAGTGCAGCCATGGCGCCACGATCGGCGAGTTGGACGAGAACGCCGTTTTCTACCTGCGCGCCCGCGGCATCGGCCACGCCGAAGCGCGGCAGATGCTGGTGGAGGGCTTCATCGAAGACCTCATCGGCGCCGTGGACGTTCAGGCGGTGCGCGAGGCCTTCCTCGCCCATGCGCGCGGCTGGCTGGCGCATCCGAGCCCGGGGATTGCCGCATGACTGCCGCCGCTGTCGCCCGCTCTGACCGCCGCAACGCACCGATCCTGGATCTGGAGCGGGTCCGCCGGGATTTCCCGATACTGGCGAAGCCTGTCCATGGCCATCGCCTGGTGTTCCTGGACAGCGCCGCCAGCGCCCAGAAACCCCGCGCCGTGATCGACGCAATCAAGAACTGCTACGAAAGCGAGTATGCCAACGTCCATCGCGGCGTCTACTGGCTGAGCGAGCGCGCGACACTGAATTTCGAAGGCGCCCGCGAGCGGATCGCCAAGTTCCTCAACGCAAAGGAAGCGCGGGAGATCATCTTCACGCGCAGCGCCACGGAAGCGATCAATCTCGTCGCCTTCAGCTATGGCGAGGGGTTCCTCAAGGCCGGCGATGAAGTCATCATCTCCGCCCTCGAGCATCATTCCAACATTGTGCCCTGGCAGCTGCTCCGCGATCGCAAGGGCATCGTGCTGAAAGTGGCGCCGATCAATGACGCCGGCGAATTCCTGCTGGATGAATACGCGAAGCTGTTCTCGCCGCGCACCAAGCTCGTCGCGGTGACCCACACCTCCAACGCTCTGGGCACCGTCACGCCGCTCGCCGATATCATCCGCGTCGCCAAGGAACATGGCGCCCACGTGATGGTGGACGGATCCCAGGCCGCACCGCACCGCGCCGTCGACGTCCAGGCGTTGGGCTGCGACTTCTTCATCTTCACGGGCCACAAGGTCTATGGGCCGAGCGGCATCGGCGTGCTCTACGGCAAGGCGGACCTGCTCAACGCCATGCCGCCCTACCAAGGCGGCGGCGACATGATCCGCTCGGTTACCTTCGAGAAGACCGAATTCGCCGAGATCCCGAACCGTTTCGAGGCCGGGACGCCCCATATTTCAGGCGCCATCGGTCTGGCGGCTGCCGCCGATTACGTCACCGCGCTCGGCTTCGATCGGATTGAGGCTCACGAACAGGCGCTCCTGCGCTATGCGACGGAGCGGCTGACTGACGTGCCCGGCCTCAACATCGTCGGCCGGGCGAAACAGAAGGCCAGCATCGTCTCCTTCACCATGGACGGCGCCCATCCCCACGATATCGGCACCATCCTGGACCGGCAGGGCATCGCCGTCCGCGCCGGCAATCACTGCGCCCAGCCGCTGATGGACCGCATGAACGTGGTGGGAACCGCGCGCGCCTCCTTCGGCTTGTATAATGGCTTTGACGATGTGGATGCGCTGGCCGACGGCCTGCTGCGGGTACGGGAGATTTTCGGCTGATGTCCGATCTGCGTGAACTCTATCAGGAGGTCATCCTCGACCACAGCCGCCAGCCGCGGAACTTCCGCAAGCTGCCTGCGGCGACCTGCGAGGCCAAGGGCGATAATCCGCTCTGCGGCGACCGGGTCACCGTCTATCTCAAGGTAAAGGATGGCATCGTCGAGGACGTCACGTTCGAGGGCCGCGGTTGCGCCATCTCCATGGCCTCGGCTTCGATGATGACCGAAGTGCTCAAAGGCAAGACGGAAGCCGAAGTGCGGCAACTCTTCGACCGCTTCCACGATTCCATGACCGGCAAGAGCGCCTGCCATGGTGCCGACGCCGGCGCCCTGGACAAGCTCACGGTGCTGTCAGGCGTGCGCGAATACCCCATGCGCGTGAAATGCGCGACTCTGTCCTGGCATACGCTGATGGCGGCGCTGGACCACAAGCAATCGGCGATTTCGACGGAGAACGCCTAGATCATGTCCGCCGAACAGCAGACAACGACCGTTTCGAAGCCCGACGTCGCGCCATCAGCGGCCGCCGGCGGCGAGCTCACGGCCGAGCAGATCGAGGCCCTGCGCCCGCGGATCGTGGACGCAATCAAGACCGTCTATGACCCCGAGATCCCCGTGAATATCTACGAACTGGGCCTGATCTATGAACTGGATATCGATCCCAAGGGCAACGTGGCCATCAAGATGACCCTGACGGCGCCCGGCTGCCCCGTCGCGGGCACCATGCCCCAGATGGTCCGGGATGCCGTGGCCAAAGTCGAAGGCCTTAACGATATCGACGTAGATTTGGTGTGGGATCCACCCTGGGACAAATCCCGGATGTCCGAAGCCGCCCAGCTTGAATTGGGCATGTTCTAGTCTTAACTTTTAGGTGCTATTGGAGTCCTTGTAATGCGCCCGACCCCGAACGCGATCAAGATCACCGACGCTGCCGCCGAGCGATTCAAGTCGCTGCTGGTGAAGCGCGATCAGCCGCCGGCCGGCTTGCGCATCAGCGTGAAGGCCAAGGGCTGCTCCGGCCTTTCCTATGTGATCGATTATGCCGACGAGAAGGGCCCGAACGACGAAGTCGTGCAGGACAAGGGCGTGACGATCTTCATCGATCCGCGCGCCACCATGTTCATCATCGGCACGGAAGTGGACTATGTCGAAGACAAGCTGCAGTCCGGCTTCGTCTTCAAGAACCCGAACGAAAAAGGCCGCTGCGGCTGCGGCGAGTCGTTCCACGTCTAGGCGGAACCACATTCGACAATCCAGCGCCCTGGCCGAAAGGCCGGGGCGTTTCGTTTTTATCACGCCAGCCCACACTTGGATGTGCAAGCCGCAGTGGCTAACCTCGCCGTGGCTCGCGCAGATCGGCGGCTCACTCGACGGGAGACTTAAATGGCAGTTACCATGGATTTCCACGGCGCGGCCGGCAGTGTCACCGGCTCCTGCTACCGCGTCGTCCATCCAAAGGGCAGCTTCCTGGTGGATTGCGGCATGTTCCAGGGATCGAAGACGCTCAACGCGCTCAATCACCGGCCCCTGCCCTTCGATCCCCGCGAATTGGCCTTTGTGCTGCTGACCCATGCCCATATCGATCATAGCGGCATGTTGCCCCGGCTGACCAAGGCCGGGTTTCGCGGCCCCATCTACACGACTCCCAGCACCAGCGATCTGCTTACCTTCATGCTCCCGGATTCCGGCAGCATCCAGGAATCCGAAGTCGAGCGGTTGAACCGGCGCAACCAGCAGCGAGGGCAGGAGAAGCTGCAGCCGATCTATACGCTGGAAGACGCTAAGGCCTGCCTCTCGCAAATGCGCGATGTGGTCTACGAGCAATGGCTCAAGGTTTCACCTGGTGTCCGCGTGCGATTTTGGAATGCCGGCCATATCCTGGGGTCGGCATCCCTGGAGGTCGAGATCGAGACCGGCGAACAGCAGCATCCAATGCTCCGCCTGCTTTTCTCGGGCGATCTCGGGCCGAGCCACAAGGCGTTCCACCCCGACCCGGAAGCCCCTGAAGGTTTCGACTATGTCGTGACCGAGTCGACCTATGGCGGCCGCGACCGGCCGGACGCCACGCCGGAGCAGCGCCGCGCGCGCCTTCGCGATGAAGTGAAAGCCGCGCTGGACCGGGGCGGCAATCTCCTGATTCCCTCCTTCGCGATCGAACGCAGCCAGGAACTGATGCTCGATCTGGCCCACCTGTTCCGCCACAACGAATTGCCGTCGAGCCATCTCTATATCGACTCGCCGCTGGCCGTGCGGGCGACCAAGGTCTTCATCGAACATGCGAAAGACCTGGAGGACATGGAGGACGGCTCGCCCTTCGAGATGCCAAATTTCCACTTTGTGGAAACGGTCGACCAGAGCAAGTCCGTGAACATGATCAAGGCCGGCGCGATCATCCTCTCGGCCAGCGGCATGTGCGAGGCCGGGCGCATCCGTCACCATCTAAAGCACAATCTCTGGCGGCCCGAGTCCACGGTCCTGTTCGTCGGCTACCAGGCGCCGGGAACGCTCGGTCAGCTATTGGTTTCCGGCGCGAAAACTGTGCGCATCCACAATGAAGAGGTCATCGTGCGGGCGTCAATCCGGCGCCTTGACGGATACTCCGGTCACGCCGACGGCCCGGAACTGGTCACCTGGATCAAGGAACGCCTGCCGGTGAAGAACGGCATCTTCCTGACCCATGGCGAACCGGATGGCCGCCAGGCCTTCAAGGCGGCCTTGGTCGCGGCCGGATGCGACGGCAGCAAGATCTTCATGCCGGAACTGGACGACCGGTTCGATCTCATTGCCGGCCGCATGGTCACCGCGGCCGCGCCCCGGCTTCCGGCCGAGCAGGTCGCGACGGAGGACTGGAACAACAGGCACGCAGCCTTCGTGCTGGATCTTCGGCAACATCTTGCATCGCTGAAGAGCAATGCCGACCGGGAACGCCTGCTCGCGGATTTGCAGGGCCGCCTGCAGAAACGGGCCTAGAGTCCGACGATCGGTTTCAACGGCTGCGCCAGCGGCTTGGCGAAGCGCGCGGTCGTCCGCACATGGCCCACGCTATTGAGCGCATCGGCCACAGCCTGCCGGTGCGGCATATTGCTGTCGGCGAGATTGACCCTGACTTCATGATAACCGCCGCGCCGGGCGATATCCTCGATGCCGGCCAGCAGCGCCTGCGCCACGGATCTCGTATCGAGGAAGTTCGCCACGACCAGATCGTCGACATCCAGCGTCCGGCCGCATCTGAGATCAAAGCCATCGATCAAGGTGCAGAGGCCATGCAGATAGCCGCCCGCATTCGACGCCACGAGAACGCGCCGGAGCGACCGGAGCTTCGGCGTCGACTGGCCGGAGGCGTAAGAAATCCAGTCCGCCTCCAACAGGGACGGATACAGGAGTTTGACCAGGGGAACCGCCAGGCGCAGTTCTCCCTCTGGCAGAATCCGGACTTGAAAGGCGCTTTGACTGTGGGGCTTCATCGACACTATTTAGAATTACACCAAACAATTCAACGCATCCTGGGCAGCTCGGCGATGACCCAGATCAAATTGTCGCAGTTTGCTTGATCCCCGGCATGTAAAGGCGCAAGTATGAAGGAGGGCCGGGCAGAGCCCAAACAGGCGGGGAAGAATCGTGCAGATTATCAGACAGACCAAAGTGTCGCAGGACAGCCATTTCCATCTCGGTGAGCCCTGTGCCGATTGCGAGATTCGCGAGATCGGGGTCTGCAATTCCATGGAACCGCAAGAGCTCGATGAGGTTCGCCGCATTGTCTCGACGCTGACCCTCCATCCCGGTCAGTCTGCCATCGTCGAGGGTGAACCGGCGCAGGATCTGTTCAACGTCATCAATGGCTCCGTAAAGCTCTACAAGCTTCTGCCGGACGGGCGCCGGCAAATCACCGGCTTCCTGTCTTCGGGTGATTTTCTGGGCATCGCCTATAACGACACCTACGCCTACACCGCCGAGGCGATCACCGACGTGAAGCTCTGCCGCTTTCCGCGGCGCCGGCTCGAGGCGCTGCTGCCCGACCATCCGACATTGGAACGACGCCTCTTGGGCGAGGCCGCCCATGAGCTGGTGGCCGCCCAAGACCAGATGCTGTTGCTCGGGCGCAAGACGGCGATGGAGCGAGTGACGTCCTTCCTCTCCATGCTCGCCAAGCGGGCCGCGCGGATGCGCAAATCCACGGAGAATCTGGAAGTGCCGATGACGCGCACGGATATCGGCGACTATCTCGGCCTGACAACCGAAACCGTCAGCCGCGCCATCTCGCGCCTGCGCGACGACAAGATCGTCTCCGTGGCGACCCGCGGCAGGATCGTCATCCTCGATCGGGACGCCCTGGAGCGTTTGACCGAAGGCGAATAGACACACAAAACGGGCGCGGAATGCGCGGCCGCTCCTCCGTCAGGGAGCGGCTTTTCATTTGGCGGGAAAAGCATGCAACCGGACATCTACAAGCTCTTCGCGATCTTCGGCGCCGTCTTCGTGGCTGAACTCGGCGACAAAACCCAGCTCGCGACACTTTTGTTCGCTTCCGACAGCAAGCACAGCCCCATCCTGGTCTTCATCGCGGCCGCGGGTGCCCTGTGCCTGTCGACCGCTTTGGCGGTCGCAATAGGCAGCAGCGGCGCCGCCTATCTGACGCGCATACCGCTCAAGCTGATCGCCGGTATAGGCTTCCTCCTGCTCGGTGCCTGGACGCTGATCGACTACTGGCGCGCCTGACGGCTACACGGCTCGTTCTGCGCTCAGGCCGAAGCGCCGCCGCTGCTCCGCCAAGCTGAGCAAGCGATCCTCGACCCGCCTGTTGACGGTACCCTTCGGGAACTTGCCGTCGGGCTGCCGCTCTCCCGCCGCAACCCCCGTCAGCAGCTCGATCCCCTCGTCGATCCGCGACACCGGATAGATATTGAACTTGCCGGTGCGCACGGCATCGACCACGTCTCGCCGCAGCATCAGATGCTGCACATTGCCGGCGGGAATGAGCACGCCCTGCTGCCCGTTCAATCCACGCTTGGCGCAGATGTCGAAGAAGCCCTCGATCTTCTCGTTGACGCCGCCGATCACCTGGATCTCGCCATACTGGTTCACTGACCCCGTCACCGCGAAACCCTGCTTGACCGGCAAATCGGACAGCGCGGACAGCAGCGCATAGAGTTCGGTTGACGACGCGCTGTCGCCCTCGACGCCGCCATAGGACTGCTCGAACACCAGCGTCGCCGACAGGGACAGCGGCTGATCCTCGGCATAGCGGGCGCCCAGATAGCCTGAGAGTATCAGCACGCCCTTGGAATGGATCGGCCCACCAAGATCCACCTGCCGCTCGATATCGATCACCTCGCCCCGGCCCAGCCGCACCCGCGCGCTGATCCGCGTCGGCTTGCCGAAACTCATGGTTCCGAGAGTCATCACCGACAGGCCATTGACCTGCCCCACCTTGGTGCCGTCGGTCGCGATCAGCACCAGCCCGCGCTGGATCATCTCGTGGGAACGATCGCGCACACGCTCGCTGCGGTCGCGCTGCGCAGCCAGCGCCTCCTCCACCTGCTGCAGGCCCACCGTATCCCGCTTGCCCTGCTCGGCGATGTAGTCGGCCTCCCGCATAACGTCCGCGACAGCCGAGATGCGCATCGACAGCTTGCGCGCATCGTCGGCCAGCCGCGAGGCATGCTCGATGATCCGCTCGACCGCATCGCGCTCGAACGGCCGCATGTATTCTCGCCGCGCGATGGTGGCCACCAGCCGCGCGAAGGCGACCATGGTCTCCGGCTGCCGCGGCATGTCGTCCTCGAAATCGGCCGCCACCTTGAACAGCTCCGCGAAATCCGGATCGTGCTCCGAGAGTTGATAGTAGAGCTGTCGGTCGCCCACCAAAACCACGCGGATATTCAGCGGCACCGGTTGTGGGTCGAGCGTCACCGTGCTGACGAGGGTGTACATCTGCCCCGGCGACTCGATGTGAATCTCCCGCGACCGGATCGCCCGCTTGAGCGCCTCATAGGCGTGGGGCTGGGTCAGCAGCTTGCGCGCATCCACGATCAGATAGCCGCCATTGGCCCGGTGCAGCGCGCCGCCCTTGATCAGCGTGAAATCCGAGATCAGGGCGCCCATCTCCGCCAGTTGCGAGATGACCCCGACCAGGTTGGCGAAAGTCGGGTTGTCCTCATACACCACCGGCGCTCCGGTCTTGCCGGTCTGGTCGACGATGACATTGACCTGATAGCGCCGGAATCGGTCGCCATCGCCAAGCTGCGCGCCGGCGGACGCAACCGGTTGCGGCTGCGCGGATTCTTCCTGCACGATACCCAGGAAGGCCTCCACATGATCGACGATATCCCGCTCCACAGCGTCGAGATAGGCAAGCACGGCGGGGCTGTCCTTGTAGCGCGCCTGGATGTCGTCGATGCGGTTGCCGACGGCGAATGTCGTCATCTTCCGGTTCAGCGCCACGAGCTGCTCGCGCCGCTCCCGCTCCCAGAGCGGCAACTGGCCAAGCGTGCTCTCCAGTTCTTCCTGCAGCCCCTCGATGGTGTCGCGGATCTTCTTCTGTGCATCTTCAGGCAGCTTCTGGAATTCCTCCGGGCTCACCACAATGCCCTTCGCCGCCGGCGCAAAGCCGAAGCCCGCGGGCGTGCGGATGAGCATGACGCTGCGCGCCTTGCCCAGCTCCTGGAGATGCTCGAATGCCGCTTCCTGCCGCTGCTTGAACTCGTCATCGATGATCTGGCGCCGTGAGCGGTAGTTGGCGCTCTCGAACATCGCCGGCATCGTCGCCCGCAGATCCTTCACCAGTTGCGCCATCTCGGCGCGGAAGCCCGCCGCGCTGCCGGGCGGCAGCTCGATCGCGACAGGCTTATGCGGGTCTTCGAAGTTGAACACATAGCAGAGGTCCCGCGGCACCGGCTCGCTCAGCGCAACCCGGTCCAGGAATTCGCGGACCATGGCATGTTTGGCGGTGCCAGGGCCGCCAAGCGCGAAAATGTTATAGCCCGGCCGCTTGATGCCGATGCCGAAGCGAATGGCGCGCATCGCCCGCTCCTGCCCCGGCACGTCAATGAGGTCCTCCAGTTCCGCCGTCGTGGCGAATTGCGGGAGTTCCTCGGTGCAGCAACGATAGATCTGTTCCGGCAGCAGCGGTTCAACGGGCATTCGGTACGCCTCCTAGCCGCGATCGTCCAACCAGTCCGGGCCCAGATAGGCCCGCAGCGCGGCGGAAGACGGGTGTAACAACAATTCCCGGGCCGGGCCAGTGGCGGCCACACGTCCGTCGGCGATGAAGGCGACCCGGCCGGCCGCATGCAGCGCATCCTCGGGCTGATGGGTTACGAACAGCACCGTGAAGCCCTGGGCCAACCTCAGTTGATCGACCAGGTCCAGCATTTCCCGCCGCAAGGCCGGTCCCAACGCGGCGAAGGGTTCATCCAGCAGCAGCAAGGGCCGGTTGCGCACCAGGCTGCGCGCGAGCGCGGTCCGCTGCCGCTCACCGCCGGACATCTGGTCCGGCCGACGTTGCGCGAACCCGCCGAGGCCGACCCGCTCCAGCGCCGCGCCCACTGCGTCCCGCTGTTCCGCCGTCAACCGCAGCCCCGGATGGATGCCGAGGCCGACATTCTGCTCCACGGTCAGATGGGCGAACAGGTTGTTGTCCTGGAACAGCATGGTCACCGGCCGCTCGTTCGGCGGCAGTGCGGCAATCTCCTGTCCGTTCACGCGGATGCTGCCTGACTCCGCCCGCTCGAAGCCGGCGATCAGCGACAGCAGCGTACTCTTCCCTGCCCCGCTCGGCCCGATCACACCCAGGAATTCTCCACTCTCCACCTGCAGATCGAACTCCATCTGCATGTCTTCGTAGCGGAAGCGCAGATGTTCGATTTCAAGCGCGGCCATGTCCGCCCAACCCTCGCTCCAGAGCGATGAACAACAGCAGGCAAAGTCCCAGCAGCACCAGCGCCACCACCGCCGCCGCGGCGAACTGATAGGCCGCCAAGCGCTGATACAGCAGCAGCGGCAGCGTCGCCGTCTGCGGCGTGCCGAACAGCGCGATGACGCCGAGATCGCCCACGGCAAGCGCGGCGCTCAGCGCCGCTGCGCGGCCCAGCGGCCGGCGCAGCACCGGCCATTCCACCAGCCGCAGCCGGTCGAGACCGCGGATGCCCAGGCTGCGCGCCAGCCGGTCATGGCGCTCCATGATCTGCTGCATCGGCTCTTCCAGGCTGCGCAGCACATAGGGTAGGCAAAGGCAGGCATTGATCGTCACCACGAACAGCGGCGCCCAGGCCAGCACATCCAGATGCGGCGACAGCAGGACATAGAGTCCGGTTCCCAGCGCCAGCGGCGGCACCACCAGCATCAACGATCCGCCCGCTTCCATCATCGCCGCGCGGCGGTGGGCGTAGCGGCGGAAGCGCAGATGGCGCAGAGTATCCGACAGGCCGATGCCGAGGATGAGGCTGAGCGCGCTCGCTCCCAGCGCGAACAGGAGGCTGAGCCCGGCCGCTCGCCAGAGACTTCCCTCGCCCAGCACCCGCGCGACCGGTCCCTGAAAACCGTGGATGAGCACCGCCAGGATCGGCAGCCCGACGAACAGCAGGCCCAGCGCCAGCCACACAATGTCATTGAGCTTTGCGCCCCGCGCCGCCGCATCCGGCCGCGGCACCACGCGCCGCAACCCCTGCCCCCGCGGCAGCGGCGGCATCAGCATGAAACCCGTGGCCACCAGCAGGCCGCAAATGCCGATCTGCAGCAACGCCAGCACCGCCGCGCGCTCGAGATCGAAATCGAACCGGACGGATTGGAATATCGCCACTTCCATGGTGGTCGCCGCCGGTCCGCCGCCCAGCAGCAGCACCACGGGAAAGCTGGTGAAGCAGAGCATGAAGATCACTCCGGCGGTGCCGGGTATGGCCCGGCTCACCAGCGGCCACTCGATCATCCTGAGCACCTCGCGCGAGCGCATCCCCAACTGCCCCGCCAGCCGCCAGTACTCCTCCGGGATTCCCTCCCAGACCGGCAGCAGCAGCCGCACAGCCAGCGGCAGATTGAAAAACACATGGCCGATCAGGATCCCGGCGAGGCCATAGATGTTCAACCGCCATGTGCCGCCGGCGGCGGCGATGCCATCGCTGATCCACCCGGCACGGCCATACACCGCAAGAACGCCGAGGATCGCCACCAGCGTCGGCATGACGATCGGCAGCATGAACAGCCGCAGCAGTACAGCCCTCCCGGGAAAATCGCCGCGCCGCGCCAGCGCCCGCGCGATCGGCAGCGCGAAGCCGATGCTCAGCATCGTCGACAGGGCCGCCTGCCACAGCGTGAACTGGATCACGCCGCGATAATAGGGATTGACCAGCACCGATGCCGGATCGAGATCGCCCGATGCCGCGATCATGCCCGACAACGCGGCGGCGATGAGCGCGCCAACCGCGCCCAGCACCGCCAGACCCGGCCATAACGGCCGCATCAGTTGCCCATCGCGGCCAGCCATTCGTCGATCCAGGCTTTGCGCCCGGCCGCCGCCTCGTCCGCCGTGTAAAGCAGGGCGGGCTGCGGCACCGGTTGCTGGGCGAAGGCTTCGGGCAACCCGCCTGCCGGCTCGATTACCGGATACATCCAGTTCGTCGTGGGGATCACATCCTGGAATCCCGGCCCGGTCATGAAGGCAAGAAATTTCTCCGCCAGATCGGCATGTGCCGACGTCGACGTGCGCGCCGCCACTTCCACTTGCATATAGTGGCCTTCGCTGAATTCCGCGGCGCGGTAGCGGTCGGTTTTCTCGGCGATGATGTGATAGGCCGGCGAAGTCGTGTAGCTCAGCACCATCGGCGCCTCGCCATTGAGAAACAGGCCATAGGCCTCGCTCCAGCCCTTGCTGACGGTGACGATGCGCGGCCTCAGCTTCTGCCAGATCTCCGGCGCCCGGTCGCCATAGAGCTTGCGCACCCACATCAGCAGGCCCAGGCCCGGCGTGCTGCTGCGCGGATCCTGGATCAGGATCTGCCAATCCGCCGGCCCGTTCAGCAGTTCTTCGAAGCTCTTCGGCGGCGCCGTGATTTTTTGAGAGTCGTAGACAAAGGCGAAGTAGCCGTAATCGTAGGGCACGAACACCGGATCGGACCAGGCCATCGGCAGCGTCAAAGCCGACAGGTCCATGCCATGGGGCGCGAACAAGCCCGTCGCCGCGGCCTCTGCCGTCAGGTTGGTATCCAAACCAAGAACGATATCCGCCTTGGTGTTCTTGCCCTCCAGCAGCAGCCGGCTCAGCAGCGCCGCGCCATCCTCGACGGCCACGTATTCGATCTTGCACGCACAATCGGCCTCGAATGCCTTTTGCACTGCCGGGCCTGGACCCCACTCAGATGTGAAGGAGTTATAGGTATAGATTGTCAGCACCGGCGGATCGGCCGCCTGGGCCGCACCGGCCGTCACCAGCAGCGCCAACACCGCAATCAGAAAGCGCATGTTTCGTCCTCCGCATTGAAAGAACGGCGGAAGAGGCCCATGGCGATAATCTGGAGAAGTCCCGGACTCATCTCCCTCCGCCGGCATTACCCGGATCAGGTTCGTCGGGTTGGCGCACAATCACGCCTCTCAGCCACAAGGGCACCCCGTTGAGGACTCTTACTATAGTGATCTTTGGCGGCGGCGCAATGGGTGGGCTGCAAGCCGTGCCTTGCCACCAGTGCGTTGTCGCCTCACCACACGAAGCGGGAGAGGGGACAGTTTTGTCGACGGACGACTCCTCTAGCTCTCCGCCCGCTGCCTGTGATAGTGCGCCCGAGCCTTCGCCTTGTTGCCGCAAGTCTCCATCTCGCACCAGCGGCGCGATTGATTGCGCGATATGTCCAGGAAGAACCAGCCGCAGGCATCGTCGGCGCACTGATGGATATGCGAACAGGCAGGCGAAGAGAGCAGCGCGGCTGCTTCCCGCAGCAGGATCAAAAGCGGTTGCCGAAGTTCCGGACCATCCGGCTTCCAGTGCTGGCGTAATCCCGATTCTGCTGGTTCGAGTTGCATGACGAAGCGGTCCTGCGCGAGCAGTTCGTTGATCGCCCCCATCGCCCGAACCCGCCGCGGCGCTGAATCCTGGACCAAATCGGCCAGCGCCGCCCTTGTTTTAAGCACCAGCGCGAGCGCCTTCGCTGCGGCCTGCGGTTGCTTCGCGGCCAGCGCCAGCAAGCGGCGCTGCCCTGCCGCATCGATCAGGCCTGCAGCCTTCGACCAGATGACGAATTCGGCGTAGGTCGTCAGCCGCTCCACTCCGCCGTCCTCCGTCGTATTGAGGAAATCCAGGCAGCGGGCGCCGGCGATGAACTTGGGCGGCGCCAGGGCATAGGAGCTATAATCTTGCATAGGATTTGACCTAACCATCAAACATGGTATTTACTGGTTATACTGCTTCTCCCGGCAACCGGCAAGATCGCATCCCGCCAATGAGTTCATCGACCGCACCGCCTTTCACCTGGGCCGGCTTTCGCGCCGGCGCCATCCGCGGCCTGGTGCTGGTGCCGAGCATCGGCCTGTACGGCATCGCCTTCGGCATCATGGCGGGCGCCGCGGGTTTGAGCACCGCCGAGTCGATGCTGTTCAGCGGCATCGTGTTCGCCGGTGGTGCGCAGATGGCGTCTCTTCAGGCCTGGACCGAACCGGTAACCTTCATCGCGGTGACGCTCACCACTCTGGCGATGAACGCCCGTTACATGCTGCTGGGCGCCACGCTGCGGCCCTGGTATCGCGGCCTGCCGGCCTATCAGGCCTATCTCTCGATGTTCGCCCTCGGCGACGGCAATTGGGCATTGCAGATGCGGGAGTATGAGGCGGGCCGGCTCGACGCCGCCTTTCTCATCGGCAGCGCCTTCTTCATCTGGTTTCTCTGGGTTGGGACGACGGCCGTGGGCCATGTATTCGGCCAGCTTCTCGGCGATCCTCACCGCTATGGCGCCGATTTCATGCTGGCGGCGTTCTTCGCCGGCATGGCGGTCGTGTTCTTCCGGAAATCCAGCCAGCTCTGGCCGCTGGCGACGGGGGTCATCGTGGCCATCATCGTCGAGAAGCTGCTGGATGGGCCTTGGTACATCCTGATTGGCGCGCTCGCGGGCAGTCTCGTGGGCGCCTTCCGCAATGCTGATCCGGCCTGACGCCCTCGCCGCCATCCTGCTGATGGGGCTGGCCTCCTATGCCTGCCGCGCCGGCGGATTCTTCCTCATGCGCTACGTGACCGTGACGCCGCGGGTTGAAGCCTGGCTCAAGGCCATCCCCGTCGCCCTGATCGGCGCCATCCTCGGCCCGATCGCCGCCAACGGCGGCCCGCCCGAATGGCTTGGGCTGGTGACGGCCGTGCTGGTGATGAAATTCATCGGCAATGATTTCGTCAGCGTCGTTGCGTCGGTGGCCGTGGTGGCGGTGACGCGGCTGATCGTCGGCTAGTACTAGAAAATTGCGAGAGTTGTTCTTGCCTGAGCTAGTCGGTTGCACACCATAGCTTCCAGCTCCGGCGTCTTGTTCCCGAATTCCACCGCCATAGCCGCCCAGGAACCCGCCATCAGATGGAGCGACACTTTGTAGGCAGCGACGCGATCAGGCGTTGCACCTTTCACGCCCTCGCCATAGGCGGCGAGCAAAGCGCGATCTTCGGCATCGCCCAACTCTGCCTCGATGGACAATCCCGCCAGATCGTAGGCCGGTTCGCTCATCTCCGCATATTCCCAGTCGATGAGATAGAGTCGCGACGCGCCATCCGATCCGCGCCCGCGGATGAAGTTGTGGGGCGTTGGATCGATATGACAGGGCACCAGCCGCCGCATTGGATCGTCCACCAAGTTCCGCAGCTTCTCCGCCGCCCTGCGAACCTCGCCAAACTGTGCTGCCGCTCGCAGGCTCTTCTGCAGATATGAGTCGATCTTGTCGAATACCCGCATTTCCCGGCGAAACACGAGGCCGCTGTCATGCAGCCGCCGCAGGAGATGCGCAGCGTCGCGCAGTGTGGCGGGATCATGCATCGCCGCCGCGGTCAGGGTTTCGGCGCCATCGACAAAGCGCGTCAACATCAAGCCGGTCGCCGGATCGGCGTAGAGAATCTCCGGCGCCAACCCCACCCCCGCCGCCAATGCCGCGTCATGGGCCTCGGCCGCGCGGTCGATGTATTTCTCAGTGCCCGCGCCCGGCAGGCGGAGCACGTAGTTTCCGCCCGGCGTCGTGATCTTGAAGTTGCGGTTGGTCAATCCCGGCAGCGGGTCGACCGCGAGATCACTCACCAGCACTTGCGCAAGCAAAGGTATGCGCGAAATCGCAGCAGAAACTTCGGCGGGTGGAACAGTCGACATGGGTACGGTTTAGCAACGTACCCACAGCTTGTCATCCCGGAGAGCACGCGTCAGCGTGATCATCCGGACCCAAGTACACGGAATTCGAAATTCCTGCGCGGAATTAGCGAAAAGTACGTGGATTTCGGCCGGCGCGACGGAAAGCTACAGACTCCGATACCGCTGTGGACGCTACTTCGCGATCTCCGCAATCAGCCGGTTCACGTCGCTGGCCGCCTCCATATGCGGCATATGACCGGCGTTGGCGAAAGAGTGTACCTTCACATTCCCGGGCAACCCCTCCGCATGCTTCGCCGGGACGATGCGGTCCTGGCTGCCGGAGATGATCTGAATCGGCGCCTTCACCTTGCCGAACGCGTCGCGCAGGATTGCCCCCTGCTTCCCGCCCGGAACAATAGCATCGCGCATCTTCTTCAGCGCCGCGTCCACGCCGTCGATGCGCTTGAATTTCAGCACATCCTCGATCATGTCGCGGGTCACCAGCGCCGGATTGGCCACCAGCATCTGCAGGATCGGTTCCAGCTTCTTGCCGCGGCTCGTCTCGATGAAGCCGTTTATGTATTCCATCGATACATCCGGGCCGAGGCCCGCCGGGCAGATCAGCGTCGCCGAAGCCACCTTGTCCGGCTGCGTCGCCGCCAGCTGCAGCGCAATCGCGCCGCCCAGCGAATGACCCACCAGATGCGCGCGGTCGATCTTCATCGCCGCCATCCAGCCCGCCACCGCCGCGGTCATGGCGCCGAGATCACCGGCGCCAACATCTTTCCCCGATCCGCCGTGCCCCGGCAGGTCGATGGCGTAGGTCGTGTGGCTCTCCGCCAGGACTTCCTGGTTGAACAGCCAGTTATTGAGATCGCCGCCGAAGCCGTGGATGAACAGCACGGGCGCGCCCTCGCCGCCGCCCAGCTTCAGATACCGGATGCGGCCGCCGCCGGCGGCTTCCACCATTTCCGGCTCGGGTTTCTTTTCGCTGGCCCTCGCCGCCAGCTGTTCCTTCAGCGCCTCGTTGAACTTCGTGACGTAGGCATCGATCTCGCCGTCGCCGACCTTGTCATCGGCCACCACCGCCAGCAGCGCCCCCACCGGCAGGGCCTCGCCTGTCGGCGCCACCAGCCGGCGCACCTTGCCCGACACCGGGCTCTCGAACACGTTGGCGATCTTCGACGTCTCGATATCGGCGATCTCCTGGCCCTTGGCGATCGTCGCTCCCTCGGCGATCTGCCAGGCGGTGACCGTTCCCTCCTCCATCGCCAGGCCCCATTTTGGCATGACGATAGAATGGATCTCGCCGGCCATCAGGCTTTCCCCATCACGGCGCGGACGGCCGCCTCGATCTTTGCCGGGCTGGGCACATACAAGTCCTCCAGCGCCGGCGAGAACGGCACCGGGCAGTGGGGCGCGGTGACCATCTTGATTGGCGCCTTCAGATCGTCGAATGCCTCCTGGCAGATCAGCGCCGAGATATCCGCCGCCATGTTGCAGCGGGGATGGGCCTCGTCCACCACCACCACGCGGCCGGTCTCCGATGCCGTTTCCAGCACGGTCTCGGTGTCCAGCGGCGAGGTCGTGCGCAGATCAACCACGGTGACGCCGATCTTCTCCTTGGCCAATTTGTCGGCCACCTGGTTGGAGAAATTCACCATGCGGCCCATGGTGATGATCGTGACGTCGTCGCCCTCGCGGCAGACATTCGCCTCGCCGAACGGGATCGTGTAGGCGTCATCAGGCACCTCGGCGGTCTCGTCATACATCGCCTTATGCTCGAAGAAGATCACGGGATCGTCGTCGCGGATCGCCTGGGCCAGCAGGCCCTTGGCCTCATAGGCGTTGCTCGGCAGCACTACTTTCAGACCAGGGATATGGGTGAAGATCGGATAGAGGCACTGGCTGTGCTGGGACGCGGCTCGGAATCCGGCGCCATACATCGTGCGGATCACCATCGGCGTGATCGCCTTGCCGCCGAACATGTATTTGAACTTTGCGGCCTGGTTGAAGATCTGGTCGAAGCAGACGCCGAGGAAATCGACGAACATCAGCTCCGCCACCGGTCGCAGGCCCGTGGCTGCGGCACCCGCAGCGGCGCCGATGAACGCGCTCTCGGAGATCGGCGTGTCCAGCACACGGTCGCGGCCGAACTTCGGCATCAGTCCCTTCGTGACGCCCAGCGGGCCGCCCCAGGCGTCCTGCTCACCCGGCGCGCCCAGGCCGCCGGCGACATCCTCGCCCATCAGGATGACCCGGTGATCGCGCTCCATTTCCTGGCGGAGCGCTTCGTTGATGGCTTGACGGTAGGTTTTCTTGGCCATGACAGCGCCCTCCCTAATACGCCGACGTATAGACGTCGGTGAGCAGATCCGCTTCGGTCGGCACCGCCGACGATTTGGCCGTCGCCACGCATTGCTGGATATGCTGCTTGCACTGCTTGTCGATCTCGTCGAGCGACTTGCTGTCCAACAGATGAGCTTGCGTGACGCGGTTGCGGAACACGGAGAGCGGATCGTTCGTCGTCTTGTATTTGGCTACTTCGTCAGCCGACTTGTATGTCGAGGCATCGCCCTCGAAATGCCCGTAGTAACGCATGACCTTTACATGCATCAGACTAGGCCCGCCGCCGCTCCGCGCCCGGTCGATCACCTCGCGAGCGGCATCGTAGACGGCGAAGAAGTCCGAACCGTCAACTTCAACCGCCGGCATGCCGAAGCCCTTGCCGCGGCCCACTTGGCTGCCGCCGACAGACCATTTCGACGCCGTGCTCTCGGCGTAGCCGTTGTCCTCGACCACAAAGACCGCCGGCAGATTCCAGATCTTCGCCAAGTTGTAGGACTCGAACGTCGTGCCCTGATTGGAGCCGCCATCGCCGACGAATGCGATCGCCACTCCGCCGGTCTTGAGTGTCTTGGCTGTCAGCGCCGCGCCGCAGATCAGCGGCGGCCCGCCGCCCACGATGCCGTTGGCGCCCATCATGCCCTTGGAGAGATCGGCGATATGCATCGAACCGCCCTTGCCGCCGCAGAGGCCGTCCTTCTTGCCGAAGATTTCCTGCATCATTCCCTGCTCGTCGCAGCCCTTGGCGATGCAATGGCCGTGGCCGCGATGCGTGCTGGCGATGCAGTCGCGATCCTCGAGATGCATGCAGATGCCGACCCCCGATGCCTCCTCGCCGGCATAGAGATGCACGAAACCGGGGATGTTGCCGGCGGAGAACTCGTCATGCACGGCATCCTCGAACTCGCGGATCATGCGCATCCGCTTGTAGGCCTTGAGCAGGTCGTCCCGGCTTAACTGCATACTATCCTCCCTATGCCATGCGCGCCGCGCATCGGCAGGCTTGCTGCAAGCTGCCGAAACGCCGTCTTTATCGGGAAGTATGTTGTTGTCGCGGACTAGCGCCGTCAACGGCGCCGTTGTGTCAACAAATGCGCGGCGCTGTGGTAGCGGGTTAAATGGTTCGGGGCGAACTAGGAACTTTGCCGCAACGCCGCCACGTAGCGCGCCGCCTGTTTCCGCAGCGCGGCAATTTCGCAGCCCGGCTGGAACAGCTGGCCGCCGGTGCCGAAACCGGTGGCGCCGGCCGTGAGATAGCCCGGGATCTTCTCCGGCGTGATGCCGCCGACCATCAGCAGCGGGACGGATTTCGGTAGCACCGCGCGCCAGGCCTTGACCGACGCCGGGGGCAGGGTTTCGGCGGGAAACAGCTTCAGCGCATCGGCGCCGGCCTTCAGCGCCGCGAAGGCCTCTGTCGGCGTGGCGACGCCGGGGATGCAGAGCATGCCCGCCGCCTTTGCCGCCTTGATGACTGTGGGATCGCCGTGGGGCATTACAACCAGCCGGCCGCCGGCATCCTTCACCCCCTCGACATCGGCGGGATCGAGCACCGTGCCGGCGCCGATCAGTGCCTTGGCGCCGAAGCTGGCGGAAAGACGCCCGATGCTGTCGAACGCCGCGGGTGAATTCAGCGGCACCTCGATAATGGCAAAGCCTGCCGCGGTCAGCGCCCCACCCACTTCCTCGGCCTCATCCGGCCGGAGGCCCCGGAGAATGGCCACCAGCGGACAGCGAGCCAGCCATGACTGCAATTCCTGACTCATGCCGCCTCCTTCACCAGCCCGCGGGCGCAGGCGAGCCGCCAGATACCATGCAACGCCGCATCGGGCGCCGCCTCCGAGGTCGCGTACCCCAACTCGGCCGCAGCCATGGCATAGGACCGGCAGAGCTGCGGCTGCCCGATGAGACCGATGGAGGACGGCTTGCCGGCAATGCCGACAACGCGCGGCGCCTCCAGCAACTCCGTGCCGATGAGCAGGCCGGAGAGGTAGCCCGCCCCTTCCTGCTCGGCCAGTTCGCCGAACAGGTTCATCGTCCGCGCGCCGAACAGCCCATGAAGCAGCGCGCCGCCGCCCTTGGCCGCCGCGGCCACCCCGCGCCGGAAGCCGCCCTCATCGATCCCCTCGCCCTGCATCGTGCGGCCGAGGATGCTGTGCTGCCGCAGCACACCGAAGACTTCCCCGGTCATGAAGGTGGCGAAACTGATGATGCGGCCTTTCTCCACCGCCACCCATTTGCTATGGGTTCCCGGCAGCAGAAAGAGACCGCCATCGCCGGTGACGGCGCCAAAGATCTGGGTTTCCTCGCCACGAATGACATCCGGCACGCCCTGGCCATCGCGGCAGGAAATGCCGGGGATGAGCAACACCTGATGGCCGTCGCGCCACTCCATTGGGACCATGCCCCGTGCGACATCGGCCGCCGCCGCCGGACAGGCAACATACGGCGCCTCGCGCCAGCCCTGGCGGCTGCCGATCATGCCGCAGGCTACTATCGGCAAGCCGGGTTTCAGCGGCAGCCAAGCCTTCAGCGTTTCACCCAGAGCCCCGGCGAAATCCGCCTTGGCCACCTGCATGATACCCAAAGGCCGCTCTTCCCGCGCGATGACCTCGCCGCCCGAGCCCACCAGATAGGCCCGCAAGTTGGTCGTGCCCCAATCCAGGGCAATCAGAACCAGCGCCGTCATAGTGCGATACCCTGCGGTCTCCTAGACCCAGCCGCCGTCAACGATGTAGTGCTGGCCGCTGCAGCCGCCGCTGTCATCGGAGGCCAGAAACAGCACCATGCGGGCAATGTCGTCAGGCACCAGCTTGCGCTTGATGCATTGCCCTTTCATCAGATCTGCCTCTGCCTCCGGCGTGAGCCACAGCTTGAGCTGACGCTCGGTCATGATCCAGCCGGGCACCACCGTATTGACCCGGATATTCATCGGCCCCAAGTCGCGGGCCAGCGCGCAGGTGAGACCTTGCACCGCCGATTTGGACGTCGTGTAGACCGGCATATTGCCTTGCTTCTTCATCCAGGAGATGGAGCCGAAGTTAACGATGGATCCGCCGCCGGCGGCTGCCATGTCCTTGTAGACGGCCTGCGCGGCAAAGAACTGATGCTTCAGATTCACCGCCACCCGTTCATCCCAGTATTTCGGCGTCACCTCGTCGATGGCATGCCGCTGATCGTGGGCGGCGTTGTTCACCAGCACACGGAACGGGCCGAGCTTCGCCTTTGCGTCCGAAATCGCCCGCTGCAGCGCCTCCGTATCCGTGATGTCGCAGTGAATGAACATCGGCGCCGGCAACTTCCGACCGGCCAGGTCCTTCACCAGCTTTTGCGACTCTTCCTTGGCGACGTCGACGAAGGCAACTTTCGATCCCTGAGCGCAGAAATTTTCCACGATCGACGCGCCGATACCCGATCCGCCGCCGCTCACAAAAACCGCTTTGTCTTTCAAGCTTGGATATGTCGCAAAACTTGCCATCAACCAGCTCCTGCAAATTACAATGGTCTAAGCTGCAATTTCGCCCTGAACGATCATCCCCAGCACTTCGTTCTCGGAAGTCTGGCCGATGATCCGATCGCCGACCAGCCGGCCGCGCTTCAATACCATGACCCGGTCGCCGACGGCGAAAATGTCATTCAGCCTGTGGCTGATGATGATCTGCGCCACGCCATGACTCTTCAACTCCAGCATCGTGTCTAGAAGCTGCTTTGTCGCCGTGACCGAAAGATTCGCCGTCGGCTCGTCCAGGATCACGACCCGGGGATCGGAACTGATCGCGCGGGCAATGGCCACCGATTGCTGCCGGCCGCCCGACAGGCTCTCCACCTTGAGCCGCACCGAGGCGACATCGACCTTCAGCTTCTTCAGGATCACGCCGGCATCAGCCTCCATCTTGGTCCGGTCGACGAACCAACCCTTCTTTGGCCACCGCCCCAGAAACATATTCGACGCAATGTCCATGTTTCCGCAGAGTGCGAAATCCTGATAGATCATCTCGATGCCGCGGTCGCGCGATTCCTGCGGGCTGCGAAAGTGCACCGCGTTGCCATCGATTAGAATTTCGCCGGTGTCCTTCTGATAGGCGCCGGACAGAATCTTCATCAATGTCGATTTTCCCGCCGAATTGTCGCCCACCAGACCGAGGATTTCACCGGGCATCAGCCGCAGCGACACATCCTGCAGCGCCTGCACGGCGCCGAAGGCCTTGCAAATTGCGCGCATCTCCACGACCGGGGGTTTCGTTGCCGTCATGCCGTCTGCTCCCTGCCTCTGCCGGTGAATTTTGGGATGAATCGCGCGAGAATGCGTTCCTGCCGCAACCAGATATCGCCGAGCACGGCGATGATCAAGATGACGCCGATCGCGACATTCACCCAATGCTGCGGCATCACGAAGGACTTGCCGTCGGAGCTGATGATCTGCAGCGACAGCAGCGCGCGGATCAGCGTGATCACCATGGCCCCGGCCAGGGCGCCGAGCACGGATCCGTAGCCGCCGAAGATGCTGGCGCCACCGATCACCGCTGCGGCAATCACATCCAGCTCGCGCAACGTGCCGGCCGACGGATTGAAGGACCGGAAATACGCCACATAGATCAAGCCCGCCAGCGACGCGCACATGGAGCAGAACAGCAGGCTGAGAAACCGCACGCGATCCGTGTTTATCCCCGCATAGCCCGCCGCGCGCCGGTTGCCGCCCACCGCCGTCACCTTGTAGCCGAAGGGCGAGCGCCAGAGGATGATTGCGAAGATCACGGCGACGACGGCGAGGACGACGGTCTGCGTGCTGACCGCGCCGGCGAGCCGGCCCATGAAACTGTCCGGCGCCAAGGCGACTCCGTAGTAACGGAGAATCTCGATCACCTTGCGGCCCATCAGGTTGTAGCTTTCGGGAAACTGGTTGAGCTGACGGCCGGCAACCAGCCAGGCGGCTATGCCGCGGGCGATGTAGAACATGCAGAGCGTGGCGACGAAGGCCGGTAGCCTTGCTTTGGTGGCAAGGAAGCCGCTGAACATGCCGGCGATCATGCCGGCAGTGAATCCGATCAGCGCGGCGACCAATGGTGGCGCGCCCATCATCTTCATCAGGAAGGCTGTGGTCGCTGCGGCCAATGCCAGAACCGATCCCACGGAGAGATCGACATCGCCGCCACGCATCACATAGGCCATGCCGACGGCCATCAGACCGATTTCGCTGAAGGCCAGCAGCAAGTTGAATGAGTTGTCGAGGCTGCCCCAAAAATCGGGCCGCAAGAGATACCCGATGAGCCACAATACAATGGCAAAGATGATCGCCGCCGCCTCGCGCCGCGCCATCATCTGTGACAGCCAACTTCCCGTAACCTCACGTGCCGTGGCGCGGGTGCCGATGGTGCGCACGGATTCGATGGCGATGCTATCCACCGCGGCCGGTGGCGGCGGCAAGCCGCGCAACCGGGCAATCAGCCGGGCCAGCAGGCGCCGCCGGATGATCCAGGGCTCGATCAGCACTGCGGCCAGCAGGATCAGGCCGAGGAACGCCGGCACGGCGCCCGGCGGCAGCTGCGCCATTGCCCGCACTTCCATCATGGTGCCGCCCACATCGATCGTGCGGGTGATCGGAATGCCCTCGCGCAGCACCTTGTCGATCAGCACGATCAGCACCGCGCCCAGGCAGGCGCCGAAGATGCGGCCGCGGCCGCCGAGAATGCTGGCGCCCCCGATGATGACGGCGGCAATGACGATCAGCTCGGCGCCCTGCCCGTACTGGCTGTGGGCGCCCTTGTCCTGCGCCATGTTCATCAAGCCGGCTATCGTGGCGCATAGGGAGGAGAGAACGAAGGCGCGGATGCGCACCTTGTTGGTATTGATGCCGGCATAGCCGGACGCCAGGGCGTTGCCACCGGTGGCATAGGTCTCATAGCCCCAGCGGGTGTAGGCCAGCACCAGGCCGCCGATGATGGCGACGATGACGAAGAGGATGATCTGGTTGTTGAAGCCCAGCCCGTTATTCACGCCCAGCAGGAAGAATGGATCGCCGCCCTTGGCGGCAAAGCCGATGTTTTGCCCGCCGGTCAGGCCAAGCACGAGTCCGCGGCCGATGAACAGCATGGTGAGCGTGGCGATGAAAGCCGGCACCCGCAGATAGGTTACGAGGACGCCGTTGATCAGGCCGATGCCCACACCAACCACCAGCCCGGCGACAATGCCAATCCAGGGTGAAAAATTGTAGAAACTCGGCGCCACCGCCATGGAGAAGACAACTGCCACCAGGCCGACCGTCGATCCGACCGAAAGATCCAGATCGCGATTGATGATGACGAACGACATGCCCACGGCCATGACGCCAAAGCGCGCCGCGTCGCGCAGCACCGAAGCCAGCGCATCGGCATTGCCGAAGAAGACCGGATTGATCCAGGTGCCGATAATGTACAGCAGGATCATGAACAAGATCAGCCCGGCTTCCCAACCGCCGATCGCGCCCATGAATTTTTTCATGTTCTGTGGCATGCGCTCTGTACCGGGGAACAGCCGCGCCGCCCCTCCCGATCGCGCGGAAGGGACGGCGCGGTTTTACCGCCTAGCTATCGCGACAGATTCTAGTTCTCGTAACGCTTGCCGACGAGGTCGACATTGGTTTTCGTTACGAGTTGCGCCTTGGTATCCAGGTCGGCTGCGGAAACGCCGCGGTCGATCTGCAGGTAGAGCTGCGCCACCGGCCAGAAACCCTGCAGGAACGGCTGCTGCCCGAGTGCGCCGTCAAGCGCGCCGGAGCGGATCGCATCGAGCTGCTTCGGGCCGAGATCGAAGCCGTAGGAACAGACGCTGTCGCCATTACCGAGCTGGGACACCGCATCGGCAATCGCCGGCGTGACGAATCCGTTGGCGCCCATGATGCCGACCACATCGCCGCGGGATTCGATCAGGCTGACGATCGAGCCCACGATGTTGTTGGCGTCCACGTCGATGCCGATGTTCTCCGGACCCGCGTCGACCTTGTAGTCGGCCAGCTTGCCCGCCGCTTCCAGTTTCTTCACCGTCGCCTGGAAAGCCGCGGTGATGCGGTTGTTGACCTCGACATTGCCCAGCGTGGTGGTGTTCGGGAAGATGATGCTGCCGCCCTTGCCGGCCGCCAGCACGCAATCCGCCATCGCCTCGCCGCCGATCGCCGCCGCCGACGCATCCTGGCCGGTGTGGGAGATCTGATTCCGGTTCTTGATGATGGGATCGAAGCTGTTGGTCGTCGCCACCGGAATGCCGCGCTCGAAGGCCTTGGCGACGATGTCGTCATAGGCGCCCGACTGCGGCGTGGTCAGGATGATGCCGTCGATGGTCGGATCCTGGATGATCTGGTTCAGGATCTCCAATTCGCGCGGAATGTCATCAACGGGCGCTTCCGAGCCCAGCATGATCAGATTGACGCCAAATGCATCCGCGGCGACCTTCGCGCCGACATAGGTCGGATCGAAGAAGCCGTTGCCAGCCGTGTGGGTGATGATGGCGAAGGTCAGCTTGCCGTCATCTGAGTTGAACTTCTTCGTTGTGTCCTTTTCCTTCGCGGCCTCGTCGAAATTATAGCCGCCGACGGCCTTGTCGACCGAGCCGGTCGATTGCGCCATCGCTGACGTCGCGGCAAATCCCACGACGCCGACAAAAATCGGTAGAGCAAGTTTCAACAGCATTTGGTTCCTCCTCGTTGACGTTTTCCAAAACACTCATGCCGGGTCCGTGCGCATCAACTCAGCGCCGCACCTTCTTTATCGACCATTTGCGCCGGCGCGGCGGAACGATAGCCGCCGCCAGCTTGGCATTGCTTGCGAGCAGATTCTTCAGATCGGCCTCCGACTCGCCAAGCAGCTTTACAGTTGCCGCCCGCGCCGCCTCAGGATTGCGCTTCCTGATGGCGTCGAGCATGGCTTTGTGCAACGGCAGCGACAGCTCGCGCGCATCGACAGGCATCAATCCGGCCAGTCGGAAGCCGGCCGCCAAGGCGGCTTCAATCGTCGCGGCCAGCGGCCGGATCAGTTCATTGCCGGTTGCCAGCAGGATGGCGCGATGAAAACGGATATCGTGTTCGGCCCAGTGCTCCGGCCGATCAGCGGATTTCTCCATATCGTGGTAGGCGTCTTCGATCGCCCGGATCTCCGGCGCCTTCGCCTGACGGGCGGCAATGGCCGCTGCCTGCGGCTCGATGATCTGCCGCAGCTCCATCAGGTCGCGAACGAAGCGGTCGACTGGCCCGGCGGCAAGCTGCCAGGCGAGCACATCGGGATCCAGCAGGTTCCAATCATGCCGCGCCCGTACGCGCGTGCCCGTTTTCGGCCGGGATTCCACCAGGCCCTTGGCGGCCAGAACCTTGATGGCTTCGCGCAGCGCGGTGCGGCTCACCTTCAGGCGGATGCTGAAATCGGCTTCGTTCGGCAGGATTTCGCCGGGCGAAAGATCGCCGCGGAGGATGCGCTCGCCGATGTCATGGGCGACCTGCCCATGCAGACTGCGCTGGGAATAGGTGTGTATCCCGCCGCGATCCTCGGTCAACCCGATCCTCCCATGGCCGCCGTCCCGCCGCGCATTCTCCCGGCGCGGTCAGAGGCGGGGTCGTGTCCCTAAAGTCTATTCCTCATACAATTGATTAGCGTTGTCAATCGCAGCCGCCATGCATGTCTAGGTTGGGCCCTCAGTGTGACTCCCGGGGGATCGCCGCGCCCCGCCTACCTACCAGGAAGTCCATATCGCAACCGCGATCCGCCTGCAGCACATGATCGATATAAAGGCGCTGATAGCCCGTTTCCATCGAGGGCTCCGGCGCCTTCCAGGCCTTGCGCCTGACGGCCAATTCCTCATCGGTAACGCCCAGGTGCAGACGCCGCTTGTCCACATCCAGCTCAATCATGTCGCCGTCGCGCACCAGCGCCAGCGGCCCGCCGGTCGCTGCTTCAGGCGCTGTATGCAGGACCACCGTGCCATAGGCCGTGCCGCTCATGCGGGCGTCGGAAATGCGCACCATGTCGCGCACGCCTTTCTTCAAGATTTTCTGCGGCAATGGCATGTTGCCGACTTCGGCCATGCCGGGATAGCCCTTCGGTCCGCAATTCTTGAGCACGAGCACACAATTCTCATCGACATCCAGCGCCGGATCGTCGACCCGCTGCTTGTAGTGATCGATGTTCTCGAACACCACGGCCCGTCCCTTGTGGCGCAGCAGCTCAGGCGTCGCCGCCGACGGCTTCAGCACTGCGCCGTTCGGCGCCAGATTGCCGCGCAGCACCACGATGCCGCCCATGGGCTTGAAGGGTTCACCGCGGCTCATAATGACATCGCGGTTGAAGCACTCAGCCTCCTTGATGTTCTCGGCGATAGTCTTGCCGGACACCGTCATCGCATCGCCATGGATCAGATCGCCGAGCTCGCGCATGACCGCGGGCAAGCCACCGGCATAGTAGAAATCCTCCATCAGGTACTTGCCGGACGGCATCAGATTCACCAAGCAAGGCACCTGCTGGCCAAGCTTGTCCCAATCGTCCAGCGACAGATCGACGCCGATCCTGCCAGCGATCGCCAGCAGATGGATCACGGCATTGGTGGAGCCGCCGATGGCGCCATTGACGCGGATCGCATTCTCGAACGCCTTGCGGGTCAGGATCTTCGACATCCTGATGTCTTCACGCACCATCTCGACGACGCGGCGGCCGGCGAGATGGGCCAGCACATAGCGCC